>JBCAXP010000001.1:0-52865 GCA_038533995.1 Pseudomonadota bacterium
ATCGCACTGCTTCGTACAGCTCGACATAGTGCTTCGCCACGGCAGGCCAGGCAAACGCCCGGGCCTCCTCGACACACTGATCACTGATTGCCGGCAAGCGCGCGGCAAGTGCGCTAATGGCGGAGGCCACGCTGCCAGCATCGCCGGGGTCGGCAGCCTCGGCCACCGTGCCCGGCGGAAAATAGCCGTCTACACCCTGCCCGACGCTATGCACCACCGGCAGCCCTTGCGACAGGGCCTCTACGTACGTCAGACCAAAGGTCTCCCGGTGGGACGGCATCACAAAGAGATCGTGGTCGCGATACGCGCGCATCAGCCGCTCGCGATCGTCGATGCGCCCGGTGCGGGTTGCCCAAGGATAGCGGCCGGTCGCGAGCAAGTCGTCTACCTCCTGTTCGCCATCGCCCCCGGCGCCAACCAGCGTCAGCTGAACCTCTGCTTCGCTGGCGATCATCTCGGCGGCGCGAAGAGTCGTTGGCACATTCTTGTTCTTCGTGAAGCCCCCGACAAACAGGAGCCGCAGCCGCTCGCCGTCGTATGTTTTGCGGGGCGAGCCGTCGTGGAGCCACTGAGTGTCAATGCCATTGGGAATCACGTGGCATTTTCCGGCCAGCGGTTCGCGCAGTTCCGCCGGCATCCTGTCAAGCAGCCTGTCCCGATAGACCGGGTTCAGGAAAACCACCGCCTCGGCGTGGCGCAGAATCTCCCGCCCCAGTGGCAGGAGATCCGGCCGGTACTTCATGAAGAAGTTGATGTCGGTGTTGCGCACGGCCACGAGGTAGCGCAGGCCGTGTTGCTGCCTGAGCTTCAGGGCGACTGCACCGTCGCTGAACAGGAAGTGCGCGTGGGCAACGTCAAAGGCCGATGGCTCCACGGCAGACAGCAGGTCCTGGCGAACCGTTGCAATCTTGCGCCCGAACAGCACCCGGTGGTACTTGCGGAGAATGTGCGAGTAGCGAAACTCGGTTTTCTTCAGCGACCGGTTGCGATGACGGTCGAGTTCCTGGCGGGTGCGAACCGGCACGTACACGAACTGTTCGACGCCGAACTTCTCGTCGAGCATTGATACCAGGTCGTTGTACAGCGTCTGCTGCGCATACCCGGAACAGACGTGCAGAACCTTCACGCGCCCGCGAGCTTGCGCTGCCACACGAGGCTAGGCAGCTGCGAGCAGTGCATCGATCACGCGGGTTACCTCTGCGTCCTCGAGATAGGGATGCATCGGCAGGCTGAACACCTCCGCGGAAACCTGTTCCGCCACCGGGCAGGCCCCGGCGCCGCTACTGAAATCGGCAAAGGCCGGCTGCAGGTGCAGCGGCGTAGCGTAGTAGACGGCCGTCGGAATGCCGGCTTCCTTGAGCTGGCCCTGGAAAAATTCGCGGCTCTTGCCCCGTGACCGGATGGTGTACTGCGCCCAGGCCGAGCGGTAGCCTGATGGGATCAGGGGTGTCACGAACGTTTCCGAAAGGGCTTCGGTGTAGCGGTCGGCAACGGCGTTGCGCGCCTCGATTTCTTCCGTGAATACGCTGAGCTTGCCGTTGAGTACCGCTGCCTGGAGGCTGTCCAGGCGGCTGTTCATGCCAATTCGAACGTTGTTGTACTTGTCCTTGCCCTGTCCGTGCTGGCGAAGGGAGCGAATCACCTCCGCCAGGTCGTCATTGGGGGTAAACAGTGCGCCTCCGTCGCCGTAACAGCCGAGAGGTTTGGCCGGAAAGAAACTGGTGGTCGCAATGTCGCCGAAACTGCACGCCATTCGGCCGCCGAGCGAACCGCCAAACGACTGCGCGCCGTCCTCGATAAGATACAGCCCTTGTGAGCTGGCAATGTCCGAAATAGCGTCGTAATCGGCCGGCAGTCCGAACAGATCCACTGTAATGATCGCCTTGAGGTCCGGCCCGCCCGCCTCGCTGTGGCTGGCTATGGCCTTCTCAATGGCGGCCGGGTCGATGTTGTAGCTGCGCTCATCGATATCTACGAACACAGGCACCGCGCCGACCAGTCGCACCGCTTCCGCGGTGGCAAAGAATGTGAAGGTCGGCACGATTACAGCATGGCCCGGACCGATGTCCAGCGCCATCAATGCAAGCACCAGTGCATCTGTGCCGTTGGCACAGCCGATGGCGTGCGCGGTGCCGGCAGTTTGAGCAAGCCGCGTCTCCAGCTGCGCGACTTCCGGTCCGTTGATGTACTTGCCGTGCTCGAGCACGGCCTTGATGCCGGTATCGATGTCCTGCTGGATGCGCCGGTACTGACGCTCCAGGTCTACATACTTCATTCGCCTTCCTCGCTGACGCGGCGAAGCATGCCGCCCTCCAGCCTGTACTGTTGCCCGGTGTGCTCGCAGCGCGCAAGACCGTCGCCTTGCACGGGCAGGTCAAGCCGTTCGCCAAATTCACTGATCCAGCCGACCTGGCGGGCCGGTACTCCCACCATCATGGCGTAATCGGGTACGTCGGCCCGAATGACCGCACCGGCACCGACAAAGGCAAAGCGGCCGATGCTCACGCCGCACACGATGGTGCAGTTGGCGCCAAGGGTTGCTCCCTTGCGCACCAGGGTGTCCCGATACTCGTCTTTGCGGGACACCGCCGACCGCGGGTTGTAGACGTTGGTGAACACCATGCTTGGGCCACAGAACACATCGTCTTCGAGCGTCACGTTGTCGTAAACCGACACGTTGTTCTGAATCTTGACGTTGTTGCCAATGGCAACCTTGTTGCCCACAAAGACGTTCTGCCCAAGTGAACAGTCATTGCCGATTCGGGCGCCGCTACAAATGTGCACCCAGTGCCAGACCCGCGTGCCTTCGCCAAGCTGTGCACCGTCGTCAACAATTGCCGACTCGTGAATCGAGGCCATTGCTACTCCTTTGCAGCCGCTACGTCAGGCAACCGTCTTTTTCAGGTACGGGTGATAGTCGCCGCGCAATCCGACCGGCTCCATGCCCCGAAGCGCTGATACGGTTTCAATGGCATTGCGGTTCTCTTCAATGCCGAAGCCGCGCCCGGCCAGGACTTCCTGGTAGCTCACCGTATGCAGGTCTGTGAAGCCGTCGGAAAATTCCACGGCCTCGCCGTCGACACTCACGAGGCGGTAGGTGCGCTTGTTGGCAGCCGCGGCCGACTCGGGGAGGTTCTTCTCATCGGCTGACATGAACCAGCGAACCCGTGCCCGTTCGTACTCAAGATAGCCGGCCGCTGTGCCCGGCGCGGAGTAATTGAGGACGTTGGTCTGCAGCTCACCGAAAACAAAGTGAAGCATGTCGAAAAAGTGCACGCCAATGTTGGTGGCAATGCCTCCGGACTTTTCGTTGGCGCCCTTCCAGGATGTGAAGTACCAGCGGCCCCGCGATGTGATATACGTGAGGTCCACATCGTGCTTCGTGTCTTTTGTGCCGGACTGTATCTTCTCACGCAGTGCAATGATGCTCGGATGCAGTCGCAGCTGAAGAATCGACCACACGCGCTTGCCAGTCTCCTGCTCCATCTCGGCAAGGCCATCGAGGTTCCACGGGTTGAGCACCAGCGGCTTTTCGCAGATGGCATCGGCGCCGGAGCGAAGCGCAAACCGAACGTGCGCATCGTGCAGGTAATTTGGCGAGCATATCGAGAAAATGTCGATGGGGTTGCCGCTGCGCCGGCGCAGGTCCACGTGCCGGTCGAAGCGCTCGAATTCCGTGAAAAAGTCCGCATCTGGCGCGTAGCTGTCGATAATGCCGACGGAGTCATGAATGTCGAGCGCCGCGACCAATCGGTTCCCGGTCTCCTGAATCGCGCGCATGTGGCGTGGCGCAACGTAGCCCGCTGCGCCAATTAATCCAAACCTCTTCACTACTTACTCCATTACCACGTTGTTGAAAGCGCCCCAGGCGGCGTCATGACCGGCCGCCGGCGCTTGAAATCATGCGTATTCTGACACAGCCCGCGCAAGGACCTCTTCCAGCGCCTGCCCATGGCTGTCGCGGGAGAACCGGGTTCGCGCCAGGTTGCTGGCAATTTCCGAGGCTTCGCGCATCCACTTTTCGTCGCTAAGCTTCGCCAGCAGTTGCCGCGCCGCCTGCTCGTGGTTCTTTGCGTCGAGAATCACGCCGCCGCCTTCGTCGCTCACAAGCTGTGCCTGCCAGCCGTCGTAGTTGGCCGCCACCGGGCGTCCGGCGGCCATGGTGTCGAAATACTTGTTCTGGGTGGCGTCCTTCCAGATGAATCGAGGGCCGGTCACCAGCGCTATGGACATGCTCGACGCGCAGAACCACGGCACAACCTGCGCCTTGGGCATCCTGTCGAACATGAAAAAGTTTTTATCGAGCACGTTGAGTTCCTGCGCGAGCGCCCGAATCTTGGGCGCTTCGGCGCCGCCGCCGATCACCACGAAACGAACCTCGGGATCGAGCTCCAGCATGTGGCCTGCAACGCGCACGAGATAGTCGACGGCATTAACGCGCCCAAGGGTGCCGATGTAGCTGACGAGCGGCCTGTCTTGCAGCCATTCGTTCTTCGCGCGAAGCGCCTCGACCTCGCCCTCGCGGTTTTGAAACAGCTCCAGGTCGCAGCCATTGGGAATCACTGTGACCTTGTCAGCGGGATAACCGCTCTTCACGACCTCTTCTTTCATACCCGGCGCCAGCGCGACAATTTCCGTGGAACTCTGGTATGCCTTGTTCTCAAGCCATAGCGCCAGGAATTTCAGCACCGGGTTCTTCAACACGCCGAGCGCAATCGGCACCGCGGGCCACAGGTCCCGCACCTCGAACACCATCGGGATGCGATTGCGCCGAATGGCATACATCGCCGGCACGGCAATTGTCAGTGGAGTACTGGTAGCGAACACCACGTCGCCGCCAAGTGAGGCGGCTTTGCGCGATGCTGCCACGGCGAACTTCAGGAAGGCGCGCGTACGTTGGAGAAACGACATCTTGTTGCTGTAGGGCACCGGAAACCAGTGCACGTTGATGCCGGCCTCGTCGCTTACGTGCCAGTCGCTGCCGGTGGCATGGAGCCCGTCCCGATCCGACGTGACCATATGCACTTCATGACCCATGGCGACGAGCCGCCGGGCGAGCTCGTAAGAGCGCGTGGCGCCGGCCATATCGGGCGTATTGAAGTACTGGTGCAGGTAAATAATTTTCATCGGATGCAGGAAGATCTGTTTCGAACGCGGCCTGGCGTGGAGCCGCCATCGCCGGCCGCCGACCAACGCCTGGCGCTCAACTGGCGGTGTGAAAGAGATGTGCGGAGCGATGGAGATTAGCGGCTCACCGGCGCCCCGGTTCGCGGGCGAAGAGTGCTCTCCAGTTGAGTCAATCGCTCCGTCCGGGCCGCGATTCTATACGGAGTCGATATTCGGTGGCAAAGCCGGGTTGTTCAGTTAGGTGACTTGCTGCCGACGGCAACAGGCTGCCAGCAGTACGGCTTGGGGGTGGGTGGCAATGCCGATTGCAAAAAAACATCCCATGCCATGCGGCCGCGCGGAACGCCGTATGCCGTTTCCGGTCGAAATGCCCGGTTCAGGCCTGAATCCCGCAGGCAGGTAGTTCGATGATCACCGAGGAAACGTTTATACTCTGCCGGTTCTGGACTCGCCTGCTCCTGGCACGCGCGCAACCCGCTGGTCCATGCCAAGCTTCAATGGCAAGAGAAATACTCGAAAAAACAGTATGTTAGTTGCTTTCTTTCGTACCTGGCCGTGGTTGCGGCAGCACGCGCGTGCGGCGGTGATTGTCGCCGCGCCGGCGCTGTGCGCAGGGCTTGCGTTGCCCATCGTTGCGTCGGCTGAGCCCTGGGCCGCGCCTGGCGACGTCATGCTGCGATACGACATCGAGTTTCTCGCCGACAGCGGTGCGATCAATATACCGGTGACCACCTGGCCGATGAGCTGGGGCAATATTGCGAAGGCCTTAAACAGCGTCCCGGCCGAGCAACTCGACAACCCCGCGATTGCCAGCGTGGTGTCCCGGCTCGAAGAGCGCGTTGCCGTCGAAACCGCCTGGGGCTCCATCCGGGGGGAGTACCGGGTGTCGGCATCGGAAACGCAACGCCCGATCCGGTCCTTCGAAAACACCCCACGCGGCAACGGGGAGGCAAGCGTTGCCTTCGGCTACACGGGTATGCGGTTTGCCACCCGCCTCGAAATGACAGCCGTCGCAGAGGGTGGTGACGATCAGAGTTTCCGCTTCGACGGGTCCTATGCCGGCTTCGCGCTCGGTAACACCATGGTCTCCGTCGGTCTGCAGGACAAATGGTGGGGGCCAGGATGGGAAAGCACGCTGGGCCTGTCGACCAGCGCACGGCCGGTCGCCGGGGTGATGCTTCAGCGTAACGTTACCGACCCTGCCGAGATCAAGTGGCTACGCTGGATCGGCCCGTGGCGGGCCAGCGTATTCATGGGAAATCTCGAGGGCGATCGCGCGGTTCCTGATCCCTACCTGTTCGGCGCCAGGTTCGCGTTTCGGCCGATAAAGAGCCTTGAGATCGGTCTTAGCCGCACCGCTCAGTGGGGTGGTGAAGGCCGCCCTGAGACCTTCGACAGCTTCCTCGACATGCTGTTCGGCAGGGACAACGCCGGCGAAGTGGATCGCGACGAGGAGCCAGGCAACCAGCTCGCTGGCTACGACTGGCGCTGGACTGCGCTTCGCGGCTCGCGGCCCCTGGTGTTCTACGGCCAGCTCATGGGCGAGGACGAGGCCGGTGGCTTGCCGAGCCGCTTCCTGGGTCAGTTGGGTTTGTCCACGACCGGGCGCTGGGGTGACGCCGGCGCCGGTTACCGCTTGTACCTGGAATTTTCCGATACAACCTGCCAGTTTCACGAATCAAGCCGAATATACAATTGTGCGTATGCCAGTAGCCTGTACCCGGACGGTTACCGCTACCGGCAGCGCCCCATCGGTCACTCGACTGATGCCGACTCGCGCCAGGTGGCCTTTGGGGGCACCTTCATTGACTCGCGTTCGCGGCGTTACACTGCGAGCCTGCGGGTTGCCGAGTTGAATCGCGGTGGCAGCCCGGAACCGGAGAATTTTCTCACCCCTGTGAAACAGGACTACGTGGCACTTGATACCAGTCATGAGAGGGACTTCCTGGACGGCGTGCTGAGCGTCGGCCTCGGTTTCCAGTCCCTGGAGACGCCGTCGGAGAACACCAGTAGTGAAGACGTACTGGCGTTCATCAACTGGCGCAGCCATCGCTAACGATAACCAGTAGGCAATTTACATTCCGATGCGAATCGACTCTTCCACACTGCAGCGATTGCGTTACTGTCTGATGACAGTCGTGGCGGCCTGCGCCCTGCTGACCTGGGCGTCATCAGGTGCGCAGAACCTCACTCCCCAGCAGCTCCAGCAGCTGCGAAACCTGACGCCGGAGCAGCGCGCCGCCATTGAGCGCATTCTCGGTGGTGACACTAGCGAGGTCGGCGAATCCAGCTCGCCGGACGCGGAGTCGGAGCTGCAGCCCGAACCCGGGCTGGCCGAGCCCGACTTCGAGGAAGAGACCGGCGAACAGGTTCTGGAGCCGGGAAGCACCGTGGTTATACAACTCATTCCCCCGGAAGAACTGGAGATCGAGCACGAGGGTTTCGCGCGCGCGATGGGGTCGCGAATGTACGACCTCGACCGTGAGGGTGCCATCGAGCTGCCCGGCATCGGGCGTATCACGCTTGCCGGGCTGACCGCTCAGCAGGTGGTTGTGCGGCTGTATTCCGAGCCCAAGCTCGCCGATTTCCTGATCGAGGCGAGCATTCTGCCGATCGTTCCCACGGGTACGGATTCGCTCGAAGTATTCGGCCTCAGCCTGTTTGAAGGCACGCCCACAACGTTCGCCCCGGCGTCGGACATGCCGGTTCCCGCCGACTACGTGGTGGGTCCGGGGGACACCGTTGTTGTGCGCCTTTTCGGAAAACAGGACGCCAGTTACGAACTCGATGTGGGTCGCGACGGGGCGATCACCATTCCCGGTAGCGGCCCGTATGCCGTGTCTGGCATGCAGTTCCAGCAGCTTCGGGACGAGATCATCGCGCGTGTCGAGCGGGAGATAATCGGCGCGAGCGCCACCGTGGCGATGGGCGAACTCCGGTCGATTCGGGTTTTTGTGCTGGGTGATGTCAACCAACCCGGGTCGTACACCGTTAGTGGTCTAGCAACGATGACCAACGCGCTGTTCGTCAGTGGCGGCCTTCTGCCTTCGGGCTCGCTTCGGGACGTTCAGCTAAAACGCAAAGGCAGGATCGTGAGCCGCCTGGATCTTTACGACCTACTGCTTCGTGGCAACACGAGTGCAGACGCAACGCTCGAACCGGGGGACGTCATCTTCGTGCCGCCGGCGGGCAGTCAGGTTGCGATTTTCGGAGAGGTCCGCAGGCCCGCAATCTACGAGCTGCGCACGGAGCGTACCCTCGCGCAGGCGGTGCAGCTGGCAGGCGGCACGCTGCCGTCGGCGCTTCGCACCGAGGTGCGCATCGAGCGCTTCACCGGGGGGGATGGGCTCAACGTGGTCACCACCAGCCTTGCCGACAGCAAGGACCTGGCGCTGGAAGCCGGCGACGCGGTTTCCATCTTCACGGCGCTGGACGTGCTGAACGAAGCGGTGACCCTGGGCGGTCATGTATTGCGTTCGGGCCCCAGGCAGTGGCGGCCGGGCATGCGCCTTACTGACCTCGTCCGGTCGCCTGCCTTGCTGAAGCCCGAAGCAGACCTCAACTACCTGCTTGTCAGGCGCCTCGTGGGGCCGGACCGTCACGTGGAGCTGTTGTCGGCCAATCTTACGGCGGCGCTTGCGGCGCCAGGTTCGGACGACGACACGCTGCTCATGCCGCGCGACGAGATCACCGTGTTTTCGATTGCCGCCGACCGCGCCGCCCGCATTCAGCCGAAACTCGACATGGCCATCAAGTACGCAAGCCCTGATCGCCCGGCGTATGTCGCATCCATCGGCGGCCGGGTTCGTGCTCCCGGTGACTATCCGCTGGAGAAGGGCATGCGCGTGAGCGACCTGGTGCGTGCGGCCGGCAGCCTGCGGGAAAACGCGTACGTGCAGAGCGCCGAGCTGACCCGCTACTACGTGCTGGACGGCGGCGAACGACGCGAGGCCGAGCACCAGGTGTTCGACTTGGCCGCCGCGCTGGCGGGTGATCCGACTCACGATGTGGTGCTGGAACCCTACGACTACGTAAACATCCGCGAGATTCCGCTGTGGCGCGACCAGGAAACGCTGGAGATTGTTGGTGAGGTCAAGTTCCCCGGCACCTACACCATTCGCCGTGGCGAGTACCTGAGTGCCGCCATCGAGCGCGCCGGTGGGCTTACGGGGCTGGCGTTTCCGGAGGGCAGCGTTTTTCTTCGCGAGGACCTGAAAGAGCGCGAGCGCGAACAGCTGCGGCGCCTTGCCGAGCGGGTGCGCACCGAACTCAGCGCGCTGCCCCAGGACAACCAGGTGGCCCGCAGCGATGCGGAGCAACTGCTGACCCAGCTCGAAGAAACCGAGCCGCAGGGGCGGCTGGTCATTGACTTGAATCGGTTGCTTGTTCAGCAGGGCAACACGACGGTAGATATTCTGCTCGAGAACGGCGACCAGCTGTACATTCCGCCGCGCAGCCAGGAAGTGACCGTTATCGGCGAAGTGCAATACGCAACTTCCCACATATACACGCCAGGCCTGGCGCGGGATTCATACATCGTGAAAAGTGGAGGCATGACGGCCAACGCTGACGAGCAGCGGGTGTACGTCGTGCGTGCCAACGGTGACGTGATTTCGAGGAGTGGCTCGCGCTGGTTCAGCAAGGCTCAGGCAAACGATGAAATCCGGCCTGGCGACACCATCGTGGTCCCGCTGGACGCCGACCGCATCGGCAGCCTTGCCCTCTGGCAGAGCGTTACCCAGATCGTCTACAACATCGGCGTTGCGGCGGCTGCCGTGGCGTCGTTCTAGGCCGGCTCGTGCACTCGCAAAAACACTGCGGCAGTGCGCTGAGAGGCATTTTTTGAACGCTTGAGTGCGATATTTGTTCTTAAAGCAACACTTTAGCAAAGCATCGCAACATTATGTATACTTCGACCCGCCATTGATGGCCGCCGGGACTATGCGCCCGCGACAGAGCCGAATTGGCCGCTCGATTAAGGAGTGATTTTTTGAACAGGAGAGATCTGGCGGAGGTTTCAGCCCTCGCAAGCCGTCTCGGACGTCTGCCCCGGCGAACGAAAAGAGCCATCATGATCGCGGGTGACTCGGTCATGGTGCCTCTGGCGCTGATCTGTGCGTTCGCACTGCACTACGCCGAGCCGTTTCCAGCCATTCTTGCAACATGGTGGCTCTATCCCGTTGCGGTCGGGCTGACCATTCCCATCTTTGGCCGCCTGGGTCTGTATCGCGCCGTGGTGCGATTTATGGGGCCACGCGCGGTGTTCGCGGTGCTTCAGGGGGTGACCCTGATGGTGCTGTTATTCGGCGCGATCGCCCATTTCCTGGCGCCGGCTACGGTACCGTCGACCGCCCTGGTCATGTTCTGGGGCGCCACCGTGCTCTACGTTGGCGGCAGCCGCTTCGCGGTGCGCAGTTACCTGCAGCGCCAGCATCGGCGCGGCGAGCGGGTTGCCGTTTATGGCGCGGGCGGTGCCGGCGCGAGGCTGGCTTCGGCGCTGGTTGGCGGCCAGGAGTTTCTGCCCGTGGCCTTCGTGGACGACAGCGTTGCGCTGCACGGCAGCGTCATCAACGGCATCGAAGTGTTCAATCCCGCCGATCTGCCGCGCCTGGTTAACGACCTGGAAATCACAAGAGTGCTGCTTGCGTTGCCGTCGGTTTCGCGTCGCCGGCGTATGCGAATCATCAGCCAGCTTGAAGACCTGCACGTTCACATCCAGACCATGCCGAACTTCTCCGACCTGATCTCGGGCAACGCGCGCGTGGACGAAATTCGCGATGTGGACGTGGCTGATCTGCTGGGCCGGGACACCGTGCCCCCGCACGAGGCGCTGCTGGACGCCTGCATTCGCGACAAGGTCATCATGGTGACCGGTGCTGGCGGCTCCATCGGCTCGGAGCTGTGCCGCCAGATCGTGCGCCTCGGGCCCAAGCGCCTGCTGCTCGTCGAGCACTCGGAGCTGGCGCTGTACGACGTGAACAAAGAGCTGTCGGCCACGTTCGAGCGCGACGGCAAAGACAACGACGCGGTCGATGTGGTGCCGCTGCTGGGCTCTGTCGAAAACAAGGAACGCATGACGTCGATCATGACGTCTTTTGGCGTACAGACCGTCTACCACGCCGCCGCCTACAAGCACGTGCCCATGGTGGAGCAAAACATGCTCCAGGGCGTGCACAACAACGTGTTCGGCACCTACCACACAGCGCTGGCGGCGATGGAGTGCAACGTCGAGACGTTCGTGCTCGTGTCCACCGACAAGGCGGTCTGCCCCACGAACGTTATGGGCGCGACCAAGCGCCTTGCCGAGATGGTGTTGCAGGGGCTTGACGACCGTGGCACGTCCACACGCTTTTGCATGGTGCGCTTTGGCAACGTGCTGGAGTCATCCGGCTCCGTCGTGCCCCTGTTCCGCGAGCAGATTCGCCGCGGTGGCCCCGTGACGGTCACGCACCCGGAGATCATTCGTTACTTCATGACCATTCCGGAGGCGGCGCAGCTCGTCATCCAGGCCGGTTCGCTCGGCAGGGGCGGTGACGTGTTCGTGCTCGACATGGGCAAGCCGGTGAAGATTGCCGATCTCGCCAAGCGCATGGTTCACCTCATGGGCCTGACGGTGATGAGCGAAGACAACCCCGACGGCGACATCGAAATCAAGTACACGGGCCTCAGGCCGGCGGAAAAGCTCTACGAGGAGCTGTTGATCGGCAACAACGTGATGGGCACGAAGCACCCGATGATCATGCGCGCCGAGGAGCAAATGCTGCCGTGGGAGCGCGTCAGCAGGGTGCTGGATGAATTGCGTGTTGCCTGCAGGCGCTTTGACTGCGAGTCGGCCCGCCACACCCTGATGGCCGCGGTCAACGAGTACAAGCCGTCGTCCAACGTTGTGGACCTTGTCTGGCAGACGCAGGAAGTGGCGAGTTCCGATGGCGCGATCACGCCAATTGCGAACGTCACGCCGCTGAGCAGCAACCGCACCCAGTAAAGTCACACCCGCCGGGCGCGCACTCAGCGCGCCCGTAACCGAAGCTCTCAGACTGCCTTGCCGGTGCGATGCCGCGCCTTGCTGGCCTGCAACGTGGCAGCCACCAGTTGCAGGGCCCCTACCGTCAGCAATGGTGGTGCAAGCAGCCAGAAAACGCCGTTGAGATTAACGGTCTCACCCTTGGGCAGCACAAACGCGAAGCGAAAGGCGACGGTGCAAAGCACGAACGTCAGCCAGAAGCTGCCGCTGCTGGCGCAGCTGCGATAAATGCGGCCGAGAAGAAAGCCCGCCACCAGCATGCCGCAGATAACGCCAGTGGAGCCAAAGTTGGCGTAGAGCTCACCCACGAAGGTGGGTGGCCAGGCACCGGTTCCGGTTGCCCAGTCGGGCTGGGTTATTTCCGCGACGCTGCGAAATTCCAGCCCCGGCAACAGGCGCGACAGAACAGCGAAGAACGATTCTCCATACAGAAACGGGTAGTCCTGTTCCCAGTACGCCACCGTGTTCATCAGCGACGTCAGGTCGGTGACGTTTCCGGAGTCGAGAATCAGGCGGTTCAGCGCGGTAAAAAACGTGTTCACGACGCCGCTGAAACCAAGCCGCGAAAAAATCTCTGGCTGGTTGATAAGCAGCACGCTTACAAGCCTGCCGAAGTACAGCGCAAGGCCCGCGGCGAAAAGACCGATGCCTGTCAGAATCATGGAGCGGTTCTTCGTCGGGCTGGACGAAAAAGCGTACACCATGGCGGCAACCACCAGGCAGTACGAAACGGTCTGGAAGAGTCGCCCCTGGCTGGTGAGAGCGGCGGCGGCCAGCACTACCACGCAGGCGACAAAAACGTAGCGAAGCGTCGAAACGGTTTGCTCGCGACGCAGCCTGCGCATCAGCGTGAACAGGCACAGCCATACTGATGCGACGATGAGCTGCAGACCGGCGGTAGATACGCCCTCACCCAGCTTGTCGAGGCGATGCTCGCGCAGCCCCATCTCGGCATAGTAAGCGTACAGTCCGCCTGGATAGGTAGACACAAGGTACACAAAATTGAGCAGGCCAATGCCGAACAGCACCGCAATGGCGATATCGTACAGCCAGTCAGGTATGCCGCCGCTTTCTTCAAAACTTATCGGGCGCCGTCGGGCCTGCCGGCTGCCGGCGAAATAGCCGGACAGTATGGCGAGATAGCCGAGTGCGACGAGTATCAGCGACCGAACCAGAACGCCGTTTCGCACCAGCGGGTCGGCAATCAGGTTGTGCTTGGAAAACTGGAAGTCGGTGAGAATGAAGTAGACCGCGGCCGGAAAGAAGAAAAAATACATCGCCGAGAACGGGTAGATCGGTTCGATGAGGTCGATGTGCTCACGAAAGACCAGGCACAGTGGCACCACCGCGCCAACGGTAAAGGCCAGCGCCATTGCGGTTGTCTGCGACGGGTAGGGTAAAAAACGCAGCGTCCAGAAGAACACGGCCACAAGGACGAGGCAGTACGTCAGGTAGCCGAGCAGACGGTGCGGGTGCACCGTGACGCTACCGATGCGCTGTGTTGCCATTGTTGTGCTCATGACCGCGCGCATCATACCGCATGGCCCTTGCCGGTTGCAGTCGCGGACGATTGGCTATCGTGCTGAGGAAGCAGAAATTTTGCCGATGAAGATGCGGGTGATCTCGGCGAACTCCCTCGGGATCAGGAGCCGTGCCAGCGCAAGGTAAGCAGCCCCGCCAACCAGTGTGCCAGCAACGATGTTGCCGAGATTGCCGGTGATGCCGAGGGCGCCAAGCGCCGCGTATGCAATGCCCCCGGCCAGCGCTGCAACCGCCGCGGGCCGCGCGACCGCGGACAGGAAACGCGCGAGGCTAATGCCCGTGAGCGGCCGCACGAGAAAGCGGTGATAGACCAGCAGCACGAGGCACTGCACGAGCGTGAGCGTGCCGGCCAGCACGGTGATGCTGCCCGAACGCGCCGCGAAGAACAGCGTCGCCGGGTAGACAAGCAGGAGAACGAGGTTCCAGTAAAAGGTCCAGTCGGCGCGTCCCTTGGCGAGTAACAGGCTGCCGCCAGCGCCAATCACCGAGCGCACGAGCGAATAGGCGGCCAGAATCTGCACCAGGATTACGGCCGGTTCCCACCCGGGGCCCAGCAGCAACGGCACGAGCCAGGGCGCAACCACCGCGGCGGCGACCATGAGCGGCGCGTTGACTGTTGTTACCAGGGCAATGATGCGCAAATAGCTGTCAACGAGGCGCTTGTCGTCGTCCTGAAGGCGGGACAGCCACGGGAAGGCGACACGAGTTACCACAGGGTTAATCAGGTCGACCGGTTGACGCACGATGCGGTTGGCCACGCTGTAAAAGCCCAGCGGCTGCGCGCCGAGCATCAGGCCCACCAGGAACTGGTCAACGTGCGTGTTCACCGCGTTGGCGAGCATCGCGCCGAAGCGGTGGGCGCCGAACGCCACGAGCGGCCGCGCTTCCTGCCAGGAGAAATGCACTGACGGCAGGCCGTGATCGCGAATACCGGTTACCAGGTACGCGGCCGATCGCACCAGCGTTGCCGCAAACAGGCCGGCAACCAGCGCCCAGAGGCCGAAGCCGTTGAGCGCAAGACCGATAGCGACAACGGCGGTTGCTACGAGGCTTGAAAGGTTGATCAACGCCATGCGCCGCATGCGAAGCTCGCGTTGCGCCAGCGCCTGGTACTGCACCGCGAACGCTGACACCACAAACGTGAGTCCAACAACCCGTGTGGTTGGCGTCAGTTCCGGCAACGAGAAGGCCGCTGCGACAAGCGGTGCAATGAGTATGACAACGACGCTTACGACGGCGCCGAGCGCAACGCTCAGCCAGTACAGTGAGTCCTGTGCAGCGCGGCTGAGATCCTTGCGCTGTATAAGGGACGAGGCCAGCCCCATCTGCGCGAACAGCATGGCGATTTTGTGAACGACAAACAGAATCGCCATGGCGCCGAACACGGCAGGCGACAGCAGGCGTCCGAGCACTGCAAGGGTGGCAAACTGCAGGACGATGCCGCCGGCACCCTGCACGATGGACCAGCGCGCGGCGCTGGTGGCGGTAGTCTCAGCCATGCTGCGTGTTGTCGGCCGCAGCCCCGCTCTGCCCGGCGTAACGCGCGTAGTGAGCAAGCTCGGCGCCGCAATACTCGTCGTATGCCGCCTCTTCGGCGTCAGACCACTCATGCTCGACGCGGGTGGCGCGTCGTGTTTCATTGCGGCCGCGGTTGCGATGTGCGTCGAACACGGCTTCGTCGAGGGACAGGCCGAGCGGATCGAGCACCTGTTCGCGCAGGCTGCCGTAGCTTTGCGTGATGTCCTCGAATACCGCAAGTCCCGACGCGTGGCGGCGCATGTAGGCGTTGTCTGCGCTCCACAGCCAGCACAGCCGTTCAACGCGGCTCATCGCCTGCCAGCGCGCAGCGTCGATAGCCGCGGGAAAGGCGAGTTCCCGGTAGATGCGGTCGTTTGGTGTCAGGGCGTCGCGATTCAACATCGAAGCGACGACGTTTCGCGGGTGCCGCACAATGTGCAGAACGGTGAGCTGTGGAAGGCTGGCGCGCAGCGCCTCCAGGTGGCGGCGGAGCGCGCCGTTCACCTCTCCGTAGATCGCATTGCGGTCGTCCTGCAGGCGCCAGGCAATCTCCCGCATTCGAAACGTCTCGACGTAGGGGGCGGCGCTTGCCGGATCAGCGAGCGCGGCGGCATGCGCAGCCTGTTCCGCGGGCACCGGCTCGTGCGTCGCGCGGACTCCGTCAATCGTGTTCAGCAGCGTCGCCAGCCAGGTGGTGCCGGTACGTCCGGTGCTGGTGATCAGAAACAGGCGGCGAGCGCTGAGTACACTGCGGGCCTTCTCGGCCGACGGCGCAAAGGTGCGCGTGATCAGCTGGTACGCGGCGAGTTTTCTGGCGGGCGCCACCGGCAGCCGGGCGCAGGCCCGCGCCGCGACCTGCGCCGTGTTCATGACGCTGTCTCCGGCACGCGGGCTTTCACGGTGTAGCTTGCCGTTTCCTGCGGCCTCGGCAGCAGTCTGTCGAGTGGCGGTGCAAGCCACTGGCCAAGCAGCCACAGCGGCGCGAACAGAAGCCACAGCGGGCCGCGCGCATAGCGCCGCGTCTCATAGTTGAACTTGAGTACGAAGGTCTGCCAGAAGCCCGTGTTGGCTTCTACGTTCACCTGCTCGAAGCCGTGCTTGTCAAACAGGTACTCAAGACCGTGGCGGGTGAACCGGTAGTAGTCGTGCGGTGCCTCGTGCACGTGCCACATGAAAGGCACCGTGATGAACACGCGGCCTCCCGGCCGCAGTATGCGCCGGATCTCATCCAGGAAAAGGCCGGTCTCTGGCAGGTGCTCCATCACCTGGAAAGACACCACAGTGTCGGCCGACGCATCCTTGAAGGGCAGCGGCTTGGTCAGGTCGGCGGTAACGTCGACGTGACTGCGGTCGTGCTGACTGGCATCCCAGTCGACACCCACGTACTCATCGGCCGTCGCAAGAATGAGCTCGCGGTAGGGCGCCGAACCGCAGCCGAGGTCCACCACTGTGCCCGAGTACTCGAGGGATTCGGCGATGCGCCGGTTGATGGCGTGAATGAGACGGTTATGCATCGCTCTTTTCGTCCTCCGGGCCGCCCCCGGGCTTGTCCGCCCGCGGCAGTTCGCGAACCCGCCTGCACGGTGCGCCAACGTACACTCCATAGGATTCCAGGCGCCCTTTCACCACCGCGCCCGCCCCCACCACAACGTGCGGCTCGATGACTGCACCCGGCAGAATGGTAACGTTCGCGCCAACAAAAACGTGGTCGGCAATTGCCACATCGTCGGTAACCGTGGAATCGGCAATGTCTGCACCGGCTTCGTACTGGTTGGAATAGCTGATGATTGCCGTGCCGGGCCCAATCGCGACGTCGTCGCCGAGGCGTACTTCGCCGCGCATGGCGTTCACGTGGCAGAAGGCGCCCAGGTGCGAGCGTGTGCCGAGCGTGACGCTGCCGTATCGATTGATAATATGGCAACCGTGGCGCAGCGCAGAACGCGGTGCCCCGTGAAAATTGCGCGGATGAGAAATGACTACGGCGGTGTCGATGCGGCAGGGCGTACCCATTACCCAGCGGCGTAGGCGCCCGGCAATGAGTGAGCTGTTGTTGCGCACAATGCCATACGCAAGCTCCCGCAGCAGCAACAGCGCGTCGCGCAGCACGCTAATCATCGTCGGTGAGGCACGGCAGGTTGACGCACTGCTCCACGGCGGTCGCAGCCGTCGGGCATCCGGAAACCTCGCGCGTCGACGGGTGCAGATGGCTTTTGAACCACACGCCAGGCCAGACGCCGTAGCGGCGATACATGTTCGCGGGGCTTCTCTTGAGCGCCGCATCGACGAGCACGGGGTAACGCAGGAACACCGGTTCCGACTCAGCGATGACTCGCGGCTGTGCGAAGCCATGCTCCTCGCACCATGCCTCCCAGTGCCGGGCATTGCGCCGCCGCCGCTCGTTGTAGCGCTGCAGCTTGTCGAGCTGGTTACATCCCACGCGGGCTATCGCGGCACTCATCGTGCCGCGGTAGCCGGCGGGCTCCCTGCCGGCCATTTCGTCCTCACCGGTGGCCACAAACGGCTGACGGCCGTAGCGCAGTCGCGCCACGTCGCCGCGCCACCAGCGCTGCGGATGGCGAAAGCGAAAGTAGTTCCACACCACGCTTTGCAGCGCGCTTTGCACTTCGCGTTGATCCGGCGCGGGTGAGGCGTTCTGGAAGTTGCGCAGGCGCTGGAGGATTTCCGGACGGCGCGAAACGGCGATGCCGCCGCAGGTGGTGTTGATCACCTTTGTCTGTTCGCTGCTAAAGAAGCCGGCGTCGCCGTGCAGGCCAACCGGGACGCCGCGAAACTTCGCGCCCGTCGAGTGTGCACAGTCCTCGATTACCGCGATGCCGTGCTCGGCAGCCAGCGACAGGATGGCCTCGTAGTCGCGACAGACCAGGCCATAGAGGTGCTGAACGACGATGGCGCGCGTGCGATCGCTTAAGGATTGCCTGATGCTCTCGAGGTCGGCGCCGTAGGTCTCGAGCTCAATGTCGCAGTAAACCGGCGTGGCGCCGCGATAGAGCACGGCATTGGGAACCACAACACAGGTGTAACCGGGAACGATGACCTCATCTGCGGGGCCGATGTCCAGCGCATCGAGAATGGCACTCAGTGCAACCCTGCCGGCACGAAACGCCACCGCCTCGCCGGTTTGCACCACGTCGGCAAAGCGCGCCTCGAAGCGTGCGGTCCAGGCGTCGTCAACCATCTCGGGCCGGTCAAGGCACTCCCGGGCAATGGCAACGTCGTCCAGGTCAAGGGTCATCGAGCCCATCGGCACCGGCGCCATCGGGGTACCGCGGGCAAGGCGCAGCAGGTTGCCGGCCTGGTGCCTGACTACCTTGCCGAGCTCCGTCATCATGCGACGATGCTTTTCACCGCGGCTATGACGTCGTCTACATCGCTCTCGGTGAGCGCCGGGCTCAGCGGCAGGCTTACCGTGCCGCGGCCGACTGCGTACGCATTGGGGAAATCCTCCGGCCGCCAGCCGAAGCGCTCCTGGTACACGGGGTGTTCCGGTATCGACTGGTAGTGCACGCCCACGCCAATATTGCGGGCCTTCATCTGCGTAAGGAATTCGTCGCGCTCGACGCCGCAGCGCGCCTTGTCAATCTGCAGACTGAACAGGTGGTACGCGTGCTGTTGACCGTCAGGCACGCTCAACGGCAGTCCAACGGGAAGGTTGGCGAAGGCGTCGAGATACTGGTGCCAGATTTGCTCGCGGCGGCGCCAGTTGTCCTCGACGCGGCGCAGCTGGTGAAGGCCGATGGCCGCCTGCAGGTCCATCATGTTGTATTTGAAGCCACACTCGACCACCTGGTAATGCGAGTAGCCTGAGCTGCCAAACCGTTTCCAGGCATCACGGCTCATGCCGTGCAGGGCAAGGCGCTTGATGCGTTCGTGGTGCTCCTCGTTGCGCGCCGTAACCATGCCGCCTTCGCCGGTGATGACGTTCTTGGTAACGTAGAAGCTGAAGCAGCCGAAGTCGCCAATCGTGCCGGCGTGAACGCCGTCAACGGTGGTTTCGATGGCGTGTGCGCAGTCTTCGATCACCTTGAGGTCGTGGGCGTCCGCCAGCGCCATGAGCGCCGTCATGTCGCACAGCCTGCCAGCGAAATGTACTGGCAGAATGGCGCGGGTGCGCGGCGTGATTGCGGCTTTCACCGCGTCCGGGTCGATGTTCAGCGTGTCGCGATCGATGTCCGCAAGCACCGGCGTGGCGCCAGTGTGAATGATCGAGTTGACCGACGCACAGAACGTCATCGGCGTGGTCACCACTTCGTCGCCCGGACCCACGCCCGCGGCGATTAGCGCGAGGTGCAGGGCCGCCGTGCAGGAGTTCACCGCGGCTGCGTACGGTGCCCCGGTGTAGCGGGCAAAGTCGGCTTCGAACTGGTGCACCTTCGGACCGGTGCCCAGCCATCCGGATCGTACCACCTCGGCGACTTCGTTGATCTCGTCGTCGTGAATCTGCGGTGCGCCAAAAATTAGCAGGTCTTTTCTCATTGACTGATGTACTGGTTGCCGGGCTCCAGCAAGCGTTGCAGGTAGCGTCCGTAGTCGGTTTTTTCAAACCTGGCGGCCAGCGCCTTGAGCGCGGCCTCGTCGATCCAGCCCTGGCGGTAGGCGATTTCTTCCGGGCAGGCCACCTTGAGATGCTGCCGCTTCTCGATGGTGGCGATGAAATTGCCAGCATCCAGCAGCGATGCGTGCGTGCCGGTGTCCAGCCAGGCGGTGCCGCGGCCCAGAATCGTGACGTCCAGCGCACCTTGCTCCAGGTACATGGCATTCAGGTCGGTAATCTCGAGCTCGCCGCGCGCCGATGGCTCGAGCTTGCCGGCAAAGTCGCAAACCCTCGCATCGTAGAAGTACAGGCCCGTAATGGCGTATGACGATTTCGGTCTGGCCGGTTTCTCCTCTATGGTCTGTACCCGTCCTGCTTCGTCAAAGCTAACAACGCCGTAACGCTCCGGATCGTTGACATAGTAAGCGAAAACACAGGCGCCCTCATCGTGCCGGGCGGCGTTTCGAAGCGTGGTACCGAGGCCTTCGCCGTAAAAGATGTTGTCGCCGAGAATCAACGCCACGGGATCGCCGTCGACAAAGGACTCGCCGATGATGAAGGCCTCGGCCAGCCCTCGAGGCTGGTCCTGCACTGCGTACTCGATTCTCATGCCCCATTGCGATCCGTCGCCCAGCAACTCGCGAAAGCGGTTCTGTTCGACGGGGGTGGTAATCACCAGCACATGGTCGATGCCCGCCAGCATCAGCGTGGTGAGCGGGTAGTACACCATTGGCTTGTCGTACACCGGAATCAGCTGCTTGCTGACGCCCAGGGTTGCCGGAAAAAGCCGGCTGCCGCTGCCACCTGCAAGAATGATGGCCTTGCGAATCACGAGGGCTCCCCGCTGGTGGCGGGCGCCTCGTCTCGGGCAACCGCGGCGCCGCGAAGCTCAAGCGCAACGATGAGCGCGAGTGCAAAGATAAATCCGCTGACGGTACCGGCGATCAGCAGAAAGAGCTTGCGCGGCTTGACCTCGTCTTCCGGGTCTGACGGCGTCGCGGGATCGATCACCTCGAACGCGTACTCCTCGGTGACGTTGGCGAGCATGATTTCGTTAACCTGCTGCTCGATCAGGCGGTAGATGGCCTGCTTGGTTTCGGCGTTGATCGTGTTCTCCACCTCGGACTCAAGATACGCGATGGAATTTGTTGCCCGCTCGCGGGCCCGCGTGCGCAGCCGCAGGTTGATTTCGTCCACGATGCCGTTGGCCCACCTGGCCGCCAACGCCGGGTCGAACCACTCCATCGCCACCGTAATCAGCCCGGTTTTGCTGTCCTCCCGCACGGAAAAAACCTGTTTGCGGAAGCGCTCATACACGTCGCTCTCGCTGGGCGCGCCGCCCAGCTCCTCAATCCACGTTTCACCGTCGTCGCCGAGCCGGTCTGCGTACATGATCTTGTCGATGCCGCGCTCCAGGATGAAGCCGATGCAAAAATCCCGGGACTGGAGCACCGCGATGGCCACGTTCCGGTCGCTGCCACCGGAGGACAGACCGGCGGCGCCGGCAAGGCCGCCAAACTGGCTGGCAAGGTCGGCCAGTCCGCTGCGAGTGTCCTGCTGTTCCACCACCGATAGCAGAGCCTGCGAGCGGTACACCGGCGTGGTCAGGAAGCCAATTGCCAGACCCGCGACGGCGCCCAGAAAGGTGAACAGCACCGCGATCCACTTGCGGCGGTATACGAGTGCGATGGCGTCTAGGATTGAAATATCGCTGTTCATCCGGAAGGTCTTTTTGGAATCAGGGGGTTGTGGGCGTCATGGTCGGTGCCCGGGCCTGTGAACCGGTGACCGGTGGCAGGGCGAAGCTGGCTTTTCGGTATTCAGGCCCGCAAACGGCGAGCGTTCCCTGAATTGGCCACTTCCAGCACGCGGTACGGCCGCGTCAGGCGCTGTCACAATAACAGTCTCCCGACGGCAGGGCGAGACCTTATGCGAACAGCGAAAACGAGTCAATATATCATGCGCTTATGGGCGCAGACGGAAGCGCCGCCAGGCGGCAGGTACGTTTGCCGGTGTGGCTCTTGGTATACTTCACGCACGCCGGCCAGCGGCCAGCAGCGGTCGGGTATCGCCAGCCGCAGCCGACGCCCGGCAAGACTCTCCGGGCTCACAACCCGCAACGCAACGACGGTCGTCTCGATTGCCTTTCACACCTGCCAACACCGGAGCGCCCCGGGTGAGTTCTACAAAAGCCAGCGAATCACTGTTGCCCGCACCCGATTCTCGCCTTGAGGGACTAGGCCCGTGGCCGTTTTTCGACGCGGACGATGCCCGCGCCGTGAGCGACGTGCTCGAAAGCGGGCGGGTGAACTACTGGACCGGCGGCGAGGGCAAGCGGTTCGAAAAGGCGTTTGCCGGTTACGTCGGAACGCCACACGGCATTGCACTTGCCAATGGCACCCTTGCCCTGGAGCTTGCGCTGCGCGTGCTCGACATTGGCGAGGGCGACGAAGTGGTCGTGACGCCGCGCAGCTACTTCGCCTCGGCGAGCAGCATTATTTTGAGCGGTGCCCGGCCTGTCTTCGCCGATGTAGACCGTGACAGCCAGAACCTCACCGCCGAAAGCGTTGCGGCCGTGCTCACGCCGCGCACGAAAGCGATTCTCCCTGTTCACCTGGCAGGCTGGCCCTGCGATATGCCTGCGCTGAAAGCGCTGGCGGACGCAAACGGAATCGCCCTCATCGAGGACTGTGCACAGGCCCACGGCGCCTCCATCGATGGTCGCAGCGTCGGCAGCTTTGGCGACTTCGGGGCGTTCTCCTTCTGCCAGGACAAGATCATGACCACCGGCGGCGAGGGTGGCTTCCTGACCATTCGCGACGAACGACACTGGCGCGACGCGTGGGCCTTCAAGGACCATGGCAAGAACTTTGATGCCGTTCACCACCGCGAGCATCCGCTGGGCTTTCGCTGGCTGCACGAGTCGGTGGGCACCAACTGGCGTCTGACCGAAATGCAGGCGGTGCTTGGCCTGCGGCAGCTCGACCGGCTGGAAGACTGGGTGGCTGCTCGCACACGCCACGCCGCCATCTACGATGACGTGCTGGCAGGCCTGCCGGCGGTGCGCGTGCCGAAGCCGCCTGAGGGCTTCCGCCACGCGTACTACAAGTACTACCTGTTCGTGCGCGAGGCGGCCCTGGCCAGTGGCTGGAACCGCGATCGAATCATGGCGGAGGCGGTCGCGCGCGGCATGCCGTGCTTCAGCGGCTCGTGCCCGGAAATCTATCGCGAGAAAGCCATTACCGATTTGGGCCTCGCGCCGCCTGAACGGTTGCCAGTGGCGCGTGAACTGGGCGAGACCAGCCTGATGCTGCTCGTGCACCCGACGCTCAGCACGGACCAGGTGCAGGCCATGGCAGAAACGCTGGCGGCCGTGCTCAAAGAGGCCACGCGGCGCTGATAACTAAAGCCGGCTGCGATTAGCCGTGCGCCGTTTGCCGGTAGGCCGGAAAGAAATCCTCGTTGAACGGCGCGTCGCCGGACTCCCTGCGGCAGCGGGCAACCCGCTCCTCGTAGGCTGAATCGTCAATCACCCACTTCAGCAGGCTGAAATCCAGCTCCAGGTCGGAGAAGCCGCGCTTGAAGGCAAACAGGGAGTCCTCCCTGCCGCCGAGTCCTCCCCCTAAGTGAAAGTACCGGCGACCCTCGCGAGCGCCATCCCGGCGCACCTGTTCCATCATGAGCTTTGCAGGAGCGTGCTTGAAAAACTGCCCGGCGGTACCGCCCAGGTGATATTGCACGACAGTGGGCGTCACGACGAACAGTCCGCTGCACATGGCCTGGCCGTCCGCATCGAGCACGGTGTAGACACGGGTCTCGAAGTCGGTCGCGGACAGCAGCGATGCGTAGTACTCGCGTGAGAAAAAGTAGTAACGGCTCGCGTCGAGGCGCGCCATGGTTTCCTCGTAGATCCCGACAAAGGCGTCCAGGTAGGCGCTGTCGTTGACGCACCTGGCGCCGTTGCGTTCGAGCTTTCTTATGCCCCTGCGATGGTTGTTGCGGATGCCGCGCACCTGCGCCTCTTCGGTCTGCGTCAGGTCAATGGCAATGGTAGTGCCGGCGTGCTGCGTGATGCCGGCAGGCGGGCGAACCTGGCGCGGATTGAACAGCGGGTGCAGCCGGCTGAAAACGGCGATGACTTCTTGCTGCCGGCACCAGTGTTCAACGTCGCTGAAAAAAGCGGCGACCGCTTCATCGGAGGCGACGCGCTGCGCCACCGGGCCGGCGTAGCCGTATACAGACGTGGCGTCCTTTTGTCCGCCGTCGAGGTCGCGCAATAGCAGCGGCATCACCAGGGTGTTGTCTGGCTGCGAGCTAACCAGCAGCACGGGCTGTCCTTCTCCCTGGGCGCTTGCCAGCGCGTGGCAATCCCAGGTGTGGTACCAGTCGTGATCGATGGCTTCGAGTGCGCGGCGCCAGTCTGCCGCATCGTGAAGGGCCAGCAGGCTCACGAGAGGGAATCCTGCCAGCGCGGCAGGGACGCATAATGTGCGATGGCGCTTCGCACGCCGGCCACGTCCGCGTCGCTGTGGCGGGTCGCCGGTGCAACGACGCCGTCTGCGAAACGGCGCGAAGCGTCGGTGTCGACCGCGCCGCAGAGGGCCTCCAGGGCTTCGTGGCAGCTGCCCGGCTGCGAAACGAACGTGGAGAAATCGACGGTGGCCCAGCGGCTGCGGTCGATGGCCCCGAGACTGCGCCCCAGCCACTCATTGATCGCCAGCACCTGGAACACCACTTCGTGGTAGCGGTCGGGGAACTCCTCGCTCAGCGCGGCAAGCGGCAGGGAAGACACCCACTGGCTGTCATCGCCGTGCATCTTGCGGCGAAACCGCAGCAGCGACAGTGCGTTGTCCTCGACATCGCGCTTCACCCACAGCCAGCGTGAGGCCGGCCGCACACGCTGGAACTCCTGAATGTGCCACGCCAGCTGGTACACCTTGTACACCACGGGTTGCCCGAAAACGCGCGACACCTGGTCGAGAGTGTCGGCGAGATTCTGCAGGGCATCGGGCTCGATGTCGGGCCGCTGCTGCATGCCCTGGTAAGCTAGCATGGTTCGCCAGAAGGCGCCGAATTCGTGCGGGTCGGTAATGTGTGGCGTGGCACCGAATTCGGATACCGTCGACACCTGCCTGTGCGGCGTCAGTTTCCTTGCAAGGAGCGCGCCGTAGACCGGGGCGTTCCAGAAGCAGGCCATCAGGTTGTTGACGTAGCCCACGTCAAAGCTCGCCGCAAGGTACTGGCTGAGAATTGTGGTGCCGGAGCGCGGCGCGCCAACGATAAACACGCTGGGGTGGGCAGGCATGTCGGTAACGACGGGTGGATGACTGTCGGCGAGTGCCGCGTTCAGGGTCGCCAGCCAGTTGTGCGAAGTCACCGCGGTTCCTTGTTGCCTGTGAAGCGCCCTGCCACTTCGTTGACTGTGTGGTCCACGCCCTCGCTGCGAAACACCTTCACCACCGTGAGGAACAGAATCTTCAGGTCGAGCCAGAACGACTGGTTGTCGACGTACCACACGTCCATGTCGAAGCGCTTTTCCCAGCTTACCTGGTTGCGGCCGTTGATTTGCGCCCAGCCGGTAATGCCCGGCCGCACTTCGTGGCGGCGGGCCTGGTGCTCATTATAAAGCGGCAGGTAGTCCACCTTGAGCGGACGAGGACCGACGAGGCTCATTTCCCCTTTCAGCACGTTGAGGAGACTGGGCAATTCATCCATGCTGCTTTTTCGCAGAAAGCGGCCCAGCCGCGTTACCCGGTCGGCGTTGGGTAACAGTTCGCCGGCGGCGTCCCGTTCCATCGTCATGCTGCGGAATTTGTACAGGGTGAAAATCCTGTCGTGGCGCCCGGGCCGTTCCTGGGCGAACATCACCGGTCGTCCGAGTGTGATGGCGATCAGAGCGGCTGCCACGATCAGCACCGGGCCCAGTAGCAGAAGCGCGAGCAGGCTCGCGACAACATCCAGCGCCCTTTTCACCGCAGTCTTGACTCCTGTTGGACAGGCGCGATCTCCGCCTCGTATGCGCATTGAATAATGCGTTTGGACGGTGAACCATATTGGACGTGCAGTCAAGCTGTCAACCGGCCGGGCGAAGCGCGCTGGCGCCGGTTTTCTGCGCCGTGACAGGGTTGCTATGATGCGTGCTCCAACCGACCGGCCAGGGCTTGCCGGCGCCGGGCGCAGCAAGGCTCTGCGCATAGCAATAGGCGACAGACATCGATGAAAACTGTGCTGCACGACGTTGGTGTATGGCTTCCCAGGACCAAGACCTGGCTCTACAACCAGATCGTGTCACTGAACCCCGACTGGACCGCCTGGGCCATCGCCAACCGTAGCGAAAATCTCGACGAGTTTCCGTTTGAGAATCTCTACGTGCTGCGCGACCGGAAGGGCAAGCTCTGGTGGTTTTTACAGATGGCGCTGAGGCGCGCTCGCATCACTGCCCATGCGCCATCGATTCTCAGGTTCAGCAAGGAGCGCGAACCGGCCGTGCTGCACAGCCACTTCGGCACCACCGGCTGGATGAACCTGCGTCTTGCCCGCACCCTGGGCGCGAAACACGTGGTGACGTTTTACGGCTTCGACGTGACCCTGACGCCGAGGCTCAAGAACTGGCGGTCACGCTACCTGCAAATGTTTGATGAGGTTGACAGGGTGCTCTGCGAAGGTCCCCACATGGCCGACGAGATTCATGCACTGGGCTGCCCCCGGGAAAAGCTCACGGTGCAGCGACTGGGTGTGGACGTCGGCAGCCTGCCGTTTCGCACCCGTAAACCGGGGGATGGTCCGATCAGGTTCCTGATGGCTGGCAGTTTCAGAGAGAAAAAGGGTCTGCCCGATGGTCTGCTGGCGCTCGCCCGCCTGCACGCCAGGCAAGGCTTGCCCGACTGGCAGCTCACGATAGCGGGCGGTGCGGGCAGCAGCGAGGAAGGCGCGGCCATCGAGCAACAGCTCAAGACGATTGCGAGCGATCATGCCATCGAAGATCGCGTCCGCTACGCGGGTTTTGTGCAGCACTCCGAACTCATTGCGCTTGGCCAGTCCCACGATGTATTCCTGTGCCCGAGCGTCAGGGCCAGCAACGGCGACACCGAGGGCGGTGCGCCGGTCGTGATGATTGAAATGGCCGCGCTTGGTCTGCCCGTGCTTGGTACTACTCACTGCGACATGCCGTATACGCTGGGTGAGTTGAACAGGTCGATGCTCGTGGCCGAAAAAGACGTGGATGCATTGAGCCTCGCTGTGCAAACACTTGTCGAGGCGCCGCAGCTGTGGCCGCAAATCGGCGAGCAGAACCGGCATCACTGCGAAACGTCGTTTGATGCCTTCAAGCAGGGGCAGTCGCTGTCGGCGATCTACGATCAGCTGCTGGCGTAGAGCCGCCGGTTATTGCCAGCGCGCCTGGGCGAAGTTTCTGGCCAGGTTGCCGGCGAGCTGGAGTTTCTTGCTGGCCTGAAGGTCCTGCTCATGTACCGTCATCATCAGGCGCTGCACGTTGGCATCGAACATGCCGAGCTTGACCCACCCGTCCGACAGGTTTCTCAGGCCCATCGTGTCCGGTTGGGTTTCGCTGGTGGCACCATCAACAAAGTCGGTGTAGTGCACGGCACCGTCTCGCGGAGCGTAGATGACGTCGCTGAGCGTAAAGCTGAGGCTCTCGACGACCGGGCGGCCAAAGACGGAGCGCGTCAGGGCCGCATCGGCAGCGATGAAAGAGACTGTGCCCGAGGCATGCGAGGTGTCGCTTACACCGAGCGGGCGTTCATAGTTTCGGATAATTTCCTTGTCGTTCTTGTAGAGGATGTTCCACTCCACGGCGCCGGGGTGCCGTTTGCTTGCCCGCAGCTGTTTCTCCACGCGCTTTGCCACCAGGGCCAGGGAGGCCTCGATATCGCTGCGCCCCGTCATTAACGTAAGGTCGACAAGAATGTCTCCCATGTGGCTCGACCGGTGAATAAGACCATCGGTCTCAAAATGCGGCAGGCGCGGCGATTTCGATTTGCCCTCGGACCATTTTTCGTACACCTGTTTCAGCAGGAACGCCTCAATTTCGCGGTACTGCTTCTCGTAGCGTGCGGCGAGTGCCTTGTCCTGGGACACGAGTCTTGCTGTTCGCGCCACTGGCCTCATGCCACGCCACTCGTAGAGCGCCAGGTCGATGCCCTTGGCGCCCTTGCCCTTGACTTCGAAACTCACGTAGCCGTCGCCGTTGAGGTCTTTTCCGCTCCTGACGATGTTCAGCGAAAGCTGCACGGCCCGCTGCAGATACTTGGTGTTGCCGGTGGCCTCGAACATCGACAGCAGGCCCTCGAAGTCTCCGCTGAGGTTGTACAGTTCAAAGCCGTTGCCGCCGGAGGACATTTCCGCCAGGCGCTTGCCGCGTTTCTGCAGCATCTGGTCGAAGACCGTTGCCAGTTCGTCGATGCGGCTGTCGCGCAGTGAACACACGGGGCCGCCGGGCGCCAGCAGCAGTTCACTTCTGCCGGCAGGCGAGCCGGCGACACCGTAGCCAATGGTGAGCTGTGGTTTGGTGCCCAGCACGAGGCGCCAGCCGGCCCGTGCGTTTCGCTCGATGGCAAAGTCGGTGCCCAGAGAGTCGGATTCCCGACCCGGCACCAGCTGGCCGAGCTGCGCGCGCTTCAGCCGGGGCGTGCCCGGTGCCACCTGGATGCCGTCACCGCTGCTAACGGAGTAGGACTTGTCCACATCGACATACACCAGCTGGCAATCGACGATTGCGGTCGCCGGAGGCTTCTGCGCATCAGCCGGTTTGCTCACCGGCGCCGGAGCAGGTTCAGGTGCCGGAGCGGGGGTTGGCGGCGCGGCGGTCTGCGTTGGTGCGCTATCGGCTGTCGCGTTGTCTTGCTTCGCCGTCTTGATGACCTCTTCCGCTTCAGTGACCGGTGCCGTGGCTTCAGCTTCGCCCTCGGCGGCGGTAAGCGAGAGCGGTGCCGGGTCAATCATTGGCTCCGGTGCAGGCGCTGCGGCTAGCGAAGCTTCGACCGAGGTGCCCCGATCGTCGGAGCACCCCGAAAGCAGCACGGCCATTGCCGCGGTCACTAACAGGGTAAACGGGTGGGCGTCATTGAGTTGCGGCACTTTGCCTCCGCGGAACCTGGCAATGGAAACGGTGGATTATTGCAGGTCGAGGTAACTCGTGTAACGGGCCAGCGGACAGTACAGGCTTGTCGTTGGGCAAAGGATGATGGCAGCGCCAGGGCGGAGCCGTGCAGCGGGGAGTCGACGCAGGATTCGCAGTCCGGCGGCAATCTGTTTCCATTTGTAACTGTCAAGTAAAATTGACACATATTGGTGACCATTTGAATTGACACCTGTATGGGCCGGGGTTAGGGTGAGACGGTCCGTCACTGGCTCTGCGAGTGGCGGTATGGTGTCTGGCGTATTGCCAGGCGATAGCTCGATTTTCGGGAGAAAACAATGGCTGACCTAGACGATCCGGATCGCGTATGGCCAACGGGGTATACCCTGAAGGAAGCCGAAGAGATTCATAAGCACATCATTGACGGCACGCGGGTATTTTTTGCAATTTCCGCGGTAGCCCACGTGTTGGTGTTTACGCTCTCACCGTGGCTCGGATAAGGAGACCCTCATGAATCAAAGTCGCATGTGGCTGGTGGTGAACCCTACGATCGGCATCCCGCTTTTTTTGGGTGGGGTCGCACTGATCTCTTTCACGGTTCATTTCGCTATCCTCAACAATACGACGTGGTTCGCGAAGTTTTTCGGCGGCTGATAAAGCCAACTCGGAAAACCAGCGAAAAACCCTAGCACCGGGTCCGGAATTCCGGGCCCGGTGACGGGTACAATCTGATCCGTGGCGACACGGGCTTTCACCTGAGGGGCATATCAATGTTTCCCATTACACGTTTGTATGCATCGGAAGACGCTGCGCACGCCGCCATCGCAAAGGTGGTGGAGCTCGAGGTTTCTCCCGATGTCGTAACGGTCGTTAACCCCAACGTCGAAGATGCCGCCGCCGCGGTGGACGCGCTGATCGACGCTGGCAAGGCCCGCTCGGGCCACCGCTATGCGTTGCGTAAGGCCCTGGCTAACGGCCGGACCATCGTCAGCGTTCTCCCGGAGTGGGGCATGGGCAGCGCGGTGGAGAACACGCTCGAAAACAACGGCGCTGTCGATTCCGACACGATTCGCGACTACAACAAGAGCAGCCCCACGCCGTTCTCTGACTTCTTTGGTCTGCCGGTGCTGATCAAAAGCAAGTCGCATACAGAACTGATCAAGTTTGACTCCGACTCGTCGTTCGGCCTTGACCTGATCAGCCGCAAGGCGACGCCACTCTCTTCCCTGTTCGGCATTAAGCTGCTATCGAAGCACAAGAGCGCCAGGGGTACTTCGATCGAGAAGATGTCCAGTCAGCCGGCATGGCTGTCTTCGAAGATTGGCCTGAAGCTCTTGTCGAAGCATAAGAGTGCCAGGGGCACCTCGATTGAGCGTCTGTCCAGCAGGGGCACGCTTTTCTCGGGCTTTCTCGGCCTTCCGGTTCTGACAAAGCGCAAGAAATAAGTCGGTCTGAAGCAAGAATGTCAGGATAAACTGACATTCTTGGCGACAACTTCTATTGACACTCGCGGGCAAGCACCGTTATGGTGGTCTTGCCCGGCAGTGCTTGCCGCAGGCATTTGTTTCCTGGCCGGGTGCCGGGACGGCCACCTGTACGAGGTTGCTCCAGGGCCCGGGAAGAGTTGATCTAACCGACATGCCCACACTTAGCCAGCGGTTCACTTTCTGGTTGGTCTCGAAAGGGTCGAAATACATGCCGTTTGCCGATGTTGCAACGGCAGACCTGCCGCTCAGCCGGCTCCTTCGCCTTTCCCTCTTCCAGGTAACTACCGGCATGGCGCTGGTGCTTCTCGTTGGCACTCTCAACCGCGTCATGATCGTTGAGCTCGCGGTGCCGGCGGCGCTCGTCGGCATCATGCTCGCTTTGCCTCTTGTGTTTGCGCCGTTCAGGGCGCTCATCGGGCACAAGTCCGACACTCACCGCTGCGAGCTTGGCTGGCGCCGCGTCCCGTTCATATGGAAGGGCACGCTGTGGCAATTCGGCGGCTTTGCCGTGATGCCCTTCGCTTTGCTCGTGCTGGCCGGCAAGGGCGAAGCCGGAACCGCGCCGCTGTGGATTGGCCATAGCGCGGCGGCACTGGCGTTTTTGCTGGTTGGCGCCGGCGTGCATACCGTGCAGACCGCGGGTCTGGCACTGGCCACGGACCTGACGCCCCGCGAGTCCCACCCGCGCGTTGTTGGCCTCATGTACGTGATGCTGCTGGTCGGCATGATAGTCAGCGCACTGCTGTTTGGTGCTGCGCTCAGAGACTTCAGCCCCGGGCGGCTGATACAGGTTATCCAGGGTGCGGCGCTCGTTTCGATCGTGCTGAACGTCGTTGCCATGTGGAAGCAGGAAACGCGTCAGCGGCGGCCAAAACCCGCCGTGCCGGATCCCACGTTCCGCGAATCATGGAACGAGTTTTGCCGCGGCGAGCAAACCCGCCGGCGCCTGGCGATCGTGGGCCTGGGTTCCATGGCCTTTGCGATGGCTGACGTATTGCTGGAGCCTTTCGGCGGGCAGGTACTGTCGATGTCCGTCGCGGCGACGACCAAGCTCACGGCGTTGCTCGCACTTGGCGGGCTGATGGGCTTTGCCTTCGCCTCGCGGCAGGTCGGCCGCGGCGCCGACGCGTACCGCATGGCCCTGCTCGGTGCCCTCGTCGGTCTGCCCGCCTTCATGCTGGTTATCGCCGCTGCGCCGCTCGGCATGACGGCGCTGTTTCTTGCGGGCAACTTCCTCATCGGCTTTGGCGGTGCACTGTTTGGCCACGGCACGCTCACGGCGACGATGCAGCGTGCGCCCGCTTCCCAGTCAGGCCTTGCGCTCGGTGCCTGGGGCGCAGTTCAGGCGACGGCGGTTGGCGTTGCCATGGCCGTGAGCGGCGCGCTTCGCGACGTGGTCACCACGTCCTGGAGCGGCAACGGCTTCTGGGGCCTGGGCAGCGAAGCGAGTGGTTACTTCACCGTCTACGGCGTGGAAATGGTGCTGCTCGTGGTCACGGTGGTCGCAACGCTTCCGCTTATTCGCAGCCTCGGCCAGCAGCGCAGCCGGAACGTGTCGCCTGGTGTTTCGGCGAGCGAAGTGGTGCCGGGGCAGCGCACCGCGTAGGCGTATCACTTTGACTACGCTCACCGTCATAGAGTATCCCGATCCGTTACTGCGCGAGCCGTCGTTGGCGGTGGATACCTTCGACGCATCGACGCAGCAGCTTGCCGGCGACCTCATCGACACGATGTACGCGGCGAAATGCATCGGTCTGAGCGCCGTACAGGTCGGCGTTCATCAGCAGATGCTCGTGATGGATCACTCGTCGGACCAGTCAGAGCCCGAAGTGTACGTGAACCCCGAGATCCTGCTGCAAAAGCGAACGGGGCTCATCGAAGAGCGCTGTGTGTCGGTGCCCGGCCAGGTTGCCTTTGTTCTTCGGGCAACGCAGTTACTCGTGCGTGCCAGGGATGAGCACGGCACGACCTTTGAACGCGAACTCCTCGGCATGCCGGCGGTGTGCCTGCAGCACGAGATGGATCATTTCGACGGCAAGCTTCTCGTTGACCGCCTCAACTGGTTCAAACGCCGCCGGCTGCACGCAGCGCTGGACAAGGCCGGACAGCTCGCGGCGTCTGCCTGACCTGCAGCCTGGCCGAGATTTACGGGTCAGGTTCTTCGGCTTTTTCCGGGCCGGGACTCACGTACGGACTTCAACCAGTTGCTCAACGTCGACTGCTGACGCGCGGTTAGTTCAAGCGCGCCTGCCATCAGCTCGATCGTATCGATAACCCGGCTGCGAATAGCGGCGCTGGCCTCGGTGTCCGGAATGGCAGGCCCCTTGCCAAACAGAATCCAGCTCGGAGAAACGCGAGTGATCTCGGCGATCGCCTGGATGATTTTCAGGTTCGGGTTTTTCGGCTCGGTGGTTTCCAGGCGGTGGAGACCGGTTTTGGATAGCTCAATGCCGAATTCGCGAAGCTCGGCCCGTAGGCCGGCAGGGTCCATCTGCGCGCGCTGGCGCGCGAAACGAATGCGTTCGGCAATGTTGGCGGGTGCTTCGCTCACGGCGTCTCCAGGAAGGGTGCTGCCACCGTATAGCACACGACGCCGGAGTTCGAAAACTCCGGCGCTCCAGGGTGTATTCCATTCCTGGTGAGGGGCGCCGCTGCCCGCCAGGGGAAGCGGGCAGCGGCGGCTTGTGCAGACCGGGCCGTCCAGGGGAGTGACGATTCGAACTGCTCTCAGATATACCTGCGTAATCTGGAGCGAAAAAGGGCCAAACCCTTACTCCTGGATCTTGTGGGGCTGAAGTTCGCTGTCCACGAGTTGCGCGAGCGCTGACGAAGGCGTCGACAGGTAAAGATGCACCCAGCCCTGCTGCTCCCGCCACACGTGATAGAGGAGTTCGGTATCGGTGCCATTCACCGTCACGGCAAACTTCTGCTGCTTTTCTTCGTCGATTGATACGGATTCGGTCAGCGTAACCAGTGCATCGACATCCACGGCAGAGTCCGTGGCCAGGTTCAGTGCTGCCAGGAACACCGGCACGGCGTCATCGGTAACGTTGCCGGTGACAGTGATGTTCTCCGGTTCGGAAGGTGAGCACGCAAAAAGAAGCAGGACGAAAGGGACGAGAAGAGCTTTCACTGGCGACTCCTGTTATCAATGGCGGTTGACGTTGGCAACGGCGCCTGTTGTGCAGACAGCGGTCTCCCCTCTTACAATGGCGCGCGAGCCCGTGCAAGCGGTTTGCGCCAGGCAGAGCCCAGGTCGCGATGACCCGAGCGGGCGGCAGCGTTGGTTGACTCTGCGATGCTCACCAAGGCAATGTTCCCACTGCACCGACGTTGTGCTGCACGCCTTGCCTGCAGCTCCCTACCTGAAGACGCCAGACATGGAGTTAAGTTGATGATCAGGACAGCATTCGGATTCTTACTGATGATGTGCGCGGTGTTCGCGCACGCCGAGGAAATCCACTGGCCGCAGGAGCTCACCGCAGACAACGGCGCAGTCATCGTTATCTACCAGCCGCAGATCGAGACGTTCTCGGGCAACAGTCTCGAAGGGCGGGCCGCGGTCTCGGTCAAGTCGGAAGAAACGGGCGGCGCGCCGGTGTTCGGGGCGATCTGGTTCCAGGCAAAGATCGACACGGACCGCGACACGCGCTCAGCGCTCATTCGCGACGTGGACGTTGCCGACGTGCGCTTCGCCGATGCCACCGACGCGCAGAAGGAGAGCCTGGCCAAGTTTATCGAGGGCAGAATTGAAGGTTCCGCGTTCCCGATCAGCGTCGACCAGGTGCTGACCGATCTCGACACCGCGGGCGGCGCCGATGCAGAACTCAAGCACGATGCCCCCGAGATCATGCTGTCCACGGTGCCGGCGCTGCTGGTGTCCATCGACGGTGAGCCCAGGCTGGAGAAAATCGACGGCTCGAAGTACGAACGCGTCGTGAACACGCCGTTCCTGATCGTGAAAGACGGCAGCGACTACTATCTCTACATCGGCAGCGACGCCTGGTACGAGGCGAACGCCATCGCCGGTCCGTGGGCCGAGACGGGTCGCGTGCCGCAGGACATCCGCTCGCTCGTCGAGCCTGCAGAAGACGACGACGCAAAGACGGACGGGCTTCGCATCATCATCGCCACGACACCCACGGAGCTGGTGGTGTCAGACGGCCCGCCGTCCTGGACGCCTGTTGAAGGCATGGGCCTTCTCTACATGGATAACACCGACAGCAACGCGTTCCTGGAGCTGTCGACGCAGCGCTACTACGTGCTGCTGTCAGGCCGCTGGTACCGCAGCGAAGGTATGGAAGGCGAGCTCACCTGGATGCACGTGCCCAATGACCAGCTGCCCGAACCGTTCGCAGACATTCCGGAAGACTCGGTGAACGGCGCCGTCCTGAGCCAGGTGGCTGGTACGCAGCAGGCACGGGAGGCGGTGCTAGACAACACCATTCCGCAAACCGCCGCGATTCAGCGCGACGACGATTCGTTCACTGTCGAGTACGACGGCAAGCCGGACTTTGCGCCGATCGAGAACATCCAGGTGCAGTACGCGCAGAACACGAGCGAGTCGGTATTCAAGTACGGCAAGGACTACTTCGCGTGTAACGATGGCGTCTGGTACCAGTCGGCGAGCGCCACCGGACCGTGGAAGGTTGCCACCGAGGTACCGCAGGCCATCTACGACATTCCGGCCTCCAACCCGCACCACAACGTGACGTACGTGAAAGTGTACGACGTTACGCCGCAGGTAGTGTACGTGGGCTACACGCCGGGCTACTACGGCAGCTACTACTATCGCGGCACGGTGATTTATGGCACGGGCTGGTACTACAACCCGTGGTACGGCCGTTACTACTACCCGCGTTACCCGACCTGGGGTTTTCACGTGCACTACAACCCCTGGTACGGCTGGGGCTTCGGTGTGTCATGGACGAACGGGCCGTTTCGCTTCACCTTCTCGAGCCGCGGCGCCTGGTGGGGCGTGGGCGGTTACCGCCCTTACCCGCGCCCGGTGCCGTACGGCGGCTACCGCAAGACCAATATCAACATCAACAACACGATCAACATCAATGGTCGCCCCAACCGCCCGCAGACCCGGCCCAATCTCTACAACCGGCCGCAGAACTTAAAGCGCAATGCGCAGCGGCCGGCGGTGCCGGCAGACCGCCGCGCACGGCCTGCCAACAACCTGCAGAACAACGTACTGACAGACCGGTCGGGCAACGTGTATCAGCGTGATAACAACGGCAGTTGGAAACAGCGCGACAACGGCCAGTGGAAGCCGCCGCAGAACCTCGACCGCTCGGCGCCGTCGACGCGGCCGTCGCAACTGCCGTCGTCACGGCCATCGCAGCTGCCGTCTTCGCGGCCATCGCAGATGCCCTCGTCCCGGCCATCGCAAATGCCGTCGTCACGCCCGTCGCAGTTTCCGTCGAGCCGTCCTGCACAGCCGGCGGTTCGGCCGCAGCTCGAGCGGGACTTCGGCGCGCGTCAGCAGGGTATGCGGCGCAGCCAGGGATTTCAGCGCCAAGGTGGCGGTGGGCGGCGCCGCTAGGGGAGGTATACGTGCCGCGGTGCTGACCGTTCTGGATTCTCACGACGTCGGTCAGTCCACACCGCGTCAACGTCGACATTCAGCCTTCGTAACACGTTACGTACCGACTCGGCGTCCGGCGCGCGAAAGTGACACAGCAGCCGGTCCGAATGCTGCGACTCCACGGTGCGCAGCCACTGCACGCGGTGAAGCAGCACGCAAGTGGCCGCGTTCAGGTTGGCCGGCAGGGCGCCGCTCGCAACGCGGCACTCCACATACACGTCCGTGAGCTTCAAACCGCCACCCGCTGCTCGCCCGTCACGCTGACGTCGCGCGGATGGTTGGCAAGAAAGCCTGCGAGATGCTGCGTGATATCCCGCGCATCGTCGGCCGCGCCGTGCATGAAGCTGGACTTGCGCCGCCGCATGAACGGGAGGCCCATGGCGTAAAGGCCTGGTGCATCGACCACGCCGCCGGTGTGCCTTAAGTTTCCCTTGCGGTCGAGCACGGGAACGTCCAGCCAGGAGTAGTCGGGGCGAAAACCCGTCGCCCACACCACCGTCTTGACGGCGTCGCCGTCTAGCTTTAGCGAGAGCGTCGCTGTGGCGTCGACCTGCGTTGGCTCGAAGGTCTCCGCGGGCGCGGCATCGATGCCAGCGTCTGCAGCAAATTCATCGATCGCCTTCAGGAGACGGTTCATCTTCAGGTCGGCAAGCTGGCAGACGTTGCGCAGCGAGCCGGAAAACTGTGCTTTGCCGTCGCGCACGCCCATCAGGCGGCCCGTGATGCGGACTCCCTGAGCACGCAGCGCATTCAGGTCAAGGGTGGCGTTGTCGGGCGAACCGACAAGCTGCGGTGACGGCACGCGTCGCAGCCGCGCAAGATCTTCGGCTTCGAAAATGCACTCGTCCAGCAGGCCGGAGGCCTGCATCCACCACTTGATGTCGCGACCGCGATAGCGACGCGGCAGCCGCACGTGCTCACCGGCGGCCAGCGTGACGGCGCGGCCGCTGCGCGCGATTTCATCGGCGAGCTGCAGCCCGGTTGCGGACGCGCCGACGACCAGCACACCGCCCTCGGCGAGCTGCGCCGGGTTCTTGTACTGGTGCGCCGTGACCTGCGCGATGTCCACAGGCATGGCTTGGGAAACCTTCGGCAGGCTCGCGGTGTTAAACGCACCGCTCGCGATGACCAGCGCCCGACACTGCCAGTTTCCCTGCGTCGTTTCCACGCGGTAGCCGTCGCCTGCAGCATGCACGCGAGTGACGGTGGTGTTGGTGCGGACCGGCGCGTCGATTCGTGCAGCATAAGCGGCCACAAAATCCGCCACCTCCGGCATGGTCATGAAGCCGTCGGGGTCACTGCCTTCGTACGCCTGGCCCGGCAGGCTGCTCATCCAGTTGGGCGTCAGCAGGCGCAGCGAGTCCCAGCGCTCCTTGCGCCAGGAGTTCGCCACCGCGCCGCGCTCAAGCACGACGTGAGCGATGCCGAGGCTGGTGAGGTTAAAGCTCACGGCAAGACCGCAGTGACCGGCACCGATGACGACAACGTCAACGGCGCCGGCCTGGCCACAGGGGTTTGGCAGTGACATGAGGCTCACGCCACCGTCACGACGACGTCAGTGGGGTTCGTGATGATGTCGAACACCGCCGAGCGCTTCTGCGACTGCGCCACCAGCGCGGCGATGTCTTCTTCCGAAGCGTCTGCGTCGATGTCGTAGGTGACTTTCAGGCTGTCGAAGCCGTTGCGCACGTCGCCATCGATGCCGAGGATGCCCTGGATATCCATACCGGCTTCCAGCGTGGCCTTAACCGAGCGCAGCTGGATGTCGCGATTTGAGGCAACCGCCGCGATGCCGGCGGTGAGGCAGCCGGCGAGGCCGACCAGCACGAATTCCACCGGCGTCGGACCCTTGTCTTCGGAGGCGAAGATCTCCGGGTGGTCGCTGTCGAAGCTCGTCGGCTCGCGGTGCGACTGCTCTTCGCCGAGACCAAAGAAGCCGTCGATCGTCGAGCGGCTGTGCGTGCCGCGCACCCACTCGTTGCTGGCGCGCCAGACAAAGCGGGCGGCTTCCGGTGCCTCGGTCAGGGCAGCGCGTGCGCCCAGCAGTGCTTCTACGTTGACGCCGTTGTCGGTGGTGTGTGCGTTGGTTTCCATGATGTGTGCTCCTCGTCTGAATATGTGATTGCCGTTTCGGCGGGACGGGAGCTACTTTGCGGCGGGTCCGTGGAAGCCACCGTGGAAGCTGTCGTGGAATTTTTGGTTTTGTTGGCGTTTTCCGCCAACCTGTTGAATTTACGCGGCTTGTTCTGGCGAGATTCGTAGAAATGACCAGGCACTTTCCACTGGCATGCCCGCCTCTCGCTGCGCAATTCTCACGGACTCCGCGTCCGGCGCCTTGTAGAGGCAGGCCATTCGACGCCTGTCGGCGGAGAGAAAGGTCCGCATGAACGTGACGCGATGGTTTTCCAGGCAGTGAAGGGAAGCGTCTTCCTGCGCCTGCAGGGCGTCAAGGTCGACCGGCTCGTCAAAGCTGCGGTGCACAATGACGTTTGCCTCCAGAATTTCCTCCTCGGTGCGGCCGGGCGCGTCGTGCGTTGTACCTGGAAAGTGAATACGCATGTCCGCGTCGCCATTGCGCAACGCCGTGCGGATGGATTCGGCGTCCGGGCCGCGAAAATGGCACAGGAGGTCCTGTTCGCCAGTGGAGAAAAAACTCTGTTGCCAGGTGACTCGATACAGCGGGAAGCATCCCATCGATTCTTCCGCCATGGCCTGCAGCGCCGGCAGCGGAACAGGCTCATCAAAATGGCGCAGTAAGAATATGTCACTCATAGGTTTTTCCTCATCATCTCATCCAGCCGTCCAATGATATTGCCGGTCCAGCGGGCCGCCACCGGGCGCAGCTCCTCGACCGCGGTGCGGTGAGCCTGTGCGGCCTCTTCCGTGTCCCGGTGGCCGCAGGCAAGCACGGCGTGGGCCAGCAGCATCTCCGTCGGGCGCTCCAGTATTATCGCGTATTCCAGCGCTTCGCTCGCCCGCTCCACTGCCCTGGCCTTCTCGCCGCGTTCGCAGTCTGCCAGCGCCGCGCGGGTGAGCGTGTACGCCAAGCGGTATTTTGCGTCGGCGGCCCGCAGGTCCACCAGTGCGGTATTCAGCGCCTCGTCGTCGTTGTGCTGCAGGTAGTGGCAAAGGCCAACCAGCGCGTCGGCGAAGGGTTTCTCGCTGCCCTCGCGAATCTTGTTGCCCAGCGTTACGAGCTGCTCTGCTCGCTCTCGCGCCTCATCGACATCGCCTCGCTGAAGCGCAATGACAACCAGGTATTCCGAGGCCAGGAACTCGTTGATGCGGTCGCCCGCCGACTTGCACAGGGCGCGGGACTCCTGCAGCAATTCCTCGGCCTCATCCATTCGGTTCTGGTAGAAGCGCAGCATGCCGATGCCGGCGCAGATGGCGGGATGCGACATCTGCTGGCGTTGGGCCAGGGCACTCGCTTCCATGAGCATGGCGTCTGCCTCGGACAGGTCGCGCTCGAGCATCACGAGGCACTTGGCAGTTTCCGCTGTGCCAATTACCTGGGCCTTGCTGTCCTTGCCGCGAACCACGCGGGCCGACTGCAGCGACTGTTTGCGCGCTACCTCCCAGTTGCCCTGGGTCCAGCGGATCGTGGCGGCCAGGTGATAGCCCAGCCGCGCATGGGACAGGTCACCGATATCGAGCGCGCGTTCCGCCAGTGACGCAAAGCGTTCCGCGACGGTTTCCGGTTCGTCGAGCGGCGTCGCTGTAAGCAACACTTCGTGGAGCTGGATTTCCAGCGGCACGCGTATAGCTTCCGTAAGCTCTTCAACGAACTGCAGGCCCTTTTTTGCAAGAGAGGCGGCGTCTTCATTGGCAAAAAAGCGCAGGCTGAGGCGCCCGGCCGCCACCATAGAGCGCGCCGCAAGCTCCGGGTCGTTGCTCTGCGTGGCGTGATAGGCAAGCCACGAGGCGCGGCTCAGGTCGCGGGTTGCCTCGCGCACGATGGCCTCGGCAATTCGGCGATGCATCACCTGCCTGCGTCGTGGCGAAATGTCCCGGTAGACGGCCTTGGCGATGAGGTCGTGGGAAAAGCGCAGGCCCTGGTTTGCCGGCACCAGCATGGCATGGGCCTCCGCCATCTCCAGCGCTTCGTCGATCACCGGCGTCTCGAAGCCGGTAACCATCTCGAGCGCCTTGATATCGAACGGCGGCACTAGGGCCGACGCCCAGCGCAGCACGTCGGCGCCAGCCGTGGAAAACCGCGCCAGCCGCTCGCGCACCAGGTCGTCAAGCGAGCCGGCGCCCGAGCCCTCTATCTCGGCGCGCGCAAGCTCGATGGCGAGCAGGGGGTTGCCCGCGCAGGCGCTCGCGAGCCGCTCGCCATCGGCGCCCGGCGCCTGCTCGGTAATGATCTGCTGCAGGGCCGTCTCGGGTAGCGGCCCGATTGGCAGTTCGTGCAGCAAACCGTCACGGCGAAGCCCGCGAAGCGACTGCTGCAGCGCGGTGTTGTCGCGCAGCTCGCCCTCGCGCGCGGCGAGCACCGCGAGAACAGGGCGGTCGCGATTCAGCCGCACAACGTAGTGCAGCGCGGCGGCGCTGCTGTCGTCGCTCCAGTGGGTGTCGTCAAACATGATGACCACCGGCCGGTCCTGACTTGCGATGCGGATAAAGTTGGCAAGACCGCTGAAAAGGCGGTCGCGATTCGCCTCGTCGCTGGCGCCGAATACCGCGTCGTAGGCGCTCGCGTCCAGCGCCCGAATGGCATCGGTCCACAGGCCAAACGGGCGCGTCGCGTCTGATTCGAAGGCGGCGGCACGCAGCACCGTCGCGTCCAGCGTGCCGCACTCGGCGAGCAGCGCAGCGAGCAGCCGGCTCTTGCCGACACCCGGCGCGCCCACGAGCAGGTGCACGGTGGCCGATTGCGCCTGCGCGAGATTGTGCAGGGTGCCGGAGAGTTGGGCGCATTCGCGTTCACGGCCCACCAGGCCCTTGGCAGGCTGCACCGGGGGCGACTGCGCCGGCGGCGAAACGGAGGGCGCCGACGAACCGCGGGGCGGCGTTTCCGCTGCGGTCGCGACGGTGGGCGCAGAAGCGGGTGCGGTGGCCTGCCGTGCCGCGGCCAGCGCACCGCTCGACGGGATGCCCGCCTCGCGCAGCATGTGCATGCCGAGCTGGAATTGTTGCTCCGCCTCACCGGCCTGGCCCGCGGCGTGGCAGAGGCGAATCAACGAGGACCGCGCCTCCTCATCGTAGGGCGCAAGGCCAACACGGGCGCGCGCGTGCGGCAGCGCCCGATCGGGCGTTTGCGCAAAGCGCCGGACCAGCTCGGCCAGCAGCGCTAGCCGGTCGCGAAGGGCCCGTTCGCGTTCTGCAATGCACCACGAGTGAAAGTCGTGGAATCTTGAAAACTCGATACCTTCCAGGAAGTTGCCGCGGTAATTCTGGGCGGCGGCCTCGAGCGCGTCATCGCTGTCTGCCTGGTTCTGATCGATGAGTTGGCGCAGGGACAGTACGTCAATGGCTACATCATCGGTGTTGAGCTCAACGCAGCTTCGGTCTGCAACAATGCGCTTGCTGTCGGTGTCGTCGACCAGCCGACGCAGCTTCGACAGGCTCCAGCGCAGCGAGCCGCGCGGGTCATCCGGAATTTCCCACAGCAACTCACACAGGTGCTCCCGCCGGAACTGGCGGGGCTTCAAGGCAAGATACGCGAGCAGCGCCCGGGTTTTCTTCGACGGCGGCAGCGCAGCCGGGGCGCCATCCCTGAACACCCGGAAGTCCCCCAGGAAATGCAGTTCAATAGCAGCCATTGCAAGTCCGACGCGCGTGCATTTTGCTCTTCTGATTGGAGTGTTTGTCCAAGCTAGTCTAATAAAAAGGGCATTGGGTGGGAAAAACCACGGTAAATTCAACGCTGGCTTCCCTGAACCACCGCCACCATGAGCGCCAACCTCTTTAACGCAACAAGCACCGGAGAAAACCCCATGACGCGCTACGCCAACATCCTTGAGACCATCGGCAACACGCCGCTCGTGCGGCTCAACAGGCTTGCGCCTGACTACGTCAATCTTTACGTCAAGATGGAGTCATTCAACCCCATGGCGTCCGTCAAGGACCGCATGGCGAATGCCATTATCGAGGATGCCGAGCGCAGCGGCGCCCTGTCGCCCGGCCAGACGGTGGTGGAGGCAACCAGCGGCAACACCGGCATTGGCCTTGCGATGGTGTGCGCCCAGAAGGGCTACCCGCTGGTGGTGACCATGGCCGAGAACTTCAGCATCGAGCGGCGCAAAATGCTGCGCTTCCTCGGTGCAAAAATTGTGCTGACGCCGGCTGCGGAAAAAGGCACCGGCATGCTGAACAAGGCCGTTGAGCTGGCCGAAACCCACGGCTGGTTTCTGTGCAGGCAGTTCGAGAACGAGTCAAACGCCAACGTGCACACGCAAACCACGGCGCAGGAGATCATCGCCGACATGGGCGACGAGCCGCTTCACGCGTTCGTCTCCGGCTTTGGCACTGGCGGCACGCTGCTGGGTACCGCACGCGGCCTCAAGGCACACGCCTCGTCGATCCGGGTGGTGGCCGCCGAGCCGGACAATTCGCCCGTGCTCGCCAGCGGCATTCGCCAGGAAAGGGACGCCAGTGGTGCGCCCACCAGCAGCCACCCCCACTTCCGGCCGCACCTGATGCAGGGCTGGAGTCCGGATTTTGTTTCCCTGTTGACCGAGACCGCCGTGGATGAGCGCCTTGTCGACGAAATTCTGCCGGTGGCCGGCGACGACGCGCTGCGCCTGTCGCGGGAGCTTGCGAGCAAGGAAGGCATCTTTGTCGGCACCTCCGCTGGCGGTACGCTGGCCGCAGCGCTAGACGTAGCGCGGCGTGCGGAACCTGGCGCCAACATCGTGTGCATGCTGCCGGACACGGGTGAGCGCTACCTGTCCACGCCGCTGTTCGAGCACATCGGCGAGGACATGGATGAAGACGAGATGGCCATTTCGCGGTCCACGCCCGGCTACCGCTTTGACGTGACCGCCTCACCGCCACCGCCCGCCCAGGAACCGGCCGCCGAGCCGGCGCTGGACGCCGAAGCCGAGGCCTTTGTCGACTCGGTGACTACCGACAACAAAGTGGTGATGTTCGCGCTGGAATGGTGCGAGTTCTGCTGGTCAGCCCGCAAACTCTTCGCTCGCCTCGGCGTGGACTTCGAAAGCGTTGACCTGGACTCGGTCGCGTTCCAGGACGACAACCGCGGCGGCAAGATTCGCCAGGTGCTCAAAGCCCGGCTTGGCAGTCCGACTATCCCGCAGATTTTCATCGGCGGCGAACACATCGGCGGCTGCACCGACCTGCTGGACGAAATGGCAGACGGAGCCTTGCGCAAGCGCCTGGAGGCCTGCGGCGCAGCCTTCGATGCCGAAGTGGCCATCGACGCCTACGCATTGCTGCCCAAGTGGATCCACTCGCGTAAATCAGCCTAGGAGGTTAGCAGACATGTCATTTATCAAGACAACCGCGCCGGCTGACGCAGAGGGCGACGTGCTGGCAATGTACCAGCGGCAGCAGAACTCCTGGGGTTACGTACCGAACTACGCGAAGGTGTTTTCTGGACGGCCGGAAGTGCTCGCGCGCTGGGCGCGGCTGCTGGCGGAGCTGCGCCGGCCGATGGACGACCGGCGCTTCGAGCTGGTGACGTTTGCTGCGGCCATTGCGCTGCGCAACTCCGCCTGCTCACTGCAGCACGGCAAGCTGCTCGCAGAGTTCATCGGCGAGGACGTAGTGCGGGACCTGCGGCGCGGGCGGTTCGCGCCGTCACTGACCGAGCTGGACACGGCGCTTTTTCAGTTCGCGCAAAAAGTAGCGGTGGACGCATCGCGTGTGACCGCCGGCGACGTGCAGCGGCTCAAGGCCCTCGGGCTGGACGACGACGAGGTCTTTGACGTTGCCGGCGCTGCGGCGGGCAGGGCGTTTTTCACCAAGCTGCTGGACGGGCTGGGCGTGGAAACCGACTCTGCCTTCCTGGCGCTCGATGAGCCGTTTCGCCGTGCGATGACGGTCGGCCGCCCCATCGCTTTCGAAGAGGTCGAGCGGCTTTAGTCGTCGCCCGGGAATAGGTCCGGGCGAAGCGCCTGGAGACTGGTTCTCAGGCGCGAGCCGTAGTCGTCCGGAAACGTCCACGTCGGGTATTCCTCGGACCAGACCAGCCCGCGCTCGGCCGGCGGCAGGTCATAGAGCAGCGTCATGAGAATGTCGCTGCTCACCCACGGGCTGCCTCGAAAGTAGGCGTGCCCTTTGCCCGCCTGGCTGTCTTCGGCATCAGAGACGTCGATGATGCGCAACGGTTCGGTATTGGAGAGAAACTCACGGCTGGACGGCCCTAGCTGGTCCAGCCTGTCCATTTGCCCGCTACGGTCGCGGCGGAGAAGGAACCGGGAGGCACCCAGCGCCTTGTCGCCGGATGACGCGTAGATCGTCAGCGAGTCCGGCACTCGCAGCGCGCCGTCCAGCAGGTAGCCGCCAAGAACGTCGCGATCGATGTCGCTGCCTGCCAGGATGACGTGGCCGATATTCAGCCATTCTTCGGCTTCTTTCTCGGTGCCCTCCCTGGCCATGAGCCCCAGGTCGGCCAGCATGCGGCCCACGGCGCGGGTGCCCGCGCTGAAACCGATGATGTGAATGCGCTCGGCCCGGCTTTCCTCCGCGATGAACACCACCAGCTCGCGCAGCGCCCGGGCGGAGGCAATGGCCGTCTCGATGTCGGCGAGGTACGCAAGCCGCTTGGGCGTGGTCGGCCAGCTGAAGGCGACGAAGGCGCCGTTGTAGCCGAGAAAGTGCCACAGCTCCGAAGCGACGAGCAGCGGGTTTTCGAAGTCGACCTTGTAACCGTGCACGTAAATGTACACATCCTCGCTAGCCGAGTTCGCAAGGCGCTCGTCGATTTCCGCGATGAATTGCCGGCCGGGCTCGTCGCTGCGTTCGATGCCTTCGTCGAATGGCCGCACCGTTGACGCAAGCGGGCCAAACTCCTCCACGCCGGCGACCTCGAGGGGGTAGTCATCGGTGCGGTTTTTCAAAAGCGATATGCGGCGCGCCTCCTCCCAGGTAATCGTGGAGTCGTAGCCAAACTGGATGTTGGCGCTGCCGAGCCGCAGCACGTGGCCGCGCTGGTTGGTGTAGTGCTCGTAGCGTTTGTCGTCTGCTACTGCCGGCGCGCGGTCGGTCGCGTACAGCATGTCGGGCTGCGCGCCTTCCTTCACGGTGTCGTCATCGACGAAGGGGTCGATGTTGCCGTCGTCGTATACGTCGGGTGCCGGCATCAGGTTAAGCTGGTACGGTCCGTTGCCGGACGCGCACGCCGCTATGCACAGCGCTGCGGCAAAAACGAGTAGCGGACGCACCGCAGGCGCAGTGCGCGTACCGGCCAAGTCTCTCGGGTACACTTTCGCGTCGTCGTATTTCTTGTCGTCTAACATCGCACCCCGCGCGCCTCGATGGCGTAGTGTAGCTCAAGCGGCGGTTCGGTCAGGATCCACGAATGGATTTCACCCTCTACTGGTTCATGTTTCCAGTGTCGATCTGCGTGGCAACGTGCGCCATGCTCAGCGGCATCGGCGGCGCCGCATTGTTCACGCCCATTTTTATCCTCGTGTTACCGCTGCTCGGGCCGGAGTACCCGCTGCAAAGCACGGTGGCCGCGATCGGCACCGCGCTGCTTACGGAAACGTTTGGTTTCACCTCGGGCTTCGTGGGTTACTACCGCAAGCGGCTGATCGACGGCGCCATCGTTCGGCGTTTTCTGTGGATCTCCGTGCCGATCGCGGTCGCGGGTGCATTCCTGGCGCACTTTGTGGCAGACGGCGTGCTGATTGCGGGCTACGCCGCGCTGGTGCTCGCGCTCGCGTACATCCACGTGTTCGTACCGCACGACCAGCCTGGGCCAGAAGTCACTGCTGACCCGTCGGATCCGGACCAGCGGCTCCTCATCGACAGCAGCGGGCGGGAGTACGTGTATCGCGTGCCGACCCTGGGGCCACGCGGCATCGTGTACACCGGTGTGGGTTCCTTCCTCACCGGCATGCTGTCGGTGGGCATCGGCGAGGTCATCGTGCCGCAGCTCACCAAGCGCGGGGTGCCGATGCCGGTCGCCGTCGCGGCGTCGGTCGCCATTGTGATCGTCACGGTGGCTTGCGCGTCCTTTACGCTCATTGTCCAACTCATCAACGCCGGTGGCTGGCAGGCAGTGCCGTGGAACCTCGTGGTCTACTCCATTCCGGGCGTCATTATCGGCGGGCAGATCGGGCCGCGGCTGCAGGGCCGTGTGTCTCATCGCACTATGGAGCATGCCATTGGCGCGTTGTTCTTCGTCATTGCCGGCGCGATGCTGCTCGTTGCGCTGCGAAAGCTCGGAGTCGCTGCGCTTTAGCCGGGTGACTGGAAGAAGAGCGCCTTCATGATTGCCAGGTCTGCGAAGTTCACCACGCCGTCACCATTGAGGTCAGCGTCCTGATCGTCGGTGAAGAACACCGCCTTTAGCAGTGCCAGGTCGAGGAAGTTGACCGCGTCATCATTGTTGAGATCCGGGTCGCACGCATTGCCGTGGCCGTCACCGTCGGTGTCGCGCTGGTCCGCGTTGGCGATTGTGAGGCAGTTGTCGTCGCCGTCTGGCACGCCGTCCGCGTCGCTGTCTGCGAGAGCGACGTCGCCATCACGCACTACCCAGCCGTAACGCATTCCGTTACGCGGGCTCCATACGCCGAAGCCGATGTCGAAGTGATACATCCATGCGTTGGACGTGCCGCTTTGGGTGCCGGACCAGTAGAGCGGCTGAATGTTCTCGAGGGTGACGCCGCCAATCGTCCGCGTGCCCGTCAGGTCCTGCCCGGTCGTTCCGCCGAGGTTATGGAAGAACATGTAGCCTAGCTCGTTATCCGCGCAAAGCGGTTGCCAGATCGTGCTGCAGTCAACGATGTCCGACGACTGGCCAACCGGTAGGCCGCCTGACGTGGACATGGAGGCCAGTCGCCAGTCAGTGAAGCCGAGATGCGCGGCCTGGTTCAGTGTGACCACCCAGGCAAGCTGGTCGTCCCAGCTTCCAGCACCGCTGGCGCTCGCGTCCGTCAGCCAGGTAATGTCCAGCGCATCGTCGTAGGCAGCAGTGCCGCCCAGGCGTGAATGTAGTTCAGCGGGTGCGTAGCTTGGCAGCGTTGCCAGCAATACGAGAGCAAGGGTAGTCGACGCGGCGGTCTTCGAGGGAAGCATGCTTGGTCTCCGGCGGCGCTGGCAAGGGCGTGCGCAAGCTGGCAGCATACCATTCGGTTTACGCCACCGGCGTTGCTAACTAAAGGGGATATCAGCCGATGAAAACTGCCATGCTGTCCGCCTTGTTCGTCACTGCGTCACTTGGCGTTGCCGGCTGCACCGCAAAAAAGGAATCGAACGCAATGGAAGAAACCGGTCGCAAAACCGACCTCGTCTGGGCGGTAAACGTCGGGGGTGAGGCCTACGACGCACTGGACGGCACACGCTTTGAGGCGGAGAACGACGTGTCCGGCGGTGAAGTCGCTGGCCTGGACATTGTTAAGGGCACGCAGGACCCGACGCTGTACCGCACCTACCGCGCTGGCGACGTTCGCATCGAGCATGCCCTGGCGAACGGCATCTACGACGTTACCTTTCACTTTGCCGAACCCGACGAGGGCTTCGGCGGCGAGCGTCGTTTCGACGCGTTTATCGGTGACAACAAGGTTATCGATAACCTGAACGTGATGGGCTCGCGCGACGGCAAGGCGCATTCCGCGCTCACGATAACCATTCCCAACGTAGAAATTTCCGACGGCGCGCTGTCCGTTTCTTTTGCTACGCGCGTCGGCGACCCGGTGATCAGCGCCCTGACGGTGCGCAGCAAACAGCGCCCGGCGCCAGCCTGGCGCATGGTCTGGAACGATGAGTTCGACAAGCCCGCGCTTGACGCGACCCGGTGGAACATCAACGTGTGGCCGCCGCGCAAGGTCAACGACGAAGACCAGGCGTACACAGACCGGGAAAGAAACCTGCGCATCGAGGATAACCACCTCATCATCGAAGCCCACAAGGAAGACTACGAGGGTGCAAAGTACACCTCGGGACGCGTGCACTCCGACGGCAAGGGCGATTTTCTCTACGGCCGTGTCGAGGTGCGCGCGAGGCTGCCCCGCGGCATGGGCTCCTGGCCGGCGATCTGGATGCTGCCTAGCGACCCGTTTCGCTACGCGACAACCTGCGGTCCGGGTGAAGACTGGCAGGGCAGTTCAACCTGCGATGCGTGGCCGAACTCCGGCGAAATCGACATCATGGAGCACGTGGGCTACGAGATGGGTCACGTGCACGGCACTGTGCACAACGAGGCCTACTACTGGATGAAGTGGGAGCAGCGCAAGGGGCGAATTCTGCTGGATGACGTCGACAAGAAGTTTCACGTCTACGCGATCGAGTGGAGCCCCGAGCGCATCGATGCCTTTGTCGATGACGTTCATTACTTCACCTACATCAACGAGAACACCGGCTGGCGCGCCTGGCCCTTCGACCAGCCGTTTCATCTCATCATGAACGTGGCGGTTGGCGGTCAGTGGGGCCGGGCTGGCGGCGGCATCGACGACAGCATTTTTCCGCTTCGCATGGAGGTGGACTACGTCAGGGTTTACGAGGACCCGGGCTCAAGCGAAAACTAGAAGTCGCCGAGCAGCGACTGTTGCTGCGGCACCGGCCACTCTGGCAGCGGCGGCAGCGCTTCGGCCGGCAGGCGCTGCCGTAACACGCGATCGAACTGCCGCGCGAGCGGCGGGCAGTGCAAATTGTTCGGGCAGTGAATCATCATGTATACGGTTTCGCCCGCGCTCAGTTTGTCCGCGGTGCGCTGCGCCCACTCGTCGATGTATGGCGTGTTGGACGTAAGATCCGGGTGCAAAATCAGCCGCACCATCGTTGTCCCGTTGGGCGTCTGGTCGACGACCGGTACGTCAGGCTTTTCATGCCGCGCGGCCAGCACCTCACGATGGTCCAGGTTACCCCTGAACAACGGCCGCGAATCGAACACCACGCGATCCGCGTCGTAGTCGGCCAATACCGGATCGAGCACTTCAGGCGTGTCGAAAAACGCCGCGTGTCTGACCTCGATCACAAACCGATGCATGTCGCGCAGGGCGTCGAGCACGGGTGAAAAACGCGCGAGTTGTGCAGGCGAAACGGTAGCGGGAAACTGCACGAGCATCGGTCCGAGGTTGGCTTTGAGCGGAGCAATGGCGGTCAGGAAGCGGCGCAGCACGTCGAGATTCGGGTGCCCGTCATGGGTTACTTCGCGGGGCAGCTTGAAACAGAAGCGAAACGCGGTGCCCTCAACGGCGCGGCACCAGCGGTCGACGCTCGTGTCATCGGGCACGCGGTAAAACGTGGTGTTGCCCTCCACCGTGTTGAACACGCGGGCGTAGCTCGCCAGCCGGCTTGGCCGGTCCACGAAGTAGCGGTCTTTCCAGCCGGGAAATGCCCATGCCGGCAAGCCCAGCAAAAGCCGGCCCTGCGTCACCAGCCGATGCACTTACGGCTGCGGAAAAAGCCGCCGGTGGGCCCGTCGTCGCCGAGCGTCGCGAGCCACACCGGGGTATCGGCGCCCTGCTCCGGCGAACTGGTCGCATCCTCGCCGCCCATGCGTGTTCGCACCCAACCCGGGCACACCGCGTTGACCTTTACGGCCGGGCCGAGCGTCCCGGCGGCGCTGACCGTCACCGCGTTGAGCGCGGCCTTGCTCACCGAGTAGGCAATCGGGCCCTCCAGGCCTTCGGCGAACGAACCCCAGCCCGAGCTCAGGTTCACGATGCGTCCCCAGCTGCGCTCTTGCATGGCTTTGCCAAACACGCGGATGAGCGCAAGCGGTGACAGGGTGTTCACGGTCATCGAGTCGACGATGTCCTCAAATGTTGCGGTTAGCAGGTCGCCGGAGTGCAGCACGGCGGCATTGTTAACGAGAATATCGACAGGGCCGTGGGCCGCAAGAATTTCGCCGGCGGCGGCCTGCGCGACTTGCGGATCTGACAGCGCCAGCTCCGCGCCGGTGACGTTTTCGCCGAGCGCGTCGGCGGTTGCTTGGGCGTCATCCGCGCTTCGAGCGGCTGCGATTACTCGCATGCCGGGCACAGCGGCCAGCCCGCGAGCAATCTCAAGGCCGATACCGCGGTTGGCGCCTGTCACCAGGGCGGCTCTGGGCGTAGCGGTCATGGCGCTGCCTCCTTGTCGATGTGTTGAGCGCTTTTCGTCGGCGCCGCCCGTAACTATAAGCGGGCGGCGCCGTTGACCCGACGCTGCGCAGACGGTACCTAAGCCGCCTGAGGCGCCCAGTCGAACTGGCGAAACGGTGCGTCCACCGGGGTTTGCGCCAGGTGATTGGTGTAGTTTGACATGACCTTTTGAGCCACGCCCAGCACGACCTCGAGAATCTGCCGGCGAGTGAAGCCTGCGTCGAGGAAGGCCTGAACCGCCTGGTCATCCACGTTGCCGCGGTTGCGCACCACGGTCAGCGTGAACGTGCGCAGCGCTTCAAGGCGTGCGTTGGGAAGCGGCGCCTGGTCGCGAAGCGCATTTGAAACCTCGTCAGCGACGCCCATGCTCTTCGCAATGGCCGTATGAGCGGGCACGCAGTAGTGGCAGGCGTGCTCGACGTTGATCGACTGCCACACCACGGTGAGCTCGTCGTTGTCGAAGCTCGAATTGGCAAAGAGCTCATGCAGCTGTTTGTAGCCGTCGAGCAGGCCCGGCGCCTCAGCCATCACCGCGTGCAGGCCCGGCACCATCCCGTAAGCCTTTCGGGAATCAGCCAGCAGGGCTTTGCTTTCTTCAGGGGCGGTGTCTTCGGTGTGGATCGTGAAGTCGGTCATGGTGGTCTCCTGTGAGGGGTTAATGTTTGTACCGATTGGTTTAGACTATCCTGATTTGTACCAATCAGTCAAGAAAATAATCCCAGCGACGCAGGATCGCCCTATTTTCCTGAGATAGTTTGTATCGATTGGTTTAAATTGGTATACAATGACGGTAACGAGTAACCGAGTGATAGCCATGCCCTGGGAAAAATCCTTCAACGAAGACGATGCGCTGGAAAAGGCGATGCGCGTGTTCTGGCAAAAGGGCTACGACAGCGCCTCCATCGCCGACCTGATCAACGGCACCGGCATCAACCGCGGCAGCCTGTACAACGCCTTTGGCGGCAAGGAGCGGCTGTTCATCCGAGCGCTCAAGCGCTACGACCAGGATCGCAAGGAGATGCTTGCGGAACTGGAGGCACTGGATGACCCGCGCCGGGCCATTGAGGGGTTTTTCGAGCACCTTGTGTCCACCACGCTGGCCGACGAGGAGCACAAGGGCTGCTTCCTGTTCAACACGGCCGTGGATATCTCGTCGCATGGCGAGAAAGTGCAGGGCATCGTGAAAAACGGCGTGGCGGAGATCGAGGGTTTCTTCCGCCGCTGCATCGAAGTGGGGCAGGCGCGCGGCGCGATGCCAGCGGCCCTGGACGCGCGGGACACTGCCAAGGCCCTGCTTGGGCTGACCATTGGCATTCGCGTGCTCGGGCGCGGGGTGTACCCGGAGGACGCGCTCAGAGCCCTGGCCACGCAGGCAACGCAGCTGGTGGAAGGTCAGCCGGAGCGCTGATCGGTACCCCGATGAAACGTTGAGACCGAAATAAAGCTAAGGTCGAAACGTCTATTTCAAACAAGAGCGGCTGAAGCCGCAATCAGGGCACATATTTTTTAAAAAACGCGCATACTTTCGGGTTCACCCACCCCGGAGGATACGCCAATGCCCGACTTGTTCGACAACCCCATGGGTCTCGACGGCTTCGAGTTCGTCGAGTTCGCATCGCCAGAGCCGGGCGTGCTCGAGGCTGCCTTCGAACTGCTCGGATTCACCGAGGTCGCACAGCACCGGTCCAAGGACGTCACGCTGTGGCGCCAGGGCGACATCAACTTCGTTATCAACAACGAGAAGTTCAGCCACGCTTACTACTTCGCCCAGGAGCACGGCCCCAGCGCATGCGGCATGGCGTTCCGCGTTAAGAACGCACACCAGGCCTACGAGCGCGCCCTCGAGAAAGGCGCCCAGCCGGTCGAGATTCCCACCGGCCCGATGGAGCTGCGCCTGCCCGCGATCAAGGGCATCGGCGGCGCCACCGTGTACCTGATTGACCGGTATCAGCCCGGTGCGTCCATCTACGACATCGACTTCGAATTTCTCGAGGGCGTTGATCGGCACCCCGAGGGCTGCGGCTTCGAAGTGATCGATCACCTGACGCACAACGTGTACCGCGGCCGCATGCAGTACTGGGCCGACTACTACGAGACGCTGTTCAACTTCCGCGAGATCCGCTACTTCGACATCAAGGGCGAGTACACGGGTCTGCTGTCAAAAGCGATGACCGCGCCGGACGGCAAGATTCGCATTCCGCTCAACGAGGAGGCAGCCCAGGGCGGCGGCCAGATCGAGGAGTACCTCATGGAGTTCAACGGTGAGGGTATCCAGCACATCGCGTTTAGCTGCGATGACCTGCCGGCCTGCTTCGATCGGCTCAAGGCGCGCGGCATCGAGTTCATGACCGCGCCGCCAGGCGCCTACTACGAGATGCTGGAAGAGCGCCTGCCCGGGCACGGCGAGCCGGTAGACGAACTGCAGTCTCGCGGTATTCTGCTGGACGGCACAACCGACGGTGGTGAGCCGCGGCTGCTGTTGCAGATTTTCTCCGCCAACATGATTGGCCCGACCTTCTTCGAGTTCATCCAGCGCAAGGAAGACGAGGGCTTCGGCGAGGGCAACTTCAAGGCGCTGTTCGAGTCGATCGAACGCGACCAGGTCGCGCGCGGCGTTGTCGCCGCCGACGCGTGAACGGAGGGCCTATGAATATCAAGCGTATTCACCACGTGGCGTATCGCTGCCGCGACGCGAAGGAAACCGTG
>JBCAXP010000002.1:0-42500 GCA_038533995.1 Pseudomonadota bacterium
GCACCGTCCCGGAGTTAAGACACTGAGGGTTGCACGGTTTCGCTATCCAAGGCAAGTTCCCGCACCCGGTCCACCGGGAAAATGCAGGTAAACGCAGTACCAACGCCCACCTGGCTGTCGACGAGCAGTTCGCCGTCGTGCCGGTTAAGGGTGTGCTTCACGATGGCAAGACCCAGCCCCGTTCCGCCCGACGCGCGCGAACGGGCCGAGTCGGCGCGGTAGAAGCGCTCCGTCAGCCGCGGCAGGTGCCGCGCTGCGATGCCCTTGCCGGAGTCGCGCACGATCAGGCGAGCGCCGTTCTCATCACGCTGCCAGTCGATGTCTATACGAGTGCGCGGGTCTGTATGCTTTACCGCGTTAAACACGAGATTGGACACGGCGCTTCGAATTTCCTGCTGGTCGCCGAGAAGCGCGGGACCGCGCGCAAAGTTGAGATAAATATCGTGCAGGTCGTCTCCGCTCACAGCGGCGGCCTCGTCCACGATGGCGGACACCAACTCGTGCAGGTCGATCACGGTCTCGTCTGCGCTTTGCTCTTTCTCGGACTCCAGGCGAGACAGCACCGTCAGGTCGCGGATAAGCGCCTCCATGCGGTCGGCCTGCTGCTTCATAAGAGCAACGTGATGCGCCCAGTCGGCATCATGGCCCAGTACGTCACCCAGCGGCTCCAGGTAACCGCCAATCACAGTAAGCGGTGTTCTAAGCTCGTGGGACACGTTCGCAACGAAGTCGCGGCGGACGGCGTCGAGGTTGTAGACGCGGGTGACATCGCGAGCAACGAAGAGCCGGCCGCCGCTATCACCAAAGGGAAACAGGCGAACTGACAGCAGCCGAGACTTGTCTGCCGGCGCGGATATCTCCACGGCGCTGTCCTGTTTGTCACCGTCAAGATACTCCGCGAGCAGCGGGTGCCGGATGACGTCACGCAGGCGGCGCCCAGCACAGCTGTTTTCGTCACAGCCCACCATCGCTTCGGCGGCGGAGTTGCACCAGCGAATTGCGAGGTTCTCGTCCAGGAGCATTAGCGGCTCGGGAAACACGGTGCTAACCGCGCTAACGCTGTCCTTGTACTGCTGGAGGCTCGACGCGGCGTCTTCTGCCTGATCGGTTGCCCTGAAAACACGTTCGCCGAGGAACTGCCAGAAGCCCGCAGCGCCGGGCATCCGACGCTTGGGGTCGCGCATGCCTCTTACGAGCCGTGCAGCCTGCCTGCCGTGCCACGCGACGAGGAGCAACAGCCCGATAGCAACGCCGGCAGCCACGTCACTGGCATACGCACCTGGGATGGCACCTGCTGCCATCGCGAGTACCACCCTGAACAGTTCTGCTTGAAACACTGGTGCTATCCGTAGCGGCCTTCGATGTAGTCGGCGGTTTCTTTCTGCTCGGGCGTAACGAACATTGACTGGGTTTGCTGGTGTTCCATCACTTTGCCCAACAGCATGAAAATGCATTCTTCGCTGGCACGGCGCGCCTGCGCCATGTTGTGCGTGACGATCAGAATGGTGTAGTCGCCGCGGAGTTCCCAGATGAGTTCCTCCACGGCTTCGGTGCCCTTTGGGTCCAGCGCGGAACACGGCTCGTCCATCAACAGCACGGAGGGCTTCACCGGCAGCAACCGCGCGATGCACAGCTTTTGCTGTTCTTCCAGGCCAAGGTTGGTGGCCTTGGTGTCCAGCCTGTCCTTCACTTCATCCCACAGCAGGACCTTGCGCAGCATCTCTTCCACGAGCGCTTCGCGCTCATCGCGTGTGAGCTGCTTGCCGGTGCCGTGCAGATCGTAGCTGAAGAGCACGTTGTCACGTACGGACAAGGGCAGCGGGTTTGGCCGCTGGAACACCATGCCGATGTGCTTGCGCACCTGCACCAGTTCCACGTCGGGCGCTAGGATGTTCTGGCCTAGTACGTCCAGCGTGCCGTCCATGCGCACGTAGCCCAGCCGGTCGTTGATGCGATTGACGGTGCGCAGGAAGGTGGACTTGCCGCAGCCGGACGGACCGATGAGCGAGGTGATGATGCCCCGGCGAATGTTCAGCGACACGTTGAACAGCGCCTGGAAGTCGCCGTACCACAGGTTGAGGTTGCGGCTGCAAATCGCGAGGTCCTGAGCGTCACTCATCCGAAGCGCCCTTCGATGTAGTCACGCGTGCGCTGGTCCCTGACCTCGCCCGTGAACAGTTCCTCCGTCGGCGCCAGTTCCACGCAGCGGCCTTCGAGAAAAAACGCGGTGCGATCCGCGAGCCGGCGGGCCTGCTGCACGAGGTTGGTGACGAGCACGATGGTCATCTCCGAGCGCAGCTCGCGCAGCACATCTTCGATTCGCATCGTCGTGACCGGATCCACTGCAATCGAAAACTCGTCGAGTATGAGCACCTCCGGATCCTGCGACAGGGCCCGCGCAATCGTCAGGCGCTGTTGCTGGCCACCGGAAAGCAGGCTGCCCAGTGAGTCCAGACGGTCCTTGACTTCATCCCACAGCGCGGCGCGCGTCAGGCAGCGTTCGACGATTGCGTCCAGTTCCTGCCTGTCGCTGATGCCGCGAAGCCTGGGCGACAGCGCAACGTTGTCGTACACCGTCATTGGCAGGCCGACCGGCAGCGGAAACACCACGCCGATGCGTCGGCGCAGCGCGTATTCATTTCTCAGCTGGCTGATATCGATGCCGTCGTAGCTCACCGCGCCGCTGACCACCATGCCGGGGGTAAACGTGTCCATTCGGTTGAGCGCCTTTAGAAACGACGTCTTGCCGGCATTTGCAGGCCCGATGATGCCGAAAATCTCGTGCTCGTGAATCGACAGCGACACGTCCTTGAGGGCCGCGAAGTCGCCGTAGTGAATCGACAGGTTGTCAACGGCGAACTTCACCGGCCGCCGCGTTGTGGCGGCCACTACCACTTCTTTTTCCCGCGCAGGTACATGCGCAGCGCGATAGACAGGCTGTTCATCAGCAGCACCAGGGCGATCAGTACGAGCGCGACGCCATACGGCAACGCCTCCGGTACGTTCGGTACCTGCGTGGACACCACGAACAGGTGCAGTGACAGTGCCATCGTCTGGTCGAGGACACCCTGCGGCAGGAACGGCAGGAAGAAGGCCGCGCCGGTGAACATGATGGGCGCGGTTTCGCCGGTCGTTCGGGAAACCTCCAGGATAACGCCGGTCAGGATGCCGGTGACCGCGTTCGGCAGCACAACGCGACGAATCGTCTGCCAGCGCGTCGCGCCCATGTTCCAGCACGCCTCGCGGAAGGCCATTGGTACCGCCTGCAGTGATTCGCGGGTAGCCACGATGACCACTGGCAGCGTCATGATCGCGAGCGTCAGGCTGGCCGCCAGGATGCTCGTGCCGAACTCGAAGAAAATCACGAACGCGCCTACCCCGAACAACGCATGCACGATGGACGGCACACCAGCAAGGTTGATGATGGCGATGTTGATCAGCCGGGTCAGCCAGTTCTCGGGGGCATACTCACTCAGGTACACCGCGGCCGCGACGCCGAGCGGTACTGATACGAGCAGAGCAACGCCGACCAGCCACACGGTGCCGACCAGGGCCGGCAAAATACCGCCGGCGGTCATGCCCTGCGTGGGGTTGGTGAACAGGAACTCAAACGAGATAACCGGGCCACCCTTGTAAATCAGCATCGCCAGGATGATGGCAACAGGAAGAATCAACAGCCCCGTCATCATCAGGAACAGAATGCGGAACAGCTGCTCGACGCGCCGGTTTTTCTCAATGAGTGTGTTGGTCGCAAACATCGATGCCTATCCCCTGCGGATACCCCGGACGATGAGGTCGGCGGTCAGGTTGATGATGAAGGTGATCACGAACAGGAAAATGCCGATCGTGAAAAGCGCCTGGTAGTGATCGGAGCCCACAGCCGTTTCGCCGAGCTCCGCCGCCACGGTCGCGGTCAGGGCGCGCACCGAATCGAATACGCTCGTCGGCACGGTGATAGCGTGGCCGGTGGCCATCAGCACGGCCATCGTTTCGCCGAAGCCGCGACCTACGCCGAGTAGCACGGCGCCGAGCAGACCGTTCTTCGCCGCCGGCAGCACGACGCGAAAGATAACCTGCCAGCGCGTCGCTCCCATGGCTTCGGCTGCTTCGCGATAGCGGTCCGGCACGGCCTTCAGCGCGTCCTCCGCAATCGAGGTCATGATTGGCGCGGCCATCAGGCCGAGGATTACGCCGGCGTTCAGCACGTTCAGCCCGACCGGTACGTCGAACAGCTGAATGATCAGCGGGTTCATGATGGTAAGGCCGATAAAGCCCCACACCACCGACGGGATGGCGGCCAGCAGTTCCACGAGCACCTTCAGTATCTCGCGGGTCTTGCCTGTCGCGAATTCGGCGATGTAGATGGCGGCGCCGAGCGAGAAGGGAATTGCAACGATCATCGCAAGGCCAGTCACGCTGGCGGTGCCGGCGATCAGTGCGAGGATGCCGTAGGTCGGGTTTGACTCGGAGGTTGGTCGCCACGCGGTCGAGCCGAGAAACTCGCTGAACTCGAAGGCGCCGGTGAGAAAGCCAAGGCCCTCGCGCATGATGAACACGAAGATGCCGCAGATAAACACGATCGCAGAGATGCCACCGAGAAAAACCACGCCGGCGACCAGCCGGTCGATCAGCCAGGCGGCATCCCGCCGGTCGAACTCGTTCCTCGCGGCGGGCGCCGCTGCCGCGTGTGCGGCCTCTGCGTCAGTCGGCATCTGGACCGCTCAACAGCTCGATGAGATCGCGAATCTGCACTGCGAGCTCGCGGTAGATTTCCTCCAGCCGCTGTTGTACTTCCGCCGCGCTGGCGGCCGCGTCCGGTTCAGGTCCGATATCCCATTCCAGCGCCGTCGTGTGAAACGGCAGCTTCTGCACGTGAGAGCGGATCGGTCCGGCCACGCTGACAACGACGTGCTGGCGCGTCAGGTCGAAGGACCCGTCGTCAATCGCCCTGGGCAAGCAGTCGCCCACGTCAATGCTGTGCTGGTCGAGAAAGTCCGACAAGGCTGGATGCACGTCGCCGGCCGGTGACGACCCGGCGCTCGCAAACTCACAGCGGTCGGTGTAGTTCTTCCTGGCGATTGCTTCTGCCATGCGGCTGACGAGGCGGTGGCTGCGGTCGACAAAGACGATTTTGTACGTCTTGTCCGGCTTGGTTTCGCCGGTGGCTGCAAAGATCGTTTCTTCGCACAGGTTCTTCGCCTGGTCCGCTACGCGCTTGAGCATGTTGAACACGACGAACACGGCAATCAACTCGCCGCGGTCCTGCAGGCGTTCGTTGTCGATCAGCGAGTCGTAGACAGCCTCCAGCTCCCGCTGCAGGTTGCTTGCATTCTGGATCGTGGAGTGGGCGAGTTCGGCGTCCATGGCGTTGAGCGCGTCGATCGCCTGGGACAGCATAATGCGCGCCTTGTCGGCCAGTTCCTCGAGCTCGCTTGCCGTTTCGTTGCGCGGCACGTCGCCAAGCTGCATCGATTCACGGCAGATCGTTACAGCGTAGTCACCGATTCGCTCGAGCGCGATGTTCGCGCGAATGATGGTCGACACCAGTCGCAGCAGTCCGGCGCTCGGCAGGTGCACGGCGATGAACTGGTGGCACAGGTCGTCGATGGCGCGGGTCTTGCGGTTGATCGGCCCGTCGCGAAGCACGGTCATGTGGGCCAGCGGTTCGTTGCCGGTGAGCAGCGCGCGCACCGCATCGTCCAGTGCGTTTTTCACCAGGCCGCCCAGCGACGCGACCCGCCGCTTGATGCGGTCGAGGTCCTGCTGAAGGCGTTGTTCGTAGTGCGTCATGGTCTTGGGCCAGTTCGTCAGCTGGTCGGGCAGGACACAGTGCGTGAGGGCGCGTAGCCCTTGTCGAGAATGATGCACTGGCCAGTGTCGCTCTTGATCCAGTTCAAGTACTCGGCCACTTTGCCCGCCGGCTCGCCCGACGTGTACATCAGCAGCGGGCGCGCAATGGCGTAGCTGCCGTCACTGGCGGAATCGACGGAGGGCACCGTGCACTGCGCACCGTCGTCCGGTGACACGCACACCATCTTGATGTGGGGGGTGGCGTAGGCGAGGCCACTGTAGCCGATGGCGCAGGGAGTTTTCTCGACCAGATCTACTACGTCTTTCGAGCCGTGCATGTCGCGGGTGCCGAGACGGAACTCGCGCTGTTTGCCGAGCACGGCCTCACGGAAGTACGCGTACGTGCCGCTGTTGTTCTGGCGGCTCACGATTACGATTTCCTGGTCACGGCAGCCGGGCACTTCGACGCCAAGGTCGGTCCAGGAATTCACACTGCCGTTGTCGCCGTAGATCTCGGCGATCTGCGCAACGGTGATCTCGCTGAGCGGGTTGTCCTCGTGCACGTAGACCGCCAGCGCGTCAAAGCCAACCACGTGCTCAATCGGGTCCTGGCCGTTGTTGCGGGCAAGCTCCAGCTCCTTGTCCTTGAGCCGGCGGCTGCTGTTGGCGATATCCACGGTGCCGTTGATGAGCGCGGCGATGCCTGTGCCGGAGCCGCCGCCGGTGACCGCGACCACGGCGGTCGAGTCCACCTGCTGGTACGCCTCGGCCCAGGCCTGGGCCACGTTCACAAGTGTGTCCGACCCCTTGTTCTGAATGTAGTTACGCTGCTCGCCGCCGCAAGCGGCCACGAGCGTGCTCGCGGCAGCGATGCAGCCGACGAGCCAAATTCTTGAAAACATACGGAAATTCCCCGGATTTTTGCAGCCTGTGCGCCGATGGGTGCGCGGTGGTATGTAGAACGCCGTTGCGCGGAGTGTAGGCGCGAATTGTTACAAATCTGTGACGCGCCGTCGACCCGCACAAACGGGTCGCTCAAATGTCACGATTGCTCTTGTAACGCTTGCGGTATTCCTTGTACAGCTTGCGGCGCACCTGGCGATCGTTGCCGTGAGACGCGCCGGCCAGGTGCTTCTCCGACAGCGCGATGAGTGTTTCTTGCGCACCCTCCTGAGCCTCCTCCTGGGCCCCCTCGTGGGCAAGTTCCGGAGACGGCTGGCGCAGCGTGTAGCTGCCGTCCGCACCCATGTCCCAGGCGCTGCGCTGATCGGACAGCTGGATGTCCAGAAACGTTCTCAGGTCCCGGCGCAGCGACTTGCTCTCCACCGGCGTCAGCACTTCCACGCGGGCCTCTAGGTTGCGGTGCATGAGGTCTGCCGAGCCGAGAAAGTACTCCTCCGCGCCATCGTTGCGGAAGTAGTAAAGCCGCGCATGCTCCAGGAATCGTCCAAGCGTGCTGATAACGGTGACCGTGGGGCTGACGTCGGGCAGTCCCGGTCGCAGGCGGCAGGTGTCGCGCACGAGCAGATCCACGCTAACGCCCGCCATGCTGGCTTCGTACAGCGCCTTCGTGATGTCGCTGTCTTCCAGCGCGTTCGTCTTGAACTGCAGGTGCGCCCGGCGCCCGGCGTTTGCGTGACCGATTTCGCGCTGGATCTTGTTGAGCAGCGCGGCCTTCAGGTTATGCGGTGCAACCAGCAGTTTGCGGTAGCGCGGCGCGGGCGAGTAACCCGTGATGTAGTTGGTCAGCCCGGTGAGGTCTGCGGTGATGTCGTCGTCGCAGGTCAAAAGCCCCAGGTCGCTGTAGAGGCGGGCGGTCTGCGAGTGGTAGTTGCCGGTGCCTATGTGCGCGTAGCGGCGCAGGCCGTCGTAGTCCTTGCGCACCACCAGGATGATTTTGCAATGCGTCTTCAGCCCCATGACGCCATAGGTAACGTGGATGCCTTCGCGCTCGAGGCGCCGTGCCCAGCGGATATTGGCGGCTTCGTCAAAGCGCGCCTTGAGTTCCACGAGCACCGCGACCTGTTTGCCGGCCCGCGCCGCCTCAATGAGGTCGTTGATGATGCGGCCATCAGCCGACGTGCGGTACAGCGTCATCTTGATCGCGAGCACCTTCGGATCGCTGCGCGCGCTGCGCAGGAAGCGCTCGACGGAGGTAGCAAAGGACTCGTATGGGTGCTGCAGCAGCAGCGACCCAGTGTCACGAATGATGTGGAAAATACTGCGGTTGTCGAGCGCCAGGCGCGAGTGATCAGCCGGCTGATGCGGCGGGTAGTGCAGGTGCGCATGGGGCAGGTCGGCAATAACCGACAGGTCGTTCATCGCCATGAGCCCGCCAACCGTGAACACGTCCTCGTCGTCCAGACCGAGTTCGGCGGCGAGCATTGCGCTTTGCGCCGCCGGCATGCTCTCGGCAACCTGCAGCCGCACGATGGGCGCGAAGTGCCGTTCCTTGAGTTCCGTCTGCATCAGTTCGAGCAGATCGTCGGCCTGCTCCTGGTCCATCTCGACGTTCGCGTTGCGCGTTACGCGGAACAGTTCGCAGCTCTCGATGCGCATGCCGGGGAACAACAGGTCCAGGTTGTTGGCAATGACGTCATCCAGCGAGATGAAGGTGGCGCCGGAGCCCAGCGCCAGCAGGCGCGGTGCGATGCCTGGCAGGCCCGGGACCTTGACACGCGCGGTGCGCACATCGGCCTCGCCCGGAAACCGCATCGTAACCAGCAGGTTGAGCGCCAGGTTGGAGATAAACGGAAACGGGTGGCCGGGGTCCATCGCCAGCGGCGTAACGAGCGGAAAAATTTCCTGGATGTAGCGTTCGCGCAGCGCCTGGTGATCGGCTTCGTCCAGTTCCTGCCACGTGACGAGCTTGATGCCCTCGGCGCGCAGTTCTTCGAGGATGTTGTCGAATACCGTGCCGCGCTCCTGCTGGATCTGGCGCACGACGGTGTGGCACTCGTGAATCTGCTGCGCGGGCGTGCGCCCGTCCACCGAGCGGGTGCTGATGCCGGCAACGATAAGCTGCTTGAGGCCACCGATGCGCTTCATGAAGAAGCCGTCGATGTTGCCGCTGACGATGGCCAGGAAGCGCACACGCTCAAGGAGCGGCGTGCGCGGGTCGGCGGCAAGCTGCAGCACGCGGCGATTGAAGCTCAGCCAGGTGAGCTCGCGGTTCAGATACAGTTCCGGCGCCGACAGGTCTGGCGGCGCTGGGGCCACATCCGCCTGGCCTTGCGCTGTGTCACTAATGGGGTCGCTGGCTGTGTCGTCGCTCATGTCAGTCACGTGATCGCTGTCGTTCAATGCAGTGCTGCCTTGTAGTTGCCGAGACACCCCATGCTTTCGAGCACGAGCGTGATGAAGCTGTAGCTGGTGATGCGACCGATGCCGCCGGTCATGCAGGCCATCTCATCGTAACGCCGGTTTGCGTCGCGGCGGCCGCCCGGTGCGTACAGTATCGAGGGCACCGGGTCGCCTGTGTGCGCCCCGGTATTGCAGTCGGTGGAATGGTCCGCGCTTACTGCCACTACCTTACCGTCAACGTCGAGCGACGCCAGCTCATCGTCGAAGCGTTCGAGGAACGCCTTCTTTGTCAGCGGGTCCTTGTCGTGGGCGCAAATGTCCGGCGCCTTGACGTGCAGAAATACCAGGTCGTGATCGTTGAGGGCATCGGCGACCGCGGCCATCTTCGCAGACAGGTCGGTATCGGGGCCGGCGGTGAAGCGCGGATCCTTGTTCACGTCGAAGCCGAACAGGCGACCGAGGCCGGCCACGGTGCCGCCTCCGGTCACCAGCGCGGTAGACAGCCCCAGCTCGCTGATGATGTTGCGCATCACCGGCATCGTGCCTGCGCCACGGGTAATTATTGCGTTGGCGGGTGGTTGCCCGTCGGCGGAGCGTTGCTCGTTGACGGGATGGGCCGACAGGCGCTCGTGCGCCAGCACGAGATACCGGTTCACGGCGGTCGCCGTGCGGGCAGCTGCCTCCTCGTTGGACGCCGCGGAGATGCACTCAAGCACGTGGTGACCGTTACCGCTGCCCGGATCCGTGTCGGTGACCGCCGCTGACAGCTTGTCGCCAGACAGGCGCAGCACTGCGCGGTGCTGGGTGGCGGCGCGGAGCGTCGCGGTGATGCCGTCGCCAACGTCGATGCCGCTCAGGGCGGCGGCGAGTTCCCGGACGCCGTCGCGAATGCGGCCAGCGCGCCGGTCAATAATTCGAAAGCCGCTATCATCGCCCTGGACGGTGGCAAAGTTGCAGCGAAAGGCCACGTCACCGGGCTGCAGTGTGAGGCCGGCGCCGGCCGCCTCGACAGAGCCGCGGCCCAGGCAGCGGGCATCCTCGGGCATCAGTCCCATTAGCACGCCGGCGCCGAGGTGCGTGCCAACGGGCACGCCGGGCGCCAGCGGGTCGACCTGGCCTGACTGCCCGGCGGTGGCGAGCCGGTCGAGATTGGGTGTGTCGGCCGCTTCAAGTGGCGTTGCACCACCAAGCACCGCGCAGGGCCTGTCGCCCACGCCGTCGAGGATAATGACCAGGCCCTTGCTCTTCGGAGTTACCGTCACTGCGCTTGCCACCTTCGTCCGCCGGACCCGGAATCTTACACTTAGTGCCGGCTGGCGGGGCGTTTGCCGCCGTCCGGGAACACCTCGCGGGCGCTGGCGGTGAATTCGAGCGCCAGCTTGTCGATGATTTTGACCATCAGGTCGCCGGCGGCGTCGGACTTGTCGTTGTTCGGAATGATTGGCACGCCGTGCTGGTCCGCCTCCTTTAAAAGGTGAGTCTGGATCGTCCAGATGGCGTCAAAGCTCTTGAGATAGCGGTCGGCCCGGCGGGCCGGTTCGGCCTTGCCGCGGCCGCGCAGGCGCTTTCTCAGGGTTTTGGGCTTCAGCACGGCCATCAGCGCTTCGACCACAATGGCGTCGGTATCCCGGGGTAGCCTTGCCGCCATGCCGGGCTCAATGTGCACCCCCTCGACGATGAGCGAGACGCGCTCGCGCACGGCGCGGCTGACCACGGCTTCGCAGGACATGGCCAGCAGCTCGGCCTGGCTGCGAAAGCCATCGATAACGTGCTCCTCCTCCGGCGTTGTGCCAGCCTCGTTGCCGGGCCGGCATTGCCAGGCCAGAAAGGACGACGTGTGCAGTGCCGGCGTTACCCGTTGGGGCAGCATGAGGCGCATTACCTCCCGCAGCATATCGGTGCTCTGGATCCTCACAATTTCGAGGTGATGGGCAACTTCCGTGGCAATCGTGCTCTTGCCGCAGCCGACGCTGCCGCCAATGAGCAGAATCAGCGGCCTTCCGCTGCGAATGAACTGCGCCCACACGAGGTAACGCTGCGCCTGCCTTGGCCCGACATCGCGCTTCAGGTAGCGGTACGTGAGGTAACCCAGGCGGTCGGACGTGATGTGGGTGGTGCCGCGGGCCAGAAGGTGCTCGTAGATCTTCGCGGTGACCGGGCGCGCCGCCTCGGCGGTGAGTCCGCAGCTATGGAGCGAACGCTGGTGGCTCGTGCGCGAGAACGGCGCCGTCTGGCCGCCGCCGCTCGTCACGAGCAGCGCTTCCTCCGGCGGTGCCACGCTCAGGTAGCGCATCGCGGTGATGTCTCCGTGGTCCTTGCGGATCAGGTCTGCAACCAGCGCGCGCAGGTCGTCGGTGGTGATCTCCCGGCGCCCCGACAGCTTTTCCCGAACGGTCGAGGCGAGGTTGTAGGCGGTGTCAAAGGGCAGGCCCGCGTGTTCCAGCGAGCGGGTCAGGATGCCGCGCAGAAACGGTACCCGGGTGTCGTGCTCGGTGTTGGTTACGAGGGTGCGGGCCATAGGTCTGAACGAACGCGGTGGAGTCTCTTAGGGAGGTCGGGCGGCGCTGCCGCCGGGGCCTGGCTCCATTCTGCCATAGGTCTGAGGCAGCCGCAGGACGGCGGTGGTGCCAGTTGTGAACCACGTTACGGAGCATCGTGGCAAACACCGGTACCATAAATATGGCGGTACCATTACACTTGATCTGATGAGCCTCACTGAATCCCTGAAATCGCTACGAGAAGGTGCTGCAGCACCCACTGGCCCGGCCGCGGGCACCGAGGAGGGGCACTGGCACGGCACCCTGCTCGAGCCTGAAGACCCAGCGCCGTTCAAGGTGATCAACCCGGACAGCGAGCGCCCCGTGCTGCTGGTCTGCGACCACTCGGGCCGGGTAATTCCCCGCAGCCTGAACAACCTTGGCTTGGACGAGCGGGTAATGGACCTTCACGTCGCCTGGGATATCGGCACCCGCGACCTCGGTGCGGTGCTCGCCAAGCGCATGCGCACAACCGCGGTGCAGGCGACCTATTCCCGCCTTTTCGTCGACAACAACCGGGAGCTCGAGGACCGCACTGCGTATCCACCAGTGAGCGACGGTGTCGTCATTCCCGGCAACCACGAACTGGGGCCGGAAGAGAAGGAAGCCCGCGCCCGCAGCACCTACTGGCCGTACCACCAGGCGATTGCCCGTGAGCTGGCCCGCCTGAAATCGCTGGGGCAGATCCCGGCGCTCTTTTCCATTCACAGTTTCACGCCGGTCATGGGCAGCAAGGCCCGGCCCTGGGAGATTGGCGTGCTGTGGGACAAGGACCCGCGCATTCCGGTGCCGCTCATCGAGCACCTGGCGGCGGCGGGCGTGGTAACGGGCGACAACGAGCCCTACTCGGGCAAGGCCTCGTCAGACTTTACGGTGGATCACCACGCCGAGGACGCGGGTTTTCCCCACGTCGGCATCGAGGTTCGCCAGGATCTCATCTCGACGACCGAAGGCGTGCGCCGCTGGGCCGATGTGCTGTTCGAGGCCTTCGAAGCGGTGCTTGCCGACGAGTCCATCTACTCCGTCTGGCACGGACGATAGCTGCCCCAGCCAGCTAGCCCAATAACTGGGCCTGCGCTTCAGCGTACTTGGCCGCCGTCTGGTCGATGACTTCCTGCGGCAGCGTCGGGCCAGGCGCCGTTTTGTCCCAGTCGAGCGTTTCGAGGTAATCCCGCACGAATTGTTTGTCATAACTTGGCGGGCTGATGCCCGTGCGGTAGCTGGCGGCCGGCCAGAAGCGCGATGAGTCCGGCGTCATCGCTTCGTCTATCAGCACAAGCTCGCCGGCGGCGTCCAGGCCAAATTCGAATTTCGTATCGGCAATGATGATGCCGCGGCTGGCAGCGTGCCGGCGGCCGTGCTCGTAAAGCGCGAGCGCGAGGTCACGCACCTGCGTGGCCCGTTCCTTGCCAATGCGCTCGGCGCATTCGGCGAAGCTGATGTTCTCGTCGTGATCGCCCACGGCCGCCTTTGTTGCCGGTGTAAACAGCGGTTCGTCGAACGGTCCGGCGAGTTCCAGTCCGGGCGGCAGCGCGATGCCGCAGACCGCGCCGGTCGCCTGGTAGTCTTTCCAGCCGGAACCGGCGATGTAGCCGCGCACCACGGCCTCGACCGGCAGCGCGTTGAGCCTGCGGACCACGACCGCGCGGTTTTTTACCTGGTCGTGCTCCGCCTTCTCCGGCACGACGTCTTCCGGCGCGATGCCGGTGAGGTGGTTGCTCACGATGTCCCTGGTGCGTGAAAACCAGAACGAGGAGATCGCCGTCAGCATGGCGCCCTTGCCCGGGATCGCGTCCGGCAGCACAACGTCAAAGGCCGACAGCCGGTCGGTGGTAACGATGAGCAGGTGCTCGTCGTCAAGCGCGTACACGTCGCGAACCTTGCCACGGTGGGCGAGCTCAAGGCCGCTTAGCCGGGTTTCGAACACAATGGGCGTGTCAGCGTGCCGCGACTGTGGCCAACTGCTACCATGACGCCCATTCGCAGAGCTTTCGGATTCCTTTGACATGAACACACCGGCGAAGAAAGGCGGGCATTGTGGCAAGCCGCGCGCTGCGCCGTCAACGCGGCGCGAACGGCAGTGCCGCCGCGCGCCCACGCCGGGAGTGCGAGCCGCCTGATGCAGTGGTGGGGAAAGGTTGCCGGCGGCGCCCTCGGCCTGCTGATGGGCGGCCCGCTGGGCGCGGCCCTGGGCGCCGCGGTCGGGCACCAGATTGATCGCGGTCTCGAGGACGAGCTGGGCGACGACCTCGCGCGACCGCGGTCTACGCCGCCCGACATTTTCTTTAGCGCAACGTTTGGCGTCATGGGTCACGTGGCCAAGGCCGACGGGCGTGTTTCCGAAACCGAAATCGCCACCGCCCGAGCCGTGATGAAAAACATGCGCCTCGACGATGCCAAGGTGCGCGAGGCCATTAGCTACTTCACCGCCGGCAAGCGGCCGGATTTCCCCCTGGAGTCCACCGTTGCGGCGCTTCGGCGCGCCTATTATCCGCGTCACGACACGCTGCGCACCTTCGTGGAGATCCAGGTGCACGCGGCAATGGCCGACGGTGCAATCTCCACCGTTGAACGTGACCTGCTCCGGCGCATCTGCCGCAAGCTCGGCATCAGCGACGTGGAGCTGGGCCAGATTGAAGCGCTTGCGCGACTGCGCAGCAGCGGCGGCGGCCGGCGCAATTCGGTCCAGCCGGTCAACCAGCTCGAGCAGGCATATCGACTGCTGGAGGTGCCTGCGAGCGCATCGGACGCCGCCGTCAAAAAGGCCTACCGCCGCATGATGAACAAGCATCATCCGGACAAGGCCATCGCTCGAGGTCTGCCGGAGTCGATGCAGCAGGTGGCTCACGACAAGACCCAGCAGATTCGTGAAGCGTACGACACGATCCGCACCGCCCGGGGAACTTAGCGTTCAGGCTCACATTTTAAGTCCGGGTCCGTAGCGCCCGAAAGGAACAAGCAATGAAAGACCTTTGGATTGCGCCATCCATTCTGTCCGCCGACTTTGCCAGGCTCGGCGAAGAAGTTGACGCGGTGCTGTCGGCCGGCGCCGATATCGTGCACTTCGATGTGATGGACAATCACTACGTGCCCAACCTGACCATCGGGCCGCTCGTGTGCGAAGCGCTGCGAAGCTATGGGGTTACCGCGCCGATCGACGTGCACCTGATGGTGAAGCCCGTTGATCGCATCATTCCGGACTTCGCGAAGGCCGGCGCCAGCTACATTACCTTTCACCCGGAGGCGTCCGAGCATGTCGATGCGACGCTGCAACTGATTCGCAGCCACGGTGTGAAGGCGGGGCTCGTGTTCAACCCTGCGACGCCGTTGACGTGGCTTGAACACGTCATGGACAAGGTGGACATGGTGCTGCTGATGTCGGTCAATCCGGGCTTCGGCGGCCAGAAGTTCATTCCGTCTGCGCTCGACAAACTGCGCGCGGCGCGGCGCCTGATCGATGACAGCGGTCTGGACATTCGCCTGGAGATCGACGGCGGCGTCAAGGTCGATAACATCGCAGAGATTGCCGCCGCGGGCGCCGATACTTTCGTTGCCGGCTCGGCGATCTTTAACAGCGACAACTACGCCGAGACGATTGCGCGCATGCGCGCCGAGTGCAGCAAACACCACTGAGCCCTGCTGCTATCGACCATGCTGTTGATGATCGACAACTACGACTCGTTCACCTACAACCTGGTGCAGTACCTGGCAGCGCTGGACGCGGACGTGCGGGTTTTCCGCAATGATGCGATTACCGCGAAAGAGGCGCAGGCGCTTCAGCCGGACTACGTGGTGATATCACCCGGTCCCGGCGTTCCGGATGACGCCGGCGTATCGCTGGACGTAGTGCGTGCCTTTGCCGGGAGGGTGCCGCTGCTGGGTGTGTGCCTCGGTCACCAGTGCATCGCCCAGGCGTTTGGCGGCCGCATCGTGCATGCCACGAGGGTCATGCACGGCAAGCCGTCGCTTGTTCATCATGATGGCAACGGTCTGTTCGCCGGGCTGACCTCACCCTTTGAAGCGATTCGCTATCACTCGTTGGTGGTGGCGCCGGATTCGGTACCGGACTGCCTTGAGGTGTCAGCGACGACGCGCCATGTCGACGGCAGCGTGGAAGAGATCATGGCGCTGCGCCACCGGGACATGCCTGTGACCGGCGTGCAGTTTCACCCTGAAGCGTTCTTCACGCAGTTCGGCCACGAACTGCTGCGCAATTTTCTTGCGATGGGAACCGCCCACGCGGCGTGATGCCGCGCGGACGTCGATCAGTCGGAGGTAGCGGCGGTCAGTTGACCGTGGGCCTGGGCGCGTTGAACACCACGATCGTCTTGCCACGGGCAGATACGAGGCCCTGGTCTTCCAGAACTTTAAGCACGCGGCCTGCCATCTCCCGGGAGCAGCCGACGAGGCGGCTGAGTTCCTGGCGGCTCACCTTGATCTGCATGCCGTCCGGGTGGGTCATGGCGTCGGGCTCGGCGCACAGGTCCATCAGCGCGTGCGCGATGCGGCCGGTCACGTCGACAAACGCCAGGTCACCGAGCTTCCGGTTCGTGCGATTCAGGCGGCTGGCGAGCTGCGTGGCGAGCTCGAAAACGAGGCCGGGGCTTTCGCTGGCGATCTGTCGGAAGCGCGGGTAGGTCATCTCCGCGATTTCGCATTCCGTCCGGGTGCGCACCCAGGCGCTGCGGGTGGGCTGCTCGTAGAACAGGCCCATCTCGCCGAAGAACTCGCCCTTGTTGAGGTAGGCCAGCACCATCTCGTTGCCGTCTTCGTCTTCGATCATGACTTCGACGGAACCGTCGACGATGAAGTAGAGAATGTCTGGCAGGTCGCCAGCGTGGATTACCACCGTCTTGCTCGGCACTGTCCGCATGCGGCAGTAGCTCAGGAAGCGGTTGATCGCTGGCACATCACTCAGGTTTTTGCTGGTCTCTTCCATCTGGCCCTCGTCAAATAGTCAGGGATTTTGTGGACTTATGCTTTGATTTTAACAAGCCTTTTTAAACTATGCCGGTGACGGTAGCAAGTACTGTTTACATTCGCTCCGTCAGACTGCCACACCGGGCCTGAAGTCAGATCCAGTACGCGGTGCGGGTCATCACCCGTGATACCAGTTGCATCACGCGCTTTACCGGTGCCGGCAACGGCGAGCCGCCGGCGTCGCGGGCAGCATTGCCGTGGCGTTCCTCGTCCTCTCGCATATGCTCGAGAATAGTGCGGCTCGCGCGGTCGTTGTCCGACATACTCTCTAAGTGAGCGTTCAAATGGTCCACAACTTGAGCCTCAGTTTCCGCGACGAAGCCCAGGCTCCAGCGATCGCCGGCAATTCCGGCCGCCGCGCCGATGGCGAAAGAAGCGCCATACCAGAACGGCGTGAGCAGGCTGGGGCTGCCGCCGAGCTCGGCGAGACGGTCTTCGCACCAGGCCAGGTGGTCGACCTCTTCGCTGGCGGCCTGGCGCATTTCGTCGCGTACGTCGTCCAGGCGGGCGGTCAGCGCCTGGCCCTGGTACAGGGCCTGGGCGGCGACCTCGCCGGCGTGATTGACCCGCATCAGGCGGATGGAGGTTTGCCGCTCGTCGTCTTCGAGCGCCGGGGTATCGTCGTCCGCGACCTTCATCTCGGCGGTGTCAGGGCCGGGTTTTTCTGGCTCTCGCCGGTCAGGCCTGGGGCGGTTTGAGGGAGAGTTGCCGCCGGACAGGGTTCTTAGCACCCGCTCGGCTTCGCCGAGCAGCAGGTCGGCGGGGCTGAACTGTCGATCTGTCATGACACTTATTATACGCGCGGCGTTTCTGCCGGCGATGGGCGGCGATGGGCGGCTATGGCGGGCACGGGCCATGGTGACGGGTTGGCAGGCCCCCGGGGCGCGGGCTCAGGGCAGGCGTTTCGCGTTGCAAATCGCTTGGGGCTTCAGTAGAATTGCGCACCTTTCGCCCTCGCGGCGATCTTTTTTTGTGGAGCTGGACAGATCATGAGTACCTTTGCCGCAAAGGCGGAGACGGTTAGACGCGACTGGTATGTCGTTGACGCCACTGACAAGACCCTCGGCAGGCTCGCCACTGAGCTGGCCTCGAGGCTGCGTGGCAAGCACAAGCCCGAGTACACCCCCAACGTGGACACCGGCGACTACATCGTCGTGGTCAACGCCGGAAAAATCCGGGTCACGGGCAACAAGCTCAAGGACAAGATGTACCACCGTTACACCGGCTACATCGGCAACCTGAAGTCTGTGCCGCTCGGCAAGATGCTCGATCAGGCCCCTGAGCGGGCGATCCAGCTGGCCGTAAAGGGCATGCTGCCGAAGAACTCTCTCGGACGGAAGATGATCCGCAAGCTGCGCGTATACGCCGGCCCGGAGCACGAGCACGCGGCGCAGAGCCCGCAGCCGCTCGACATCTGACACTGACTAAAAGACACCAGGACATCATTCCACATGGCAACTGATACGCATTACGGCACTGGCCGCCGCAAAACCTCGACGGCCCGGGTCTTTCTTCGCCCGGGAAAGGGCGACATCACCGTCAACAACCTCCCGCTCGACCAGTTTTTTGGTCGTAAGACGGCTCGCATGATCGTGCGCCAGCCGCTGGAGGTAACCAACCTTGAAAGCAACTTCGACATCGTTGCCACGGTAAGCGGCGGTGGCACCACCGGCCAGGCCGGCGCTATTCGCCACGGCATGAGCCGCGCCCTCATGGAGTACGACGAGACCCTGCGCAGCACCCTGCGCCAGGCAGGCTTCGTCACCCGCGACGCCCGTAAGGTAGAGCGCAAGAAGGTCGGCCTGCGCAAGGCCCGTCGCGCGACGCAGTACTCGAAGCGTTAAGCGATTGTCACCCTATTGGGGGATCGTCTAGCGGTAGGACTGCGGACTCTGACTCCGCCAACCCAGGTTCGAATCCTGGTCCCCCAGCCAAAATGAAAAAAGGGCCCTTGCGGCCCTTTTTTCTTTTCTCGGGACCAGAATGAGAACCTCGAGGTTCGAGCCGGAGCCTGCGAAGCAGGCGGAGACAGCGGGCCCGCGCAGCGGGACCGACCCCGAAGGGGTGAGCCGCAGATGCGGCGAATAATCCTGGTCCCCCAGCCAAAATGAAAAAAGGGCCCTTGCGGCCCTTTTTACTTTTTTTGTGGGACCGGATTCGAACCTGTCAGAGGAAGCCGGCGTCGGCCAGCGACAGGCCTTCGCGTTCGTTGTCCCAGACGATGTTCATGATCTTCCAGCCCTGTCCTTCGTTGACGAGGTTGAAGAAGTTCACGCCGCGCCCGCGCTCGGTCTCGCCCGCTGATTGGCGAGTGAACTCATACACACTGGCCAGTCGCGCCACGTTGCCAAACACCTGTACTTCCTGGTCGAGTTCTTTCTCGGTGAAACGGACGTCGCTCAGCTTGTCGGCTGCGTTCGCTACGTACTCGTCGAACGTCATCGCCAGCACAAACGGTTTGCCGTTATCGCCGATTCCCGTGCGAACCATGGTGGCGCGGGGATGATAGAGCGATCGCACGCTTTCCCAGTCGCGGTGCCCGCCCTTGGCCGAGACCACCTCGTACAGGCGGCGGGTTATCTGCTTGAACTCGTCTTGATCGCTGGCGGCTTTCATTTGATTAAGTCTCCGGGGGCAGGCGGCGGGCGCTGTGCGGCCGGTGGCTGGCGTCACGCGATCGTGTGCACGTCGTCGTCGGTGCCCACCATGATGATGTCGGCGCCGCGATCGGCGAAAAGACCGACCGACACCACGCCGGCGAGCTGGTTGATCGTGCGCTCGAGCTCCGGCGGATTGAGAATCTTCAGGTTGTGCACATCCAGGATGTGGTTGCCGTTGTCGGTGACGAAGTTCTCACGCAGGGCCGGCTGCCCGCCGAGCTTCACCATTTCCCGGCCGATGTACGCCCTGGCCATGGGAATCACCTCTACGGGCAACGGGAAGGCGCCGAGTACCTTGACCATCTTGCTCTCGTCCACGATGCAGACGAATTTGCGTGACGCCGCTGCCACGATCTTCTCGCGCGTCAGTGCGCCGCCGCCGCCCTTGATGAGCTGGCGGTGATTGTTCGCCTCGTCGGCGCCGTCGACGTACAGGTCCAGCGTGCCGGCGGCATTGAGGTCGATAACCGGGATGCCGTGACCACGCAGGCGCTCCGCCGAGCGTTCCGAACTCGATACGGCCCCGTTGATGCGGCCCTTTACCTCGGCCAGGGCGTCGATGAAGTAGTCCACGGTGGACCCGGTGCCCACACCGACCGTCATATCGTCCTCAACAAAGGCCATGGCGGCTTTTGCAGCGCGGCTTTTCTGGTCGTCCTGGCTCATGCTGGCTCGTCTCCTCGTGTCGGGCGGGGGCTTGCGAATCGCAGGCACAAAAAAAACAGGTCCGCCGGAGCGGACCTGTTCATTTTAACGCAAAAGCAGGCAGTTAGCGTTGTGTGGCTACTGCCAGCGGCGAAACTCGCCGTGCTACTTCTTCTTCCGCGTTGTTGCCCGCTTCTTGCGGGTAGTAGTCTTCTTCTTGGCTGCTGCCTTCTTACGAGTCGTCTTCTTCTTGGCAGCAGTCTTTTTCTTAGCTGTTGCCTTCTTCTTGCGAGTCGTCGTCTTCTTCTTGGCAGTGGCCTTCTTCTTGCGGCCGGCTGTCTTCTTCTTGGCTGCCCTCTTCTTGGTAGCCTTCTTCTTAGTAGCCTTCTTCTTTGTGGCCTTTTTCTTTGTAGCCTTCTTCTTGGTCGTCTTTTTCTTGGCAGTTGCCTTCTTCTTCCGAGTGGTCGTCTTCTTCTTACGAGCAGTCGTCTTCTTCTTGGCAGTTGCCTTCTTCTTGCGAGTCGTCGTCTTCTTCTTACGAGTCGTCGTCTTCTTCTTCGCAGCAGCCTTCTTCTTGCGCGTAGTCGTCTTGCGTTTCGCAGCGACCTTACGCTTAGGAGAAGCCTTCTTCTTGCGAGTCGATTTCTTTTTTGCAGTTACTTTCTTAGCCATGTTGATCTCCGTGTCGGGAAGTTCGGGGACGAGTATATACAACAATATTAAAAATTCCAGCAACTTAAATTATTTTTCTCACGCTTAAGCGCGGTTCTTTTTTGCCGCATGCCGGCGAGTAGTTGCAGGTTAAGTGTCTGAGTGTGCTGAGTATCGCCCTTGCGACAAGGAGTGTGGTTCACGTGGTGTGTTTAAAACCCCTATAAAAATAGGGTGAAACGCATTTACTACTTCAGCGAGAGAACAAAATCCCAGTGTGCTTTTTCTACCGGCATAACGGAGAGCCGATTGCCGCGACGGAGTAACGGCATGCCTTCCAGTTCGTTGTCTGCAAATTGTTTCAAAGTGCGAAGTGAAATTATTTTTCGAAATTTGCGCACAAACTTTACGTCTACCATGTACCAACGCGGATTGTCGGGATCGCTTTTTGCATCGAAGTGCGGGTCCTTCGGATCGAACGCGGTGTGATCCGGATAGCCTGTGCGTGCCACTTTTGCAATGCCGACGATACCGGGTACGTCACAGTTTGAGTGATAGAAAAACACCTTGTCGCCGCGCTTCATTTCATCGCGCATCATGTTGCGCGCCTGGTAATTTCGCACGCCGTCCCAGTGGGTGGTTTTGTCTGCCTCGCCAGCAAGGTGATCGATGCCGTAGACGTCCGGTTCGGATTTCATGAGCCAGTACTGCATGTGTCAATTCTCCGTCGCTTTTTTGTGAGAAGGGTATTGCCGAGTCTCGGTCACGATGCGCCATAGTGGGACATCCCACGGTTGAGGGTCCAGCGCCGAGTGTTTCTGTCGTTGAAAGGCGACACCTATCAGTCGAGTGCTGGCTGGCGCCTGGTTCACGGTGAACGCAAACGTACGGTCGTAGTAACCGGCGCCCATGCCCAGCCGGTTGCCTTGCGGGTCGAAGGCGACGAGCGGCGTAATCACAAGGTCAAGCTGATCAGCCGCGATGAACGACTCAGCGCCAACAGCGGGTTCAAGGATGCCGTGCCGGTTGGTTTGCGTGTGACTGGCAGGTTCAATCGGTGCGAAGGAGAGCGGCGCGTCCGCCGATGCCGGCAGCACCGGGAGGAAAACCAGTTTGCCGCTGGCAAGCGCCGCATCGATGCTAGCCGTCATGCTCGGCTCGCCGTCAAAGGCGCTGTACAGGGCGATGCGGCCGGCGTCGCGAAACGCCGTCATCCCGATGAGCTGCTGGTTGATCGCCTGCTCGGCGCGGTCCCGCTCGGTTCCGGTAATTCCACGCCGGGCCTGGCGCATTTGCTGGCGAAGCTGCTGGCGGTCGCTGTCGTTCATGGCCTGGGCCGAGGGGGCGGGGAACAGCGGGAGGAAAGGACAGGCGCCACCGCGAGTGCCGTCAGAGCCATTGCTCTCGATCCAGAGCAACAGGTGGGGTCGGTCGTTCGGTCGGAAGGCTACCCGCTCTCACGGGTTTGCACAAAGGCCGAGACAGGACAGGACCCCGATACTAAAATTTAGGGTCGAGAGGTATCCCAGCTCATGTCGAACACCGCAGCCGGCGCCTGCTGCCACAGTGTAGGCAACTGGCAAGTCCACGGCAACAACCCACTTCACACTAAAGTTCGAGCTGCTTGACGTTCTCGTCGCCGAGCGCCGCCTCGACCCGCTGGCGAAGACCCCGCACGCGGGCGCTTGCCGCCTCGTCGATGCGGTCCCCTGAGTTGCGTGTCTGCAGAAGTTCGTTGGTGATGTTGAGGGCGGCCATTACGGCGATGCGATCAAGGCCAACCACCTTGCCGCTCTCGCGAATCTCGCGCATCTTCTCGTTGAGCATGCTGGCAGCGCGCTTCAAGTCTGGCTGCTCGTCGGCCGGGCAGGCCACCTGGTATTCCTTTTCAAGAATGCGCACGCTCACGCGGGCAACCGTATTGCTCATGATCCGTGCTCCATCGCCTTCAGGCGGTTAATCATTGCCTCGACGCGACTGCGCACCTGCTCGTTTTTCTGTAGCAGGCTGGCACGCTCGGTGATGAGGCTCTCCTGGCGCTGATGCAGCGACCGGTTTTCCTCCCGGAGCTGATCACAGGTGGCCACCAGTTCGTCGAGCCGGGACTCGAGTCGTTTGAGCTCACGATCGAACTCTTCGCGCAGTGTTTCGTCAGTCATGGCCGCAATATAGAACCAGCCCGGAGTCGGGTCAATCTTCTGCACATGCTAGGATATGCGCCGTTTTAACAGTACGGAGCAAAGCGCGTGACGCTGCTTACTTACAAGGAACTCGACCGTGCGCTCATGGACGCCGGAAGTCCCGGCAGCGCGTCCGAGGCGCACGGCACGCTGTGCGGATTGCTGGCCATGGGCGCAAACAACAAAACCGATCCGTGGATTGACCATATTCTTGCCGAAACGGACCGCCACAACGCCTTCGCGCGCGACGCCCGGCAGGTGCTCGAGAGGCTGCGCGACCAGGTAGCAGTGACGCTTGGTGATGATGACAATGTGTTCCCCGTGATGCTGCCGGCCGACGAGGAGCCGCTGGACGAGCGCGCGGGTATGCTGGGCCAGTGGTGCCAGGGCTTTCTGTACGGACTTGCGACTGGCGGGCTCACCGATCCGAAAACGGCCAGCGACGACGTGGCCGAAGCCGTCAGCGACCTGTCGGAGATCAGCAAGGCCGGCTTCGCCGAAGACGACGACCTGGAAGAGAGCGAGGCCGCCTACGCCGAGATCGTGGAATTTGTGAAAGTCGCTGCCAGCCTCATCTTCGAAACGCTGAACCCGGTGCCCAAGGGCGCTGCACCGGCACCGTCACAACTCCACTGACGAGGACCAGCAACCATGAATCCGCGTGAATTCGTTCGCCGGCGCAAGCAGCTCATGAGCATGATTGGCCGCGGCGGCATCGCGATTGTGCCGGCCGCGCCGGAGAAGGTCCGCAACCGGGACGTTCACTACCCGTACCGGCAGGACAGCGACTTTTACTACCTCACCGGCTTCGCGGAGCCCGAGGCGGTGGCGGTACTCGCGCCGGGACGCAAGAGCGCCGAGTACATCCTCTTCTGCCGCGACCGCGATCCGGAACGCGAGACCTGGGACGGCCGCCGTGCGGGCCAGGAAGGCGCGGTGGCGGACTACGGCGCCGACGACGCGTTTCCCATCGGCGACATCGACGACATTCTGCCGGGGCTGCTCGAGCCCTGCGAGCGGGTCTACTACACGATGGGCATCCACTCCGACTTCGACCAGCGGGTCATCGGCTGGGTGAACTCGCTGCGCACCGGCGGCCAGTCCGGCTGGCACGGTCCACAGGAGTTCGTTGTGCTGGACCACATGCTGCACGACATGCGCTTATATAAGAGTCGTTCCGAAGTCGCCGCGATGCGCCGGGCGGCGAAGATTGCCGCCACCGCCCACCGGCGCGCCATGCAGCGCTGCCGGCCGGGCATGAAAGAGTACGAACTGGAGGCCGAGTTCCTGCACGAGTTTCGCCGTCACGGGGCGCGTCCGTCGTACAACCCGATCGTCGGCGGCGGCGAGAACGCCTGCGTGCTTCATTACGTGGAAAACAACGATGAGCTGGCGAGCGGCGATCTCGTGCTGATCGACGCTGGCTGCGAGTACGACTACTACGCTTCCGATATCACCCGCACCTTTCCGGTCAACGGCGAGTTCTCAGAATGCCAGCGCATCATCTACGACATCGTGCTGCAGGCGAACCGGGATGCCATCGAGCGGGTGCGTGCCGGTCACCACTGGAACGAGCCTCATGAGGCCGCCGTGCAAAGCATCACGAAGGGCCTGGTCAAGATCGGCCTGCTTCGCGGCAAGGTGCCTTCGCTAATCAAGTCTGGTGCTTACAAGCGATACTTCATGCATCGCACAGGGCACTGGCTGGGTATGGATGTGCACGACGTCGGTGATTACAAGGTCGGTGACCAGTGGCGGGTGCTCGAACCCGGCATGGTGATGACGGTGGAGCCTGGTATCTATATCCCCCCCGGCACCACCGGCGTTGCGAAGAAGTGGTGGGGCATCGGCGTTCGCATCGAAGACGACGTGCTCGTGACCCGGGGTGACCCCGAAGTGCTCACAAAAGCGTTGCCTACCTCAGCCGATGAGATCGAAGCACTGATGCGGGCTGCGTGACCGTGGTGTCAGGCAGCGATACCGCCGGCGTGCCGGCTTCCGTCGACGTCGCCATTCTCGGCGGCGGCATGGTCGGCGCGAGCCTCGCAGTGGCGCTGGCCCCGCTGAGGCTCTCCATTGCCGTCATCGAAGCACGGGAACCCGGAAAGCCGGGGCAGCCGAGCTACGACGACCGCTCGACCGCGGTTTCGCTTGGCAGCCAGCGTATTCTCGACACGATGGGCGTGTGGGACAGCTTGACCGACACGGCCACTGCGATTCGCCGCATTCACGTGTCCGATCGCGGTCGCTTTGGCGCGACTCGCCTCGACAGCCGCGAGGAGGGCGTGCCGGCGCTTGGCTACGTCATCGAGAACCGCGTGCTTGGCCGGGCGCTCTGGAAGCGACTGCAAAGCACCGCCAATGTGCATGTCGTTTGCCCCGCAACGCTCACCGGCGTTCGGCAGGGCGGCAGCAGTGTGCAAATCGACTGCGCCGTTGGTGATGAGGCAGCAACGCTGGGCGCCAGGCTGGCGGTGGCTGCCGACGGTGCTCAGTCCCGGGCCAGGGAACTGGCCGGCATCGGCGTCAGCAGCCGGTCCTACGAACAGAGCGCGGTGATTACCAACGTGACCACGCAGGAGCGTCACGACGGCACAGCTTTTGAGCGCTTTACCGACGAAGGGCCGCTCGCGTTCCTGCCGATGAGCAACGGTCGCTGCTCAGTGGTGTGGACGATGGCGAGCGAACGTGTCGACGGCATCATGGGCTTGAGCGACGCCGATTTTCTCGCCGCTCTGCAGCAGTGCTTCGGCTACCGGCTCGGCCGGCTGCTGAAGTGCGGTGAGCGCCACGCGTATCCCCTGTCTCTGATGAAAGCCGACGAGATTGTGGACGAGCGGCTGGCGCTCGTGGGCAATGCGGCGCATGGGCTGCACCCGGTCGCCGGGCAGGGCTTCAACCTGGGATTGCGGGACGTTGCCGCTCTTGCTGATGTTGTGGCAGACGTTGTGGCCGACAGTGACGAGGGCGCCGGGGACACGCTGGGCGGCGAGACGATGCTCCGCCAGTACGCGCACTGGCGCCGTGACGATCAAAGCAACGTGGTGACAATGACCGACGGCCTTGTGCGCACGTTTACGAACCCGTTTCCGCCGGTGCGGGCGGCGCGCGGGCTGGCGCTGGTTGCGCTGGATGCGCTGCCCCCGGCACGCCGCCTGTTTGCCCGGCGGGCGATGGGGCTGGAAGGGCGCCTGCCGAGACTGGCACGCGGCGTGAGCCTGGGATGAGTAAGCCTGACTACGACGTTATCGTGATCGGCGGCGGCATGGTGGGCGGCTCGCTCGCCGCCCTGCTGGCCGACCAGCGCCTGGCAGTTGCCGTGGTTGAGGCGGCGGGCGAGGCGCACTTCGACGAAGACAGCGACATCGGCCTGCGGGTTTCGGCAGTGTCTTCTACCTCCCGCGTGCTGCTCGAGCGGCTCGGTGCATGGCGCGCCATCGCCGCTGCCCGCGACGGCCACGGCGTGAGCCCGTACGGCGCGATGCACGTGTGGGATGCGGCGTCGCCGCCGGACAGTCGGGAGGCGCTGCATTTCGACAGCGCAGATGTCGGCGAGCCGCAGCTCGGCCACATCGTGGAGAATCAGCTCATCACCTGGGCTATCGCCCGACGCCTTGCAAAGCGCCGCGAGGTGACGCTGTTCGCACCGGCCAGCCTCGCATCGCTTGAGCTAGACGCGCGAACCGCTACTGTGACGCTGGACGACGGCCGGACCCTTTCCGCGCGTCTCGTGGTGGGGGCAGACGGGGCCGGCTCCCAAACCCGGGAGTGCGCCGGCATCGACGTTACCGGCTGGTCGTACGGCCAGCGCGCGCTCGTGACGCACATCCGCACCGAGCAGGATCACGAGAGGACAGCGTGGCAGCGCTTTCTGCCGGATGGCCCCCTCGCGCTACTGCCCCTCGCCGATGGCCGCTTGTCGGTGGTGTGGTCCACGCTGCCTGACCATGCCGCCGAACTCGAAGGAATGGATGAGGCCGACTTTCACGCGGCGCTGGCGGCGGGCGCCGATCGGGTGCTTGGCGGCGTTACCGAGAGCGGTCCACGCGCGAGTTTCCCGCTGCGTTTGCAGCATGCGAAGCAGTACACCGGGCAGCGGGTCGCGCTTGTGGGTGATGCGGTGCATGCCGTGCATCCGCTGGCAGGGCAGGGGCTCAACATGGGCTTTCTCGATGCCGCGGCGCTGGCGGAAGTGATTGCCGACGGCCTGCGTGACGACCAGGACATCGGCGACCCGGTCGTGTTGCGCCAGTACGAGCGCTGGCGCAAGGGCCACAACGTCGCGATGATGGGGTCGCTCGACGTATTGAAGCGACTGTTCGGCGCACGCCACGAGGGCGTGGCGCTCCTGCGGCGTGCCGGCCTGGGGCTGGTCAATGGCAATCGCTTTGCCCGCGAGCAGTTCGTGCGGGCGGCGATGGGCTCGGTCGGGAGAGTGCCGCGACTGCTGCAGACGAGCGGCCAGGAATGGACTGACGCCGACTAAACGGGGCTTCAGTCCAGCAGCGCGTCAATCTTCGCCGCACAGATAAAGTCGTTCTCCGACAGCCCGCCAATCGCGTGGGTGGTATACCGCACCAGGCAGTGCCCGTAGCCCACTTCAAGGTCAGGATGATGGCCTTCCTTGTTCGCGATCCAGGCCACCGCGTTCGTAAACGCCATGGAGCGGTAGAAGTTGTGGAACTGGAAGTCCCGACGAATTTCCTTGCCGTCCTCCGTGATGCTCCAGTTGTCGTCGAGCTGTTTCAGGAATTCACCGGCTTCGGCGGGTTCGAGCGCCGGTACGCCGCCTTCGCACGGCTTGCAGGACCGCTGTTTCAGATCGTCCATCGTGTGGTTCCTCGTCTGGTGGTGGCCAGATTGTCGCCTAAACGGGTTCCAGATGGGGCCTCGCTCCGGTGAATTGGTTCCCCGCCGGTCAATCGGCTATTATCAGGCTCGCGATTGACAGAAGACCGTCGGAGAGAATCCGGGACAACCCGGGTCGCCGAAGGCGCAACAGCCCGGAAACGCTCAGGCAAACGGACGACGGAATTCGATCGACTCTGGAGAGAGATCGCCTTAAGTTGCGATCCACCGAAGGGGCAGGCGACCCGCCAAGCGGGGCGCCGGATCTCTCAGGTATCAGGACAGAGGGGCGGCAGGAAACCTTAAATGTAAGGGTTTCTGCCGCCCTTTTTTTATGCGCCGCCGTTGGGTGGCCGTGCCTTGCGGGGACCAGCAATGACGAAACGAACGGTGCTTCACGATCGCCACACCGCCGCCGGTGCGCGCATGGTGGATTTCGGCGGCTGGGATATGCCGGTGAACTACGGCTCGCAGATCGAGGAGCACCACGCGGTGCGCACCGCGAGCGGCATGTTCGATGTGTCACACATGACCGTGGTGGACCTCAAGGGCGAGCGCGTTCGCGATTACCTGCGCTACCTGCTCGCCAACGACGTGGCCACGCTCACCATTCCCGGCAAGGCGCTGTACACCTGCATGCTGACCGAGACCGGCGGTGTCATCGACGACCTCATTACCTATTATATGAGCGACACGTGGTACCGGCTCGTTGTGAACGCGGCGACGCGGGAGCGCGACCTTGCGTGGCTCAACCAGCACACGGGCGATTTTGACGTTGAACTGACCGAGCGCGATGACCTCGCGATGATCGCGGTGCAGGGTCCCGGCGCTCGCGAGACCGCCGCGCCCCTGCTCGGCGACGCGGCCGAGGCGGCGCTTGCGCTCAAGCCTTTCTTTGCGCTGGACCACGCGCCGTGGTTCGTCGCACGCACCGGCTACACGGGCGAGGACGGCTGGGAGATCATCCTGCCGAACGACCAGGCCGCCGACCTGTGGGACAAGCTGTCGGCGGCAGGTGTGCAACCCTGTGGCCTGGGCGCGCGGGACACCCTGCGGCTCGAAGCCGGCCTTAATCTGTATGGCAACGACATGGACGACAGCGTGACGCCGCTGCAGTCCGGTCTTGCATGGACGGTGGCATGGGAACCCGCCGACCGGGATTTCTGCGGGAGAGGCGCGCTCGAGGCGCAGCGCGCCGACGGCGTGCCCGACAAGCTCGTGGGCCTGGTACTGGAGGAGCGCGGCGTTTTGCGCTCTCACCAGCCGGTGATCGTCGAAGGCCTTGGGGAAGGCGAGGTCACGAGCGGTACCTTTTCGCCTACGCTGCAAAAATCGATTGGCCTGGCCCGTGTGCCGGCCGGCACCGGTGAGCGCTGCGCGGTGCGCATTCGCGGCAAGGACCTCGCGTGCTCCGTGCACCGTCCGCCGTTCGTGCGCAAAGGCAAGGTTTTGATCGACTCATAAGCCAAATCGTAGGCAACAACGGGCAGCAATCGAAAGGGCGCTGGCCACCTTTTGACAATAAGAGGGGAATACTGTCATGAGCGAAGTACGCGACGACCTGAAGTACACCGAATCCCACGAATGGGTTCGCCTTAATGAAGACGGCGATTGCATCGTCGGCATCACGGACCATGCGCAGGCAGCGCTGGGCGACCTGGTGTTTGTCGAGTTGCCGGAAGCAGGCTCCCCGCTTACGGTTGGCGATGCCTGCGCGGTAGTCGAATCCGTCAAGGCGGCCTCTGACATTTACGCACCGATTACCGGCGAGGTGGTCGCCGTGAACGACCAGCTCACCGACGCACCGGAACTGGTCAACGAGCAGCCCTACGACGATGGCTGGCTGTTCACGATTCGCCCCGACGACGAAACCGCGCTGGGCGAACTGCTGGAACCGAGTGACTACGAAGAACAGCTGGACGAGTAGAGATCTGACACCATGCCTTTTATCCCCCACACTGCCGACGACATCGCAAAGATGCTCGAGACCATCGGCGTCGATTCCATCGACGCGTTGTTCGACGAGATTCCCCAGGAGCTCATGATTGACGGCCTGCCGGACGTGCCGGCGCAGGCCAGCGAGATGGCCGTGACCCGTCTCATGCACGAGCGTGCTGCCAGGGATTCACACGATGTGAATTTCATTGGCGCCGGCGCGTACGAGCATCACATTCCCGCAGTGGTGTGGGAGCTGACCACGCGCGGCGAGTTCTACAGCGCCTACACGCCCTACCAGGCGGAGGCGAGCCAGGGCACGCTGCAGGTGATCTACGAGTACCAGACCATGATGGCGGCGCTCACTGGTATGGAAGTGTCCAACGCCTCGCTGTACGACGGCGCTACGGCGCTCGCCGAGTCAGCACTAATGGCGGTGCGGCTGAACCGCAAGTCGAAGTCGAAACGACTGCTGGTGCCGTCAACGGTAAGCCCGAGGTACCGAGACACCTGCCGCAGCCTGGCGGGCAGCCAGGAGCTCAAGTTTGAGCTGGTGCGCTTTGCCGACGACAGCGGCGTGGTATCGATGGACAGCTTCAAGGCCTACGACGGTGAAGACATCACCGCCGTCGTCATCCAGCAGCCCAACTTCTTCGGCCGCATGGAAGAGGTGCACGAGATCACCAACTGGGCGCACGCCAACGGCGCGCTCGTTATTGCCGTTGTGAACCCGACGTCGCTTGCGGTGCTGTGCCCGCCGGGCGAGTGGGGCGACAAGGGCGCAGACATCGTGTGCGGCGAAGGCCAGCCGCTGGGTGTGCCGCTGTCCTCTGGCGGTCCCTACTACGGCTTCATGACCTGCAGTAAGAAAAACGTGCGCCAGATGCCCGGGCGCATCGTCGGCCGCACCGTCGATCTCGATGGCCGTTCCGGCTACACGCTGACGCTGCAGGCGCGCGAGCAGCACATTCGCCGCTCCCGCGCGACGTCCAACATCTGCACGAACCAGGGCCTCGTCGTCACGGCGTCCACCATGTACATGACCCTGCTCGGTGCCGAAGGCCTGGCCCGGGTGGCCGGCGCCTGCCAGTCCCAGACCGGCAAGCTGGTGAACGCGCTCAGCGCAATCGACGGCGTCCGCCCGCGCTTCTCGGGTCCGCAGTTCCACGAGGCGGTGCTCGAGCTGGACCGGCCGGTTGGCCCGGTGCTTGAGCAGCTGGCACGGCGTCACATCATCGGCGGCTTTGCGCTTGACGGCGACTACCCGGAGCTCGGCAATGCCTTGCTCGTGTGCGCAACCGAGACGCGTACCGATGAGGACATCGACAGCTACGCCTCGGCCCTGCGCGACATTCTCGCCGAGGCCAAAGTGGCCTGACGGTTTCGCCCCCATCGCATACAAACGATTCGAGTTCCAAGAGCATGACTGAAGAAACCAGCATTTTTGAGAAATCCAGCAAGGGCCGCCGCGCGACCGCACAGGCGCCCCTCGATGCCCAGCCGTTCGACGCGCCGGACCGGTTCCTGCGCAAGAAGGCGCCGCTGCTGCCGGAGGTGACGGAGCTGCAAACCGTGCGGCACTTCACCCGGCTGTCGCAGAAGAACTTCTCCATCGATACCAATTTCTACCCGCTCGGCTCCTGCACAATGAAGTACAACCCGCGGGCCTGTAACACGCTCGCGATGCTGCCTGGCTTTCTCGGCCGCCACCCGCTGGCGCCGGCGTCCAGCGGCCAGGGCTACATGGAGACGATGTTCGAGCTGCAGGAAATCCTGAAGTCCGTGACCGGCATGGAGGGCGTTTCGCTCACTCCCATGGCCGGCGCGCAGGGTGAATTTGCCGGTGTTGCCATGATCCGGGCGTATCACCTGGCCCGTGGCGAGGAGCATCGCAATGAAATCCTGGTGCCCGACGCGGCCCACGGCACCAACCCCGCGACCGCCATCATGTGTGGCTGCAAGGTGGTGGAACTACCGACCGACGCTGAGGGCGATGTCGATATCGACGCGCTGAAAAAGGCTCTCGGGCCGAACACCGCCGGCATCATGCTGACCAACCCGTCGACGCTGGGCGTGTTCGAGCGGCACATCGCGGAAATCGAGAAGCTGGTGCACGACGCCGGCGGCCTGCTGTACTACGACGGCGCCAACCTCAATGCCATCCTCGGCAAGGTGCGGCCGGGGGACATGGGCTTTGACGTGATCCACATGAACCTGCACAAGACCTTCTCCACGCCCCACGGCGGCGGCGGTCCCGGGTCGGGTGCGGTTGGCGTTGGCAAGCGCCTGCTGCCCTTTATGCCGGTGCCGGTCGTCGGCAAGACCGACTCGGGCTTTGACTGGCTGACGGAAAAGGAGCTGCCGCAAAGCATTGGCCGCCTGTCAGGCTTCATGGGCAACGCCGGTGTGCTGCTGCGCGCTTACGTGTACGCAAGGCTGCTCGGCCGCGAGGGCATGCAGCGCGTGTCGGAGTTTGCCACGCTCAATGCGAACTACCTGATGGCGCGCCTCAAGGAGGAGGGCTTCGAGATCGCCTTCCCGACGCGCCGTGCCAGTCACGAGTTCATCGTGACCCTGAAGAGCGAGGCCAAGGAATACGGCACCACCGCCACCGACTTCGCCAAAGGGCTGCTGGACCATGAATGCCACTCGCCAACGGTGTACTTCCCGCTGCTGGTGCCGGAGTGCCTGCTGATCGAACCGACGGAAACCGAGTCCTACGAGGCCCTGGAACGCTTCATCCAGGCAATGGTGGACCTTCGCAGGCTCGCGGAAACCGACCCCGATCGAATGCACGGGGCGCCCTACAGCACGCCGGTGCGCCGCCTCGACGAACTGAAGGCCGCGAAAAGCCTGGACCTCACCTGGCACAGCGAAGCCACGGCCTGAAAACTCGGGCGCTGCTACACTACGCGTCGCCCGACTCTTATCTAATCCAACAGGAACTACTATGTCTGCACTGATCTGCGGCTCCCTCGCGTACGACACCATCATGGTTTTTGACGGCCGGTTCAGGGAATACATCCTGCCGGACAAGATTCACATGTTGAACGTGTCGTTTCTCGTGCCTGGCATGCGCCGGGAGTTCGGCGGTGTCGCCGGCAACATCGCCTACAACATGAAGCTGCTCGGTGAAGAAGGACTGCCGATGGGCGTTGTGGGGCACGACTTTGCCGACTATCGCAAGTGGCTCGACAAATGGGGAGTCGACAGGCGTTACGTTCGGGAACTAATCAGCGATTTCACCGCCCAAGCCTACATTACGACCGATCTGGACGATAACCAGATCACCGCCTTTCACCCTGGTGCAATGAATCACTCGCATGTGAATCACGTGCCGGGAGACGCCGGTATCAAGGTCGGCATTGTGGCGCCGGACGGGCGCGACGGCATGATGGGGCACGCGGCGGAATTCGCCGAGCACGGCATACCGTTTGTGTTTGATCCCGGCCAGGGCCTGCCGATGTTCAACGGTGAAGAGCTGCTTGCGTTTGTCGAGCAGGCCACCTGGGTCGCAGTTAACGACTACGAGAGCCAGATGCTGCAGGAACGCACCGGCCTGTCGATGGAGCAAATCCAGGAGCGCGTTGAGGCGCTGGTGGTGACGCGCGGTGGTGAGGGTTCGTACGTGTACACCGAAGGCAAGCGTATCGACATTCCGGCAGCGAAGCCGGCGTCGCTTGAAGACCCGACCGGCTGCGGCGATGCTTTTCGGGCGGGCCTGCTGTTTGGCCTGCTGCGGGGCCTCGACTGGGAACTCACCGGTCGCATCGCCTCGCTGATGGGCGCGATCAAGATCGAAAAACACGGCACGCAAAACCACCGCTTCACCCGCGATGAGTTTGCCGCGCGGTTCAAGGAAAACTTCGACATGTCAGTGGACGACATCATCAAAGACTAGTCACTTAAGGCACTTCGAGCACCCAATCGCAATGACAGCACCGATAACCCGACTGAACTGTATCGCCTTCGCGCTCATTGCGTGTGTTTTAAGTTTGCCTGCGGCTGCGCAGGTGGAAACGACGGCTTGGCGCAAGACGCTCGAGCGCATCGCCCCGAGCGTGATTTCCATCCGGGTGGACGGTACGCGGGCGTTCGATACGTCGTGGAACCAGTCGAGCCAGGCTACCGGCTTCGTGGTTGACGCCGAACGTGGCCTGGTACTGACGAACCGGCACGTCGTCACCGCCGGTCCGGTGGTCGCCGAGGCGATCTTCATCAACAATGAAGAGGTGAGCCTGCAGCCGGTGTATCGGGATCCGGTGCACGACTTCGGGTTTTTTCGCTTCAATCCGGAAGCGCTGCGTTACCTGGAGCCCGAGGCGCTCGCGCTGAACTCGGCGAACGCGCAGATCGGTCGGGAAATTCGGGTCGTCGGCAACGACGCCGGCGAGCAGCTGTCGATCCTCGCGGGCACGCTCGCCAAGCTCGATCGGCAGGCGCCGTCCTACGGCCGCGGCAACTACAACGACTTCAATACCTTTTACCTGCAGGCGGCTTCCGGTACGTCCGGTGGCTCGTCGGGGTCTCCCGTGCTGGACGTCAACGGCGACGTTGTGGCGCTGAACGCCGGCGCCAACTCCCAGGCGGCCAGCAGCTTTTTCCTGCCGCTGGACCGCATCGAGCGGGCGCTGTCACTGATCCAGGCCGGTGAGCCGGTCACGCGCGGCACGCTGCAGACGGTGTTCGTGCACAGGCCGTACGACGAGCTTCGCCGGCTCGGCCTGCGTGAGGCGACCGAATCAGTGGCCCGCGAGGCCTTCCCTGACCAGACCGGCATGCTGGTGGTCGCCGAGGTGGTGCGCGGTGGCCCTGGGGACGGTGTGCTTATGCCAGGCGACATTTTGGTTGGCATCAACAACGAACTTATCACGCGTTTCGTGCCGCTGGAGGCCACGCTCGATGATTCCGTCGGCGAGAGCATCGCCATTGATCTTGAGCGCGGCGGCCAGCCGATGACCGTGAGCATCGCGGTGGACGATCTGCATTCGATCACGCCGGCCGAGTACATCGAGGCGGGCGGTTCGGTGCTGCACCAGCTGTCCTACCAGCAGGCGCGTCACTTCAATCGCGAAGTTACCGGCATCTACGTTGCCAAGCCCGGCTACATGCTCTCTACCGGCGGCATCCCGCGCGGCGCCGTCATCGAGTCGCTCGACGGCATGCCGACCGCCACGCTCGACGATCTGGAGAATGCGCTCGACCAACTCGGCGACCGCGACCGCGCGATTGTGCGGTTCTACACCGTCGAGGACCCGCGCAGTGCAAAGGTGCGCGTTATCCGGATGGACCGCGCGTGGTTCCCGGCGCAGCGCTGCGGGCGAGACGATGTGAGCGGCATCTGGCCCTGCCGCGCGCTGGCCAACGTTGATCCGTCAGACTCGCTTGTGCCAGGCAGCACGCAGTTTACGACGAATGGTGATTCGCGCGTCGCGAAGCTCGCGCCGTCGCTCGTCATGGTGAACTTCGACATGCCATACCCGATGTCTGGCGTGTCCGAACTTCACTACCACGGCACGGGCGTCATCGCCGATGCCGAACGCGGCCTGGTAGTCGTGGACAAGAATACGGTGCCGGTGCAGCTTGGCGACGTGTCGCTGACCTTTGCCGGCTCCCTCGAGATTCCGGGCAAGGTGGTTTACATCCACCCGACCCACAACCTGGCGGTACTGCAGTACGACCCCGCGCTGATCGGCGACACGCCGGTGCAGTCGGTGCAGTTCAGCAACAAGCCGGTCAAGCCAGGCGACCCGATCTGGGTGGTCGGCCTGAAGGGCAACCACAAGATCGCCGCGCAGGGCACCGAGGTGGCTTCCATCGATGCCGTCGCGTTTCCGCTGTCGCGAACGTTCCGGTTCCGCGACACGAACCTCGAGGCGATTTCCCTCGTGAACGCGCCCGGCGGCATGGATGGCGTGCTCGCGGACAAGAAAGGCCGCGTGGTCTCGCTGTGGTCCAGCTTCGCCTTTCAGGGCGGCAACGAACTGCAGCAGATCAACCAGGGTGTGCCAGCGGATCTGGTGCAGGAAATGATCACCATCGTGCGCGACGGGCGCATGCTGCGTTCCATCGAAGCCGAGTTCGTGATGATTCCGCTATCGGCGGCGCGCAAGCTCGGTCTGCCGGAGGAGTGGGTGCAGCGCCTGGAGTCTCACAACCCGGAGCGGCGCCACGTGCTGAAGATTGTCCGCACGGTTGCCGGCACTCCTTCTGCGCGCGCATTCAGCACGGGTGACCTATTGCTCGCGCTCGACGGCGATGTGGTAAATACGTTCCGCGAAGTTGAACGGGCGGTGCAGAAAGACACGGTGGCGGCCACGGTATGGCGCGGCGCCGGCATCCTGGAGCTTGATGTGGAGCCGGTGGCGCTGGACGGTAACGGTGTTGGCCACATTCTCCACTGGGCCGGCGCGCTTCTGCACGACCCGCACCGGGAGCTGCCGGCGCAGCGCGGCATCACGCCGAACGGCGTGTATGTCGCTCACTTCGGTTACGGCACGCCAGCCAGCCGCTACGGCCTGTGGGCCGGCCGGCGCGTGATAGAGGTCGACGGCGTGCCCGTCTCCAACCTTGAAGAGTTCATCGGCCAGGTGCGTGACAAGCAGGACCGCGACGCGGTGCGCCTGCGCACGGTTTCGTGGAACGATGCCGTGGACGTCATCACGCTCAAGCTCGACGAACAATACTGGCCGGCCTACCAGCTCACCCGCAACGAGGGTGGGTGGCAGCGTACCTCGCTGCAATAGCTTCTGCCCGCAGCCCGTCTGGCGGCGGGACTCCGGTGCCGCTCCCGACGCCGTGACCCCGGGGTCGTCAGCCGACGACCAGTTAACCTAGTGCTATGCCCGCCGCAGCCAGCCTCGTCTGCCCCGGTTTTGCTGGGTGCCGTGACTCGCGTATGCTGCTAGCAAGCCGTTCAACAAAAAGAATAAGCCGGGAGGTGTCATGAAGGCAGTTACTCAGCAACGAAGTGGGTGTGTCGCGCTATTCTTGCTGGCAGTTACCCCAACCGTGATAGCGGAGACAGGTCTCAACACCGGCGGGCCAAACTCGACCGTGGCTCGCGGCTCCGAGCTCATCGGCCCGCTAAATCCCTACCTCAGCTTTGCAGACAGCCCGTTCAGCCCCGCAAACGGCGGGCAGTTTGACGAGTTCTATCTGGAGGACTTCGAAGACTTCGCGTTGGATACTCCGGGCGTATCCGGAAGCGGTATGGTGTTTACCTCTCCGACAAATGCTGACTCGGTCGATGCCGACGATGGCATCATCGACGGCAATGGCTCCGGTGGCGTCTCCTACCGTGCCGGCCCTCCAATCCCTACCGTTGCATTCGACTTTGAGCCCATTTTCGACGGTAACTACCCGTCGCACGTCGGCCTTGTCTGGACCGACGGGCTACCCATGAACATCACCACGACGTTCGAAGCGTTTGACGGCAACGGCGCATCGCTTGGCCTGATCGAGGCCATGATTGCAGATGGTTCGAACACTGGAGAGACGGCCGACGACCATTTCTTCGGTGCGGTAAGCACAATCGGAATTTCGCGCGTAACGATCAGCAACAACAACGTCGACACATTCAGCGTGGAGATGGATCACCTGCAGTATGGGCGTGGCCTGGTTTGCCTCGACTCGCTCGATCGTGACGGTGACGGTGTTTCGGACCTTCAAGATAACTGCATCGCCGTGTCGAACGCGGACCAGCGTGACACCAACGGGGACGGCTTCGGCAACGTCTGCGACACCGACCTGAACAATGACGGCGTTGTGAACTTCTCGGACCTGCAGGAACTGAAGATGGTCTTCTTCGATGCAGGCGACCTCGATGCCGATTTCAATGGTGACTTTGTCGTCAATTTTCTTGATCTCATTGTTATGAAGGAGACTTTCTTCGGATTTGTGGGGCCAAGCTGCACCAACTAACCATTCGCTGATGGGAAAAAGTAGCGGGCAGGCCATGCTATATTCGGGGAGGACTTAACACCCGGGGGGAAGCATGGCGAAAGTGAAGTGTGGCCTCATTCAGATGAGCCTGAAGGGCGACGGATCCATGTCACCGGACGCGATACGCGACCGAATGATCGAAGCGCATATTCCGTTCATCGAAGACGCGGCAAAACAGAACGTCCAGGTGCTGTGCTTTCAGGAGGTGTTTACGCAGCCGTATTTTTGTCCCGGTCAGGACAGAAAGTGGTACGCCGCCGCCGAGGCCATCCCCGACGGATACACGACAAAGCTCATGCAGGAGTATGCGAAAAAGCACAGCATGGTGATCGTCGTGCCGATTTACGAAGAAGACATGACGGGCGTCTACTACAACACGGCTGCCGTCATTGACGCAGACGGTTCCTACCTCGGCAAGTACCGCAAGACGCACATTCCGCAGGTCGACCCTGGCTTTTACGAGAAGTTCTTCTTCAAGCCCGGCAACCTCGGTTACCCGGTTTTCGAAACTGCCTACCTTAAGCTCGGCGTTTACATTTGCTACGACCGCCATTTCCCCGAGGGCTGGCGCGCGCTGTCGCTGAACGGTGCTGAGTACATCGTGAACCCTTCCGCAACGGTCGCGGGTTTGAGCAAATACCTGTGGGAACTCGAGCAGCCTGCGTCCGCCGCCGCGAACGGTGTCTTCATCGGCGCCATCAACCGCATCGGCACCGAGGAACCCTGGGCCACTACCCACAACATGGGCGAGTTCTACGGTTCGAGCTACATCGTGAATCCGCGCGGCGAGATCGAAGCACAGGCGAGCTACGGTGACGATGAACTGCTTGTGCACGAGATTGACCTCGACATGGTGCGAACCGTTCGTGACACGTGGCAATTTTTCCGCGACAGGCGGCCAGAAAGCTACGGTGACCTCGTCGAATGACCTCGACGGCGAGTCAGCTACGTGAGGTCGGTGAACACGTCGAACTCGACGTTGGCGACGACCTCGCGAACAGCCCGCGTTTCAACGACGACATAGCGCCAACGAAGGCCTCGCAACGTACCTGGACGCAGTGGAATGTCGCCTCGCTCTGGGTCGGCATGGCGATTTGCGTGCCGACCTACACCCTGGGCGGCGTTCTGACTGCGTATTTCGGGCTGTCCGTCAGCGAGGCGCTGTGGACGATTTTGATCGCGAACATCGTGGTTCTGGTCCCGCTCACGCTGAATGCGTTTCCCGGTACCCGCTATGGCATACCTTGTCCGGTCGTACTTCGCGCTTCCTTTGGCATTATCGGTTCGAATGTCCCCTCACTGATTCGGGCGCTCGTCGCTTGCGGCTGGTTCGGGGTTCAGACGCTGTTCGGCGGCATCGCGATTCATCTTCTGCTGTCCGCGATGTTCGATAGCTGGGCGGCGCTCGGTGGCACCGGCGAAGTGCTCGGTTTCTTTATCTTCTGGGTCGCGAACATCACGGTCGTGATTCGCGGGTCGGAGTCTATCAAGCACCTCGAGGCGCTCGCGGCGCCGCTGCTGCTGATTGTTGCCGTGGGGCTCATGGTGTGGGCGCTGCCCAAGATTTCCGTTGAGGAAGTACTGGCGGTGCCGGCGACCCGACCAGAGGGCGAACCGGTCTTCGGCTACTTCATGGCAGGCCTTACCGCGATGGTTGGCTTCTGGGCCACGCTGTCACTCAACATTCCGGATTTCAGCCGCTACGCGAAATCGCAGAAGGCCCAGGTCGTTGGCCAGATCATCGGGCTGCCGTTAACGATGTTCCTGTTTGCTGGGCTGGGAGTAGTCCTGACGGCCGCGTCAGTCGAACTAGTCGGTGAGACGATTTCCGACCCGATCAACCTGATCGGCAAAATCGAAAGCCCGCTGTGGGTCACCTTATCCATGGCGATGATCATTCTTGCGACGATCTCTACCAACACGGCGGCGAATATCGTTTCGCCGACCAATGTTTTCCAGAACGTTGCGCCGAAGCTGATCGACGAGAATCGCGGCGTCATCCTGACCGGCATCATTGGCATCGTGTTGATGAGCTGGGAGCTTTTGAAAAAGCTCGGCTGGCTGGAGACCGACGTCAGTCTCGAGAGCCTGTACTCCAACTGGCTAATTGGCTACTCGAGCCTGCTCGGGCCGATCGCCGGCATCATGATTGTCGATTACTTTCTTGTGAAGAATCAGTCCTATGACGTTATCGCCCTGTACAAGGACGACGCGGGCTACCCGGCCTGGAATCTGGCGGGTTTCATCGCATTCCTGATCCCGGTGGCACTCACCGGGCTGGCGCTGAAAATATCTGCCCTGGGTTGGTTCTATACTTATGGCTGGTTCACAGGCTCTTTCCTGGGCGGACTGATTTACTACTTCGTCGCGAAGAAGTCTTGAGGAGATAGCGATGGCAGTTCTTATCAAAGGCGGCACGGTGGTTAATGCGGATCGCACGTTCCGCGCCGACGTACTCTGCGAAGGCGGCCTGATAGCGGCGGTCGGCGAAAATCTCGATGCGCCGGGCGGCGCTGACGTGGTCGATGCCGGCGGGCAATTCGTGATGCCGGGCGGTATCGACCCGCACACGCATATGCAACTGCCGTTCATGGGAACGGTCGCGAGTGAAGATTTTTACACGGGGACGGCCGCTGGTCTTGCAGGCGGCACCACGATGATTATCGACTTTGTTATTCCCAGCCCGCAGACAAGTATTCTGAGTGCCTATCACCAATGGCGTGAATGGGCGGAGAAGGCAGTTGCCGACTACTCGTTTCACGTTGCGATTACGTGGTGGGACGATTCCGTCCATGAGGATATGGGCACGCTGGTCGAGAAACACGGCGTCAACAGCTTCAAGCACTTCATGGCGTACAAGAAGGCCATCATGTGCGACGATGAGACGCTCGTTAACAGCTTCACACGTGCTCGCGAACTCGGCGCTATTTGCACCGTACACGCCGAGAACGGGGACCTCGTGTTTCGGCTTCAGAAGGACATCTTCGAGAAGGGCATTACGGGGCCCGAAGGACATCCTCTGTCGCGCCCGCCTGAGGTGGAAGGCGAGGCCGCGAATCGCGCGATTCGCATTGCCGAAGTCCTCAACGTGCCGCTGTACGTTGTGCACAACTCCTGCATACAGTCGCTCGAGGCGATTACCCGCGCTCGCAATGAAGGCCAGCGGGTCTACGGCGAGGTGCTTGCCGGGCACCTGCTGATTGACGACAGCGTTTACCGCCATCCCGACTTTGACACGGCCGCGGCCCACGTGATGAGTCCGCCGTTCCGCTCAAGCGAGCACCAGGCGGCGATGTGGCGTGGCCTGCAGGCAGGCAACCTGCAAACCACGGCTACCGACCACTGCTGCTTCTGCGCTGACCAGAAGGCAGCGGGCAAGGACGACTTTCGCCTCATTCCGAATGGCACGGGCGGCGTTGAGAACCGGCTCGAAGTACTGTGGGAACACGGTGTGCGCACAGGCCGGCTCACAATGAACGAGTTTGTCGCGGTCACCTCGACAAACACCGCGCAGATTTTCAATATCTACCCGCGCAAGGGCGTGGTGGCCATTGGCTCTGACGCGGATATTGTTGTGTGGGACCCGGAGGCAACCAAGACAATTTCCGCCAAGACGCACAAGCAGAACGTCGACTACAACATCTTTGAGGGCATGACGGTCACCGGCTGCGCCTCACACACCGTCGCGAACGGCAAGATTGTGTACGCCGACGGTGAACTCAATGTCGAGCGGGGCGCCGGTCGCTACGTTGACCGGCCGGTCTACGCAAGTTACTACGACGCGCTGAAGCTGAAGATGAAGCACGAAGAGCCGACGGCCGTTCAGCGCTGAGTCGGGCCTGTCCTATGAGCGACGCCAAGACGACATCCAACATTCGTTCACACCGCCTGGACAAGGCCGAGATTGAGAAAAATTTCGGCGATCTGCACCCGCCGTATACGCGCTCCGAAGCACTGATCGAAGCTGACCGCTGCTACTTCTGTTACGACGCGCCTTGTACAACGGCCTGTCCTACCGATATCGACATACCCGGCTTCATCCAGAAGATTCGCAGCGACAACATCCGGGGTTCGGCGCACACGATCCTGCGGGAAAACATCATGGGCGGCATGTGCGCCCGCGTTTGCCCTACTGAAGTCCTGTGTGAAGAAGCGTGCGTCCGTAATACGCACGAAGAAAAGCCGGTGAATATCGGCCTGTTGCAGCGCTATGCGACGGATCCGATCGTCGACGCCGGCACGCAGCTTTTTGAGCGTGCGCCGGCAAGCGGCAAGAAGATCGCCGTTGTTGGTGGCGGTCCGGCCGGGTTGTCATGCGCCCATCGGCTCTCGATGCTCGGCCACGACGTGGTCGTCTTCAATCGGGACGACAAAGCGGGTGGTCTCAATGAATACGGCATCGCGGCCTACAAGGCGGTTGATGAGTTTGCGCAGCGCGAGGTCGACTACATCCTGGCGATTGGCGGCATTGAAATGCGCACCGGGATCGCGCTTGGTGAGGATTTTTCGCTGGCCGAGTTGCGCGAGGAATACGACGCAGTTTTCATCGGGCTGGGCCTGGCCGCCGTCAATGCGCTGGGTTTGCCCAACGAGGACCTGCCTGGCGTTCAGAGCGCCACCGACTACATTGCCGAGTTGCGACAGGCCAGCGATCTGAGCGCACTGCCAGTGGGCGGCAACGTGGTGGTGATCGGCGGCGGCATGACCGCGATTGATATTGCGGTGCAGAGCAAACGCCTGGGCGCCGAGCAGGTCGTTGTGGCGTACCGCCGTGGGCCGGAGCAGATGGGTGCGAGCGAGTTCGAGCAGCACCTTGCGCAGACCAGCGGCGTCACGATGAAGCACTGGGTGGTGCCGACGGCGATCGAACAGGAGGGCGCAGCGCTCACCGTCAAGCTCGACAAGACGCGCCTTGACGCGAGCGGTCGCCTGGAGGCAACGGGCGAAACGGAGGCGCTCAGCGCGGACGTCGTGTTCAAGGCGATTGGCCAGAAGATGGCGGATCACAACCTGGATGGAATGGCGAT
>JBCAXP010000003.1:0-35613 GCA_038533995.1 Pseudomonadota bacterium
TGAGCGCCGCCGCCGGTTTGTGATACGCGTTTGGCCCAAGCCGCAACACGGAATCCGACTGCGTCATGATTGGCACCTGGTCCTCGGATTTCATGTAATCAACGACGTCGCGAGGCTGGTTGTTCCAGGGAATCTCCGTGTCCCACTCCCAGCCTGCCAGCGCGTCGAGAAAGCTGTTAAGGCCCTCATCCATCCAGGTCCACTGGCGTTCGTCCGAGTTAACGATCATCGGAAAGTAGTTGTGACCAACTTCGTGGATGATCACGCCAACGAGGTAGCGCTTTTCCGCGAGGGTGTAGGTGCGATCGCCATCGTCCTGCAGGTCGGTGCGTGGCCCGTTGAACGTGATCATCGGGTATTCCATGCCGCCGACCGGTCCGTTCACTGACTGTGAAACCGGGTAGGGGTAGTCGAAGGCGTAGCGCGAGTAAACCTTCATCGTGTGAATCACTGCGGCAGTCGAGTACTTTGACCACAGTGGTTCGCCCTCCTTGGGATAGAAGGACATCGCCATCACCTCTGGTTGCACTTCGCCGCCCTGGCTGTAGCCCTGCGCATCCCAGATGAACTTGCGGGACGACGCCCACGCAAAGTCGCGCACGTTCTCGGCTGCAAAGCGCCACGTCTTCGAGCCGCGAGCCGCCTTGCGTTCGTTCTCAAGCGCTTCTTCCGGCGTCACGATGAACACTGGCGCTTCCGCCGTGCGCGCCCGGTCGAGTCGTCGCTGCTGCGTGGCCGTCAGCACATCGTCAGGGTTTTGCAACACACCGGTGGACGACACGATGTGGTCTTCCGGCACCGTGATGTCCACGGTGTAGTTGCCAAACTCCAGGGTGAATTCGCCGCGTCCAATAAATTCCTTGTTGGTCCAGCCCTCGTAATCGGTGTACGCATGCAGGCGAGGGAACCATTGGGCCAGCAAGAAGATGTCGTTGCCGCCGTCGCGCTCGTCATCCGGGAAGTGCTCGAAGCCCGCCCGCGCCGCGACGGCGTCTTCCTCGACGATGTTGAAGGCAAAGTCGATCTCGAACTCCGCGCTCTCGCCGGGGCGCAGCGGCTGGCGAAGATCGACTCTGAGGTTGGTGCCCACCACCGTGTAGGCCAGTTCTCCCTCCAGATCCTCGACCGACTGCAGGTCGTAGCCGAGTTCGTTGTCAGCCATGAACTGCTGGCGGCGGAGTTCATCGAGGCTTATCTGCGGGGGCTTGCCGTCCTCGGCGTCGTGAATTTTCGGCCCCCGCCGGCTGCTGTCTGCGAAGGCTGCGGCGCGCTCGGCGAGTGAATCGTTGCGAAAGCGGTTCTGGTCGAGCTGCAGCCACAGGAAGCGCAGCGTGTCAGGGCTGCGGTTCGTATAGCGCACGCGCTCGCTCGCTTCGATTCGCCGCTTGTCTTCGATGAGCCGTACGTCGATCCAATAGTCGACGCTTTGCTGCCAGTACTCGTGACCGGGTTCGCCGCCCGCGGTGCGATAGCTGTTGGCTGTGGGCAGCACTTCGTCGAGCTGGCGGAACTTGTCCTGGAACTCGCCCTTTGTCTGCTGGATAGCGGACATCGCGGACGATGAAAACAACAGGGCTGCGATCAGCAGCCATGAACTGGATCGGAACATCTATGGACCTTCTGAAGTTGGGAGAGATTAACGTGTTGGGGCGTTTGCGGATGCCCTGACCGGTGCCCGCAATTTCACCTCATTGCTTGATGAGTTTCGCGTCGCTTAGCTGATAGACGGCGCTCTCGCTTGTCGTCAGCGCCTTGAAGCGCCCCTCGAGGACTACCGGCCCCCAGGCCACCTCGATACCTTCTTCGGCAAACACCTCGACCGCTCCCGCCGGGCCTCCCGGCACGTGGAAGTAACAGCCGGGCGGGTGTGACGTCAGCAGGAACCACTCCTGTGTAATTCCGGCTTTCAGCGGCACCATGAACCCTGCCATTTTGACCGTCTCGCCCGAGCGTGCCGTAACCGCCTCGGGAAAGTCCGCGTAGAAGGTCACGTCCTCGAGACGAACGTCGGCCTGGAGCAGGTCGTCCCACGACAGGAAGTCCTCACCCAACTCCGGCAGCGAGAAGGAGTTTGTCCTGAAGCTGATAACGTTGAACAGGACCTCGATGCTCGCGTCTGCATAGTTGACAGCGACGCGATCCAGGCCCATCTGACCGGCCACAATCGCAAATTCGACGATGCCATCCTGGCCAGACGTGGGTGACTTCGCCAGGTCTTCGGGCGTGAACAACTGGCTGGTGCCCTCGATGGAGAACGTCGGGGCGGCGCCTTCGACCGGCTGCCCTTCGCCAGTTTCCACGCGGATGCCGACGTAGGCGTAATCCTCCTCGACCAGGTCGATGACGTAGCGTCCTTGCTCGTCAAGGTAACCGCGCTCGACCAGCGGCGCTATCGTGACGTTGGTTGCATCGGCTGCGGGAACGGACTCCACAGGCTGCGTCTCGTCAGCGTTCGCGTCCGTATCAGGCGGTTCAGCGTTCAGCTCGTCAGCGGTCAGGCCGCTCTGCGGCAACAGATCTTCGTCTGTGTCCTGTGCATTTGCCGTGGCGGCCGTCACGATCATGAAGAGCAGGGCAGTGGGCAGCACCGTGCTCCAGGTGGCCGTGTTCCAGCTGGCCCTTTTCCAATAGGCCCTTCTCCAATAGACAACACTCATCGTGACTTCCCTACGCCTCCGCCAACACCCTGGCAACGTCTGTCCGATAGGCCTGCACGGCAGGGATTGCGGCGGCAATTGCGCCTACCCCAAAGAGGCTAAACAGTAGCAGCGTTTCCTCGGGAATCCACGTCCACCCTGTCAGAACCACTCCGCGTGTGCTCTCGAGCCAGCCGCCAAGCAGCTCCATCGCGCCATGCGCTACGAGGAACCCGAGCACAACGCCCACCAGGGAAAGCAACAGCCCTTCGAGTATCAGCGCCAGCAGAAGCTCCCCGCGCGTGGCGCCGAGGCAGCGGAGAATGGCGAGATCGGATCGCCGCGCTCGCAGCGAACCGTAGAGGGCAGCGAAGACGGACAGGGCAGCAGTCAGGATCAACACCCATGCAAAGGCGCTGAGCCCGTCCAGCCCGATCCCGACGAGCTGAAGAATGCGCGCAATCTCGATGGCCGGCGCCGCTGCCTGCAGTTTTCCCTCTGCGTTTACCTGTCGCGGCAGCGTCAGGGCCGCCATGGGAGACTGGTAGGTGAGCAGCATCGCCGTGATCTCGGCGCTCGAGTCGTGCCGGTCGTGCCCGCTGTCATGCTCAGGCTCGTCCTCATGGTCGTGAGCATCGTCAGCGTGGTCGTCGTCCTCGTGCCCGTCGCCGTCATGGCCGTGTTCGTCGTCGTCATCGTCATGGCCGTGTTCGTCGTCGTCATCGTCATGGCCGTGTTCGTCGTCGTCATCGTCGTGGCCGTGCTCGTCGTCATGGTCATCATCGCCTGCTCCGTGGAGATCCCAAACGCTTTCCAGCGACGTCAGGATCAGGCGATCCACCACCGTTCCGGTTGGCTCCAGCACGCCCACGACGCGATACGGATGCGAATCGTGCCGCTGACCGCCGGACTCCAGGCCATGGGAGCCCTCGAAACTGGCGCCCGGACTCAAGCCCGCGGACTGCGCGGCGGCCGACCCAACGACCGCTTCCAATGTCTCGTTCCAGAAACGGCCAGACGCCAGCCCGGCGCCGTAGAGCTCCGCATACTCCGGGGTGGTTCCCACGATGCGATGGCCGCGATAACTGTCACCGAGCGAGAGCGGGATGGCGGTTCTCACCCGAGGGTCATCGGCCCACTGCTCAGCGTCCTCAAGCGAAATATTCCCGGGCGGCAGATCGGCATGGTAGACGGCGGACAGCACCAGCTGGACCGGGCTTCCCGTTGACCCGAGCACCAGGTCGATGCCGCCGGCGTCGCGCGTCATCGTCTCCGAGAGCTGCGAGCCGGCAAGCATCAGCAACACGATGCTCGCGGTGCCAAGCGCCATCAGCAGCATATTGACGGCCGACGTCAGCGGCGACAGCCGGAGGTTGGCGATGGCGAGGCGGAGCCACGTCATGGTGCCACCTCAAGGTCGAGCTCACCGTCGAGACGACCGCGAACACGTTGATCGTGGGTGACCACCAGCAGCGCCGCACCAACGCTCCGGGCCGACGATTGCAGCAGCGCCAGCGCGCGCTCTGCATGACCGTCGTCCAGGGCCGAGGTGGGTTCGTCGGCCATGATCAGCTCCGGACCGTGTACCAGGGCGCGCGCGATAGCGACCCGCTGCGCCTGTCCCTGGCTAAGCATCGACGGCATTCGATGCTCAAGGCCGCTGAGTTCGAGCTGATCGAACAGTGCCGCCACCCGCCCGGCATCGCCACCGCTGCCGCTGAGACGCTGAGCGAGCAATACGTTGTCCCTGACGTTCAGGGCCGGCAGGAGATGCAGGCGCTGAAACACCAGGCCAATGTGGCGGCCGCGAAAGCGGTCCAGCGACGCTGCCTTGAGTTCATCGAGGCGCTGCCCCAGAACCTCGATTCTACCGGCATTGGGCCGAATCAGACCGGCCAGAAGGTGCAGAAAAGTGGTCTTGCCGCAGCCTGACGGTCCAATCACAGCTACGCTCGATGCGCGGTCGAGCGTGAACTGCGGAATGTTCAAAATTGTCTTGTCGGCGTAGCTAAATGTGAGATCGCTTACGTCGATGGAAGGTGTTTTTTTGTCGAGCATCAAGACCCCGGGCCGCCGGCTCCGTGCTCCAGTTGTGACTGCTTAAGCCGCATTCGGTTCAACGATGCAGCCTTCAGAATGGGCGCATAAAATGATATGTTATAACGTTTCATGGGAAAGTTCATAACGATGGATCGAAATGACACCTTTGACGAGACGACGATGATCGATGTGCGCATGGACACAACACGGACCGTGGCTGACTGGCTCGGCATGGCGGCATCGACGGCGTGCGTCGTTCATTGCCTCCTGCTGCCAGCGCTGATGGTCACGGGGGCGATGCTGCCAGCCGCCTTTCACAGCGACGAGCACTTTCACCACATCATGCTGTGGATTGTCGTTCCAACCGCGCTCGTGGCGTTCGGGATTGGGTGGTGGCGACACAGGGATCTGCGCGTGCTGGCACTCGGGTGCATCGGCCTGGCGGGTATCGTGATGGCCGGCACGATGCTGCACGACGCGCTCGGCGAGAACGGCGAACGCGTGGTCACGCTCCTGTCGGCCAGCCTGCTGATTGCCGCGCATTATCGAAACTTCAGTATTTGCCGGACATCGGACTGTTAGGACCGGCCTGGCCAGGCGGTCAGTCGCGAAGTGCGTCGGCGATGGCCTGGTACATGGCGTTTTGCCAGGCCCAGTCAGCCTCTTTGCTTGCGACCGGTCGGGCGCTGTGCAACGCGATGACCGTGTTTTCGTCGCGGTTTAGGTAAATGCCCTGGCCAAAGATGCCGCTGGCCGTGAATACGCCGTCGCCTTGTAACCACCAGAAGTAGCCGTAGCCGTTGTAACCGCGGGACGGCGTGGTGGACTCGGTCATCCATTCGGACGGCAGTACCTGCGTGCCATCGGCGAGTTTTCCATTGGCCAACGCGAAAAGACCAAGTCGGCCGTAGTCGCGCAGCGTCGCGTTGATGCAGCACCCGCCAAACTCTCCGCCGCCAGGCTCTGTGAGGTTCCACGAGCCGTCCGCCTCCATGCCGAACGGGCGCCAGATTTTCTCCGAAAGGTAGGTGGCGAGGTTGTTGCCGATGGCCGATCGCAACAGCGTTCCGGCGAGGTTGGTTTCCGCCGTGTTGTAGTTGAACTTCTCACCCGGTTCGGCGAGGCGCGGCTTTTCTCGCAGGTAGTCGTAGAGCGCAATCGTTTCCCACGATGCCGACGCCACGTCGGATTCTGGATCTGCATAGTCTTCATTCCATTGCACGCCCGATGCCATTTGCAGGAGGTCGGCTATCGATGCCTGGTCGTAGGATGAGCCCTGCAAGCGGGGCAGGTAGCGGGTGACCTTTTCATCGGCGCTGGCGATGTAGCCGTCCTGAATCGCAGCGCCAATCAGCATCGAAACCACGGACTTCGCGACGGAGAAGGAAATCCACCGACTGTTTTCGTCGTTGCCAAGACCATACCGCTCGAAGGCGATATTGCCATCCTTGATCACCAGCAGGCCGGCAACGCTCTGGCGCGTGAAGTACTCCGCGACCGTCATGGACTGACCGCCCATGCGGATTTCAACGTCGTCAAGGTCAACGCGTTGGTAGGGCAGCGGATGCACGTTTGTCCCGGCCTTGATCGTTCTTGTCGGAAAAATCCTGTCGGAGTTGCGGTAGCCGGCGACCTGTTGCTTCGGCGTCCAGGTAAGCACGTTCTGCGGCGCGCCGAGGTGCTCTGTGTCATCTGCCGGATCTACGTAGGGCGCCTCGGCATTGACAGCAGATGTCAGGCCGAGCAGGCAGGCAGCGGCCAGCCAAACCGGTTTGTTGAATCTTTGCATTGAATTAACGTTATCCATGTCAGGGTAAGTAGCGCAGCCAGTCCTCGCTCGAAAACTTGCCCGCCGCCAGCTCCTCGGCCGCGGCAAACTCGTCCGGCTCTATCCTGCCTGGTCTGGCGTGGTACAGCTCGGTAAACGTCTCGGCCATGCGGGCCATGACCTCCAGCCGCGGCAGGCCGGTCTGACTGCGCACCGGGTCGACACGCTTGGCCGCACTTGCGGTGCCCTTGTCGGAGAGCTTCTCGCGGCCAATGCGCAGAATCTGCATCATCTTTGCAGCGTCCATGTCGTACGCCATCGTCACGTGGTGCAATACGCTGCCGCGCCGGTAGCGCTTTTGCGCCGCGCCGCCGATTTTCCCCTGCGGACTCGCAATGTCGTTGAGCGGCTTGTACACCGCGTCGACTCCGAGTTCGTTTAGCGCCTTGAGAATCCAGCTGTCGAAGAATGCGTAGGAGTCGGCGATGCTCATGTTGCTGACGAGTTCACCCGGCGCATACAGCGAGTAGGTGATCGCGGTGCCTTTCTCCACGAACATGGCGCCGCCCCCGGTGACCCGCCGTACCACCTGCACGTCGTGCTTTGCGGCGGCGTCGAGGTCGACCTCGTTTCTGAGCGACTGGAAGGCGCCGATGATGACGGCAGCGCGATCCCACTCCCAGAAACGCACCGTCGGTGCGCGGCGCCCCTCGTCAACCGCCGTCGCGAGCACATCGTCCAGCGCCAGGTGCATCGCCGGCGACAGCGGTTCACTGGCTTCAATGATTTGCCATTCAAAGTCATGCCAGGTTTTCTCTGTGCCGAGCGCCCGGCGCGCCGCAATCACAACCGCCTTTATGCTGAAGCCGATAAGTGTCGCATCCGGGCGGAGCTCCGCCATGATGGCGGCCGTCAGCTCGGCGGCGGTGGCGTCCGCCGGCTGGCCGTTGAGCGCGCGACTGAAGTCGCCCAGAGCCTCGGCAGGTTCAAGGAAAAAGTCGCCCGCGAGTTGCACGTCGGTCAGTTTGCCGTCCTTCACATGGAGATCGACCACGACCAGTTTGCCGTTCGGAACTTTGTACTCGCCGTGCATGGGTTGCTCCTGGTACTGCTGGATTTTTGTGAATGTGAGGGTAGGGCGCGCAATCGAGGCTCGCTTGGCACCCGCTGATGATCGCACAACGTTTGGCTTGCCGGTCTCCGGCCGTGTCAAACGGCTTCTGTGCCCGTACCGCGCCCAGCCCCGTGAGCCCGATATTAGACAAGCATTGTAGATATGTTATAACGTACCTGTACGCAGGCTGATCGTCATCCTGCCCTGCGACCAAGCCCGAGGCCTCGGTGCTTGGGCGCCAGATGCGGCAAGCGCCTCCTCCATGCCGAGGCGAGGCCATCTGGCTGCGAACCCTTCGCTTACCTACCGACTACGGAAGGACGCCCGGCCAGGGATGGCCGGACTCTCACCGCTATTCCCGCTTTCAAGTAATTCCGCGTTCTGGCGCACCGCGCGCGCATCGGTTAGGGTCTGGCCGGCATCCAGGCTGCCGAAGGTCACACTCTGATGGTCGCGGACAATCTGTTCACCACGCTTGCAAGCTGCGCGTTCTTCATGGCGCTCGTGGCGTACGTGTCCTACCAGAAGACCAAGGGCGAGGCGTCGTCGCGCGACGGGTACTTCCTGGCCGGCCGCGGCCTCACCGGCGTGTTTATCGCCGGTTCGATGCTGCTGACCAACCTCTCGGCGGAGCAACTCATCGGCCTGAATGGCTCGGCGTACGGCTTCAACCTGTCCAGCATGGCGTGGGAAGTCACCGCGGCGTTTGCCACGATCTGCATGGCGCTGGTGTTTCTGCCGCGCTACCTGGCCGGCGCCTTCACGACGCTGCCGGAGTTTCTCAACGACCGCTTTGACGACGGAGTCCGCCGGCTTTCGGTGGTTCTGTTCATGGTCGGTTACGGTCTCGTCACCATCCCGTCGGTGCTGTACTCGGGCTCGATAGCTGTGCTGTTGCTGTTCGATGTGCCCGAACTCCTCGGAGTGAGCTACAGCCAGGGCCTGGTGATTACGATTGTCGCGATTGGCTGCATCGGTGCGGTGTATGCGATTTTTGGTGGCCTCAAGGCGGTTGCCGTTTCCGACACGCTGAACGGGGTGGGGCTGTTGATTATCGGCGTGCTGGTGCCGGTGCTCGGCCTTGCCGCGCTCGGCGACGGCAGCGTTGCCGCCGGACTGTCAACGCTTGGCAGTGAGCACACGGAAAAGCTCAACGCGATCGGCGGGCCTGAAGACCCGACGCCGTTCGGCACACTCTTTACCGGCATGATTTTCGCCAACCTGTTTTACTGGTGCACCAACCAGTACGTCATCCAGCGAACGCTCGGCGCCAAGAACCTCGCCGAGGGTCAGAAGGGCGTTTTGTTCTCGGGCTTTTTCAAGCTCCTCGTGCCGTTCATGATGATGATTCCGGGTGTGATTGCGTTCCACCTCTACGGCCCGGACCTTGCTTCCATCGATCAGGCGTATCCGCGACTGATCACCGACTATTTGCCGGCGTACCTCGGAGGGTTCTTTCTGGCGGTGTTGCTGGGCGCCGTGTTCAGTTCGTTCAACTCGCTGCTCAACAGCGCTGCGACCTTGTTCTGCATGGATGTTTACGCGCCGATGAAGACGGTGCCGCCGTCGGATGAGCAACTGGTGAAGGTAGCCAAGATTGCCAGCGTAATCATCGCGCTTTTTTCGTTCATCGTTGCACCGCTGTTGCAGTACGCGCCGGACGGACTGTGGCAGATCATTCGCATCTTCACGGGCTTCTACAACATTCCCGTGATCGCGGTTGTGCTGGTCGGATTGTTCACGCGCCGAGTGCCTGCGCTCGGCGCGAAGTGCGCGATCGTCTTTCACCTGGTGGCGTATGGCCTGGCGCAGTTTGTGTTCAAGGACGCCATCGGAATTCACTTTCTGCACCTCTACGCGATCCTGTTTGTGATCGAGGTCGGCATCATGCTGGCCTTCGGCGTTGCGCGGCCGCGGGAGACCGCGTGGAGCTACGAATCCCGAGACCTCGTGGACCTGACCCCATGGCGGTTCGCGCGGCCGGTTGCTTTCTCCCTGCTGTCCGCGGTGGTGTTTCTGTACCTGCTGTTTTCGCCCGTCGGACTCGTCGGTGGGCTGGGCAGCGCCTTCTGGCCGCTCGTCGCATCCCTCGGTGGGTTAAACATAATTGCGTGGTGGTGGCTGCTGCGTAATCCCGTTGCCGCAACGCAAAACTAAAGCATAGACAGACGCTTAGACGCATCGCAGCAAAATACAAACGTTTGCATTTTTTTTCGCCCAGGAGTATGAAGTGGAGCAGGCGATGGGACATCGGCAGTCGCCGGTACCAGGACGGTGCGCCGACTCCCCGCCGGGACTTAAACGTTTTAGGACCGCGATCCCAAGGAGCAAACGATGCGTCTACTCAAGCCAATGGTGGTGCCGGCAATGCTTGCGACGGGCGTGGCAATCACCGTGCCCGCCGAACCTGCCCACGCGCAGGGCGTCCTCGAAGAAATTACCGTGACAGCGCAGAAGCGCGAAGAGAACGTCGGCGACGTTCCCGTCGCCGTTTCCGTGCTGGGCAAGAACCAGATTGACTCATCGTTCAGCAGCAATCTGGAAGACCTGCAGGCGCTGGTGCCGTCAGTGAGTTTTCGCACCGGCAACACGACTCGCAACAGCGCGCTGACCGTGCGCGGCATCGGCACCATCTCGTTCTCAGTGGCTGCAGAGCCCAGCGTGTCGACGGTTGTGGACGGAGTCGTGCTGGGGCGTTCCGGCCAGGCCTTCGGCGACCTCTATGACCTGGAGCGCGTCGAAGTGCTGCGCGGGCCGCAAGGCACGCTGTTCGGAAAGAACGCATCGGCCGGCGTCGTCAACATTACGACCCAGCGTCCCGGCAACGAGCTCGAAGGTTACCTGAGCGGTACGTTCTACCAGGACAACGAATACCAGCTGCGCGCGCGGGTCGGCGGCCCGCTGACCGACACTTTGCGCGGCAGCGTTACCGTGCTCAACAGCGAGTTCGACGGGTTCATTACGAACGTGTTCAACAACGAGACGGTCAACGGCTACGACAAGGAAGCGGTTCGCGCCATGCTCGAGTACGACGTGAGCGACACCATCCAGGCGCTTTTCATTTTCGAGGACTACGAAGCCAGCAACGACTGCTGCGCCGACCTGGAGGCGCGTCCGAGTGGTCGCAACCCGGACTCCGAGGCGGTGCCTTCGGGCGACGGGCTTGATCTCAACCAGCGCCGCGTCGATCATGACTTTGAAACCCGCACGCTGGACTCCACCACCGCGATGTCGATGCAAATCACGGCGGAGCTTGGCGAGTACACCCTTACTTCGATCACTGCGCAGCGCTCGTGGGACAACACCGAGTTTCGCGAGGGTGACTTCACCTCGATCGCCGGCGACAGCACCGAGCCGGTGTTCGGCGTGCCGTTCCAGCTGCACGACATCGGACCGCAGGAATGGCGGCAGTTTTCCCAGGAGTTTCGCATTGCCTCGCCAGTAGGCAACGCGTTCGAGTGGCAGGCCGGCGTTTTCTACTGGAACATCGATTCGGAGCGCAACTTCACGCGCGACGCGAGCTGCCAGAATAACGGCGGCCAGCTCGACGCGGCGATTCGCAACCACATCCAGTTTACGCTCGGCCAGGACGACCCGACGGACATGGAGATTGCCGATTTCATCGCAGCAAACGGCATCACCTGTAACGCCAACGACATCGTTTCAGCAACCGGTTTCATGGAAACCGAGTTCACCAACTACGCGGTCTTCGGCCAGGGCAGCTGGGCAATCACCGATAACTTCAGGCTGCTTGGTGGCTTGCGCTACACGAATGACGAAGTGACCTACAGCCACAACCGCCGTAGCAACGATGAGTTTGGCCGCCGCGGCGTCGGCGTGCGACCGCGGTTCGTCGAACGCGTACCGGGCTCGGATGAAGAAGCGAACAACCAGTCCGATACCAACTTCTCCGGTTCGACCGACGAAGACAACGTGGCCGGCAAAATTGGTGTCCAGTGGAATATCACTGACGGCGTAATGGTCTACGGCACGTACGCTACCGGCTACAAGGGGCCGGCCTTTAACGTGTTCTACAACATGGACCCGGACGACATAAATCCGATCGAGGCCGAGGAGTCGGACACGATCGAGCTTGGAGTGAAGTGGCAGGCCGACTGGGGTCTTGTCTCGCTCGCCGTCTACGACATGGAAATCGAGAACTTCCAGGCCAACGACTTTGACGATTCCGACGGCACGACAATCACCGGCTTCACGAACGGCGGCGATGTCGAAACGCAGGGCATCGAGCTCGACGTCATCTGGGCGCCGACTGACCAGCTGACTTTTTCCGGCGGCATCGCAAGCTCGGATGCCGAGTCCACCACCGGCGCTCCGCTGCCGTTTGCGCCGGATCTCAAGTACAACGCGGCGGCGGCGTTCGATGTTCCGCTCGCCAGCGGCAGCCGCCTGCAGTTCGACGCCAGCTATATCTACACCGACGAAATTCTGTCGGGCAACATTGGCCAGACCGACGAAGATCCGTTCCTGCTGCCGGACTATGGCATTCTGAACGCGAGCGTTGGCTACTGGACTGAAGACGACCGCCTCGGCATTACGCTCATCGGCAAGAACCTGACCGACGATCAGTACGCCACGACGTTCTCCGGTGACGGATTCCGGTACCAGATACCGCGTGCCGCCGATCGGTATTTCGGCGTCAACTTCCGGTTCAACTACTAGCCGGTCGTCCCGTGGACTTTCTGATGATTAGCCTTGGCATGGGCAGCCTGGGTGCGCCCGGCTGCCTGCCGCGGTCAAGGCTCAGCAAGTGGCGGACGCTGTGCTGGCCGAGTTCGTACATCGGCCAGGCCACGGTTGTCAGCGGCGGATCGACATAGGCGGCCAGGTGAATGTCATCGTGGCCGGCAATCGAGATGTCATGGGGTACCGAGGCGCCGCGGTCGCGCAGTGCGTGGATCAGTCCGATGGCGTTGATGTCGTTATGCGCAAACACCGCGCTCGGCCTGTCGTCGAGGGCGAGCAGCTGGTCAGCCGTAACTTCGCAGCTCGGCAGCGTGCCGTCGAAGGCAAAAATCAACTCGGGGTCGTAGTCGATATGGGCTTTTTCGAGCGCTTCCCGATAGGCAAAACTCTTCGGCTCGGGACCCGGACCGTGCGGGCCGACCACAAAAGCGATACGGCGATGCCCCAGGTCAAACAAGTGCTGCATGACGGACCGGGCGCCGGCCGTGCGATTGCAGCTCACGTGATGCGGAGCTTCCTCGCGATTGACGTGGATAATCGGCAGTCGGGCGGGAAGCCTGTCGTAATACGCCTGCGGACTGCGGGCCATCGGCACAATCAGGCCGTCGACCTTGAGCTGCAGAAAAAGATCGATGCCGGCGCGCTCGACCGCTTCGATGCCCCGAGTGTCGTGAATGAGCACGCGCAGTTCGTGCCTCTCGGCCTCGTCTTCGATGCCACGGCCGAGATCGGCGAAAAAAGGATTCGTAAGATCGGGAATCACCACGCCGATCAGACCGCTGCTCGCGGTAACGAGCGTGCGCGCGGCCATGTTCGGCACGTAGCCCATCTTCTCGGCCAGAGCGGCAATGCGCTCACGCGTCTCAGCCTTGACCCGCTCGCTGCCTTGAAGAGCGCGCGTTACCGTCGACGGATCGACGTTTGCCGCGCGGGCAATGTCCTTGATCGTAGTGCGGCCGGTTTGCCAGCGCCCCGTTGCCATTTTGCGAAGAGCTCCGTGACTGTTGCTGCATCGAGCTTACCTGATGCAGGCAGGGAAGAGGAAAAATTGCGCAGCTGTCGACGTGGCCGGGCAGAGCGGCCCTTGCGAGTGTGCTCGTGAACGCGCCGTACAAACCGCGGCTGCGCTACTTCGAGGCTGCTTCGGGCCAGCGCCACATTACGGGCGGCGACCGGTACATCTATGATCAACCGGTCGCCAGGCACACGGTCAACGTGATCGGTACCGGCACCATTGGCCAGGAGCACATGCGCGTTGCAAGCATGCTGGGCCGCGTGCGCGTCCACGGCATTTACGACGAAGCCCCTGAAAGCGTTGCCGTTGCCCGCGAGGAGTTTGCCTCGCACGCCTCGCACGATCTGGTCGTGCATGAGTCGCTGGAGTCCGCCTGTGAAGACCCTGACGTCGACGCGCTGATTGTTTGCACACCGAACCACACCCACGTTGACGTACTCGAAGTTGCGGCCCGCTCGGGCAAGCCGATACTGCTGGAAAAACCCATGGCCACGACGCTGGCCGGCGCGAAGCGTATTCTCGATATTGCCACGGGCTATCCGAGCTTCATCCAGGTTGGTTTGCAGTATCGGTACAAGGCACCGTACGTCGAAGCACGCCACGAAGTAATCGACCGCGCAAGCGTTGGTAGCGTAAAGATGCTGTCGATGAGCGAGTACCGCCCACCGTTTCTCGACAAGGTTGGGCAGTGGAACAAGTTCAATCAGTTCTCGGGCGGCACGCTGGTCGAGAAGTGCTGTCACTACTTCGACCTTCTCAATTTGCTCGCTGCCGCCCCTCCGAAGCGCGTGTTTGCCACTTCCGGACAGGCTGTCGCCTTTACCGACTTCAATTATGACGAGCAGCAGTCGGACATCGACGATCATGCGTTGGTCGTGATCGAGTACGCTAACGAGGTGCGGGCCCAGTTCGCACTCAATATGTTCAGCCCGCATTTCTACGAGGAACTGGTTGTATGCGGTGACAAAGGGCGCGTGGTGGCCAACGAGCGCTTCGATTTTCTCCGCGACGAAGTGGCACGTTCCAGCGTCACTATCGAGCGTGACGAGACGGCGCCATCGCGAAAGGCGCAGGTCGGATATGCGCGCCTGATCGAGCAGAGCGGACACCACGGCGCGACGTACTTTGAACACGTTGCGTTTGCTGACCAGCTTGACGGCAAGCCGACCGATTGTGCGACAGCTGAACAGGGCTACTGGTCCATTGCAGTAGCGGCCGCCGCGCAGGCCTCAAGCGATCAGGGTGTCTGCATCGACATGGACTCGTTTCTCAAACAGCAACAAGGAGCTCAAAAATGACGACGATCGCCGTTGCCGATACAACCATGCCAGCGGTTGGCTTAGGGCTGTGGAAGATCGACCGGTCCGAAACGGCCGATGCGGTGTATACGGCGATCAAGGCCGGCTACCGGCATATCGACAGTGCCTGCGACTACGGCAACGAAAAGGAGGCCGGCGAGGGCATCGCGCGCGCCCTCGCCGATGGCCTGTGCACCCGTGACGAGCTATGGGTGACGTCCAAGCTCTGGAACACCTACCATCGCCGTGAACACGTGCAGCCTGCCTGTGAGCGCAGCCTGGCCGACCTCGGGCTGGAGTACCTCGATCTGTATCTTGTGCACTTTCCGATTTCGCTGCGCTATGTTGATATTGCCGAGCGTTATCCGCCGGAGTGGTTTTTCGATCCGACCGCCGCGAATCCAAAGATGGAAGTCGATCCGGTTCCGCGGCACGAAACCTGGGGCGGTATGGAGGCGCTGGTCGACGGTGGCCAGGCGCGCTACATCGGCGTGTGCAATTACAACAGCGCGCTGCTAGCCGACCTGGTTGCCTACGCACGGATTGCGCCGGCAATGCTCCAGGTGGAGTCGCACCCGTTCCTTGCGCAGGAGAAACTGCTGCGGTATGCGCGCCAGCTCGGAATGGCATTCACCGCCTTCTCGCCGCTCGGCGCGCTGTCGTACGTGCAGCTCGACATGGCGACCGCTGCCGATACGGTGCTCACCGCCGCGCCCGTGGTCGCCGCGGCCGAGCGCGTGGGGCGCACGCCCGCACAGGTAGTCTTGCGCTGGGGCGTTCAGCGGGGCACATCGGTAATTCCCAAGACCACGCGGCCCGAGCGGCTGCGCGAGAACCTGGCGCTGTTCGACTTTGAACTTGAGCAAGCCGAGATGGCGGCGATTTCCGCGCTCGATCAACACCGTCGCTTTAATGACCCGGGCGTGTTCACCGAAGCGGCGTTCGGGGCGTTTAACCCGATTTTTGACTAAGCCCGATTTTTCGCTAAGCCCAATTGTTACTGAGGAAGGATTCCCATCATGTGTGCCGTAGCCGTCCAGGAGTTGCCTGTTCCCGGTCAGCAGCAATTCGGCGAGCTGTTTCCGCTCGCTCTCGGTCCCGCTGAAGCCGTCGATCTGAACGCCGCCATCGACTATGCTCGCCAGTCGAGCGACGAGCTGCTGGGCGCTCTGTCGCGACACGGCGCGATACTGTTCCGCGGTTTTCCCATTGGCACGGCCGAGGAGTTCGATGCCTTCCTGAGCGCCTTCGGCATGGAGAGCTTCACCTACGAGGAGTCGCTGTCCAATGCGGTGAGAGTGAACAAGACCGACAAGGTGTTTACTGCCAACGAGGCGCCGCCCGACGTATCGATTTTTCTTCACCACGAAATGGCGCAGACGCCGCTGTTTCCGTCGCGGCTATTTTTCTGCTGCCTTATTGCCCCGGAACGGGACGGGGCAACGCCGTTGTGCCGATCCGACGTACTGCTTGAGCAGTTGCAGCATGCTGAACCGGAGTTTGTACGCCAGTGCGAGGAACTCGGCGTACGTTACAGCAATGTAATGCCGGGGAATGACGACCCCACCTCCGGCCAGGGCCGAAGCTGGCGCAGCACGCTCGGCGTCGAGTCGGTTGCCGAGGCCGAGGCGCGGCTCGCGGCGCTCGGCTACCGTCATGAGTGGCTTCCCGGCGAAGTGTTACGCGCTACAACCCCCGTGCTTCCGGCGGTGCGCGCGCTGCTCGACGGCCGCCGGGTGTTTTTCAATCAGCTTATCGCCGCGTTTCGCGGCTGGCAGGACACGCGCAACGACCCGCGCAAGTCGATCTGCTTTGGTGACGACTCACCGATTGACGAGGCGGCAATGAACACGGCTATCGCGCTGTCAGATGAGCTCTCGTTCGACCTCAACTGGCAGGCCGGCGACGTTGCGCTTGTTGACAACTATCTCGTCATGCACGGCCGGCGACCGTTTACCGGCAAGCGCAGCGTGCTGGCGTCGCTGGTTGCCGACGACGGGACACGCCTGGTCGCCTGACGCTCTGCTCAGCAGCACGGCAGCGCTAGAAGTCGATGCCGCGCTGCGCGCGAATACCAGCCTTGTAGGGGTGCTTGATTTCGCGCATCTCGCTCACCAGGTCGGCGTAGTCGCAGAGCAACTCGGGCGCGTCGCGGCCGGTCAGAATCACGCTCGTGCGCTGGTGGCGCGCTTCGAGCCCTGCCTTCACGTATTCCGCTGACAGGTAGTCGTAACGTAGGGCGATGTTGATTTCGTCGAGCACGACCAGGTCGTAGTCGCCACTTGAAAGCATCTCCCGTCCGCGCTCGAAGGCGAGTCGCGCCGCTTCGGTGTCGGCGGCCTTGTCCTGTGTGTCCCAGGTGAAGCCATCGCCCATCGTGAACCAGTCGACGGCGCCGTCGAGCTTTGAGAAAAACTGCCGCTCTCCCGTTACCCACTTGCCCTTGATGAACTGCACGACCGCAACGCGTTGCCCCCAGCCGAGGGCACGCGCAATCACGCCGAAGGCCGAGCTCGACTTGCCCTTTCCGTTGCCTGTGTGGACGAGTACGAGTCCGCGTTCGGGATCGTGCGTTTCCTTTTGCTTCTTGCGGTGCTCCTTCTGGAGCTTCTTCATTTTCTCGACGTGGCCTTCTTCGTCGCTCATTCACAGTCTCCGGTCTGGTTGTCGTCACCGGGCCAACGCCGCGTTTCGCCGTAGCCGATAGACGTTTGAAATTCTTCTTCAGTGCAGCCGTGCGCAAACGCGGCGCGCACTACACCCGCATGGCAAACGACGAGGGTATCACCGTCGCGGCTGGCGTATTCTGCCAGCGCGTCCTGGCAGCGTTGCCAGACCATGCGCACGCTCTCGCCGCCGTGCGGCCGTGCGTCGAGGAAATCTGCCGCCCAGGCATCGAGCTCGTCGCGCGACACGGAGGCCCACGGAAGGCCTTCCCAGGCGCCAAAGTCCATTTCGCTGACGCGCGGGTCAACGGCGAGCGGTAGCTCGCGCTGCTCCGCGATCTTTTGTGCGAGCTGGCGTGCCCGTTGCAGCGGGCTCGAAACGATGTGCTCGACAGTAGGCAACAGCGCGATTGCCGCCGCTGCGTCTGCGTCGAAGGTGTCGGCCAGGCCAATGTCCAGGTTGCCGTAGCAGTAGTCGCTGCCAAACACCGGCCGGGTGTGGCGCATCAGAATTACAGCCATGCGAGAAACCCGAGATAGGCGCCAAGTTCGCTCATCTGCTGCACGGCGCCGAGCGTATCGCCCGTGTACCCGCCAAGACGACGCTCGAACAACGAGCGCATGAACAGGTGCCCGAGCAGGGTTCCGGCAACGACACATAGCGCCGCAGTGACGCCCCTGGCCATGACGACCCAGCCGAGCACCAGCACGCAGGTCAGCACGGCGACGGTAAGGCCACCGGCGCCAATGCCGTCGGCGGTTGGCTTGCCGGTGCCGTGATCGCGCACATACTGGCTGCTGGCCATGACCAGCACCGCCGACAGGCGCGACAGGGTATGCGCCACAACCATCATCATGGCCACCCGGGCGGGCGGCATCGCGAGAAGCGCCGCGACCTTGGCCGCCAGCACCACGCAAAGCGCGAGCGTGCCGTACGTGCCCAGGCGGCTGTCGCGCATGATCTCAAGGGCACGCTCGCGACTGTTGCCGCCGATGCCGTCGAAGGTATCTGCCAGGCCGTCCTCGTGGAAAGCACCGGTGAAAAGCAGGCCGGCACCGAGCGCGAGGACCACCGCCAGGGGCGCCGTGAAAGTGTTTTCAGTGAGCAGGTAGACGAAGGCGCACGCGGCGCCAACGAGCGCGCCGACGAGCGGATAGTAGCGCGGCCCCGCCGCAAGCCGGGCTGGTGTGTATGAGTCGCCGACCGGCACGGGAAAGCGGGTCAGAAACTGCACCGCCAGTGCAAAAATCGCCAGTTCGTTGGTGGCGAAGCGCTTCATGCCGGACCGTCAACCTGCGCGCTGTCAAAGCTCGCCATATCGCGAAGGAAGGCGCCGGCCGCCTGCACCAGCGGCCACGCCAGGAGTGCGCCTGTGCCCTCGCCGAGGCGCATGCCGAGATCCAGCAGCGGCCTTGCGTCCATCGCTTCGAGCAGCGCGGCGTGACCGTGCTCGGCGGAGCGGTGCGCAAACACGAGCGCCGGTCGGATGGACGGGTCGATGCCAAGCGCCGCGTACGCAGACGCCGTGCAGATGAAGCCGTCCACGAGGACCAGGCGGCGTGCACTCGCCGCGCCAAGCATGGCGCCGGTGATCATCACCATCTCGAATCCTGCGTATTCCTTAAGTGCGTCCATTGCCTCAAGCTGCGGTGCGGTGCGCGCCGCGGCCTGTCCAAGCAGGTCCCGCTTGCGCGCCAGGCCGGCGTCGTCGTGGCCGGTGCCCCGACCGGTCAGGCTGGCTACATCGGTGCCTGTGAGCTTGGCAGCGAGGAGGCTGGCCGCGGAGGTGTTGCCAATGCCCATCTCGCCGAACGCCACCACAGGCTGCGGGGCCTGCGCACCAAGCGCCTTGCCTGCTGCCAGTGCCGTTGCGCATTCGTCCGCGCCCATCGCGGGTTCTTCGATCGCATTGTTCGTGCCGCCGCGCACGCGCCGCGACAGCAAATCCGGGTGCTCGACCGGCTCGCCGGCGACGCCGGCATCCACAACCTGCATGGCTACCCCGAGGGAATTCGAAAGCGCATTGGCCGCCGCGCCGCCGGCGAGGAAGTTGATCAGCATTTGCCGCGTTACGGACTGCGGGTAAGCAGAGACACCGGCGGTTGCCATGCCATGATCACCGGCGAACAGCGTCAGGCCGCAGGAGCTGGTGTCGGGCTGCGCGGTGCCCTGGAGCCTAGCAACCTGCAGCGCGAGTTCCTCAAGGCGGCCAAGGGAGCCGACCGGCTTGGTCTTGCCGTCGATCAGCGCCCGCAGCTGTTTGTCGAATTGGGAGTCAGGCATGGTCACCTCGCATGTTAGCCACGATGTCGCGCAAGCCCTCTGCCGTGACCTCGGCCGCTGGAATGGCCGGGCCTACGAGCAGATTGATTCGAGACCAGAAACGCCGCGGCAGGCTCGCGGCAGGGGGGCCGTACTTGCGGCTGAAAACACTGCCCCATAAACCCTGGAGCGCCATTGGTACCACCGGTACCGGGTCGCGCGCAATGATGCGCTCTATGCCCTTCTTGAACTCGGCGATCTCGCCGGTACGGGTCAGGCTGCCTTCCGGAAAAATGCACACCAGCTCGCCGTTTTTCAGCGCGTCCGAGACCGCCTCGTAGGCCTGCTCCAGTAGTTGAGGGTCTACCTTTGACGGCGCGATGGGAATGGTGCGCATGGTGCGAAAGAAGTAGCCGAGCACGGGCGCGCGAAAAATGTTGTGGTCCATCACGAAGCGCACCGGGCGCCTCACTGCTCCGGCGATAACGACCGGGTCGGAATAGGCAACGTGGTTGCACACCAGCACCGCCGGACCCTCGCCCGGCACGTGATGCAGGCCAGCCTTGCTGATGCGGTACAGCGTGTGCGACAGCAGCCACGCCACGCAGCGCAGCAGGAATTCAGGCACGGTACTGTAGATGTACACCGCCACCGCGGCATTCATTACGGCCACGACCAGGAATACCTGGCCGGTGTTCAGGCCTGCTGCGAGCAGTCCCATCGCCAGCAGCACGGCGATCACGATTGCGGCGGCATTGAGCAGGTTGTTGCCAGCGATCACCCGGCCGCGCTGAGCGGGGTCACTGCGTTGTTGCACCAGCGCCAGCAACGGCACGATGTAGAGCCCCGCCGAGGCGCCAATGCCGAGCAGATCGACAAGCACCCGGCCGCTGCCTTGTGTCTCGAGAAAGGCAGCGATGTCGAGCGGCGCGGCGACCCGCAACGGATCCACGGCTGCGAACAGGTGCAGGCTGAACACGGTGATGCCGATGGAGCCCAGGGGCACCAGGCCAAGTTCCACCCGGCCGCCCGCTGCGCGTTCGCACAGCAGCGATCCAAGTGCGATGCCAACGGAGAACGTCAGCAGAAGCAGCCACACCACCTGCTCGTTGCCGCCGAGCGCAAGCTGGGCATAGCCTGCAAGCTGCGTGATGTACGTCGCGCCAACAAACCAGAACCACGCGATGCCGAGTGCGGAAAGAAACACGGTGCGCTCACGATGAATGATCCGCAGCTGCTCCCACCCGGCGGACAGCGGATTCCAGTTGATGCGTAACTCCGGCGACGGCGGCGGCGCCGCTGGTACGAGGTGGCTCAAGGCAAGGCCAAGGAGCGCGGTGCCGACAAGCACCGCGGCGGTCAGCGGCAACCCGGACGGTGCCATGCCGGCCAGCACGCTGCCGATCGTGGTGCCAATCATGATGGCGAGGAACGTGCCGGCTTCCACCATTGCATTGCCCGCAATCAGCTCGGGCCGGTGCAGGTGCTGCGGCAGAATGGAGAACTTGAGCGGCCCGAAAAACGCCGACTGCGCGCCGACCAGAAACAATGCAGCCATCAGGCCAGCTTCTGCGCGCAGCGCGATCAGCGTGGCGGCCGCCGCCATGATTGCCACCTCCGCGAGCTTGATGCGGCGAATCAGAAGCGCCTTGTCGTACTTGTCGGCAAGCTGGCCGGCAAGCGGTGACAGCAGCAAAAACGGCAGAAGGTACAGGGCGGACGCCAGGTTGACCGGAGCGTTCGCTTTGCCGCCAACTGAGTAGGCGGCCAGCACAATAAGGCCGGCCTTGAGCACGTTGTCATTGAGCGCGCCGGCAAACTGCGTGCCTAGCAGCGGCCCAAACCGGCGCCGGCAGGCAAGGGCAAAGGGATGAATCAGTTTTCGCAACGCGGGTACACGGTCATTCAGGCGATAGTCACGGCTTGCCCCGGGGCAGGCAAACGCAGATTATTCACCAACGCGCGGCCCCTGTCGCGATCGCGGAGTCACTATCGATGATCGACATTCTGGCTGCTGCCAGGCAAAAGCGGGACGTCGCAGACGGCTGCACGACGCACGTGGCCGCACTGCCGGCGCCGTTCGCTCCGGCCGGGGTGCAGGTTGTGCAGTTTGATTCCCTGGCGCCGCAGGCGGCTTGCGTGGTGGCGGCGCCGGCCGGTGCGCTGCGCCTGGCAGTGGTGCTCGACGGCATGCTGTCCTGCAATGACGGGCTCGGCGGACAGCACCGCGTGCTGGGTGGCGAAGCCGTGCTGCTGGAGGCCGCAGACCCGGTACAACAGACCTTCGAGAACGAATCCTCGACTGACACGGTCGAGCTGGTGTCGCTTTACGGTGTCGGAGCCAGGACCAGCCGCTGTGTGCAGCGCTATTTTTCGGACGATGCGCGGCGCGGTCGCCTGTGCCCGGTGCTTACGGGTGATGGGTCGGGAGACTCGCTGCAGGTCGACGGCAGTCTGACGGTGTCCGTCGCGAGCCTGGCGGCGAAGGGCTCGCTCGTTGTGCCAACGCCAGCCGGGCACCAAGCGGCGGTGTGTGCCATGTCCGGCGGGCTGTCGATTGAAGGGCGCCTGCTGGAGCGCCGCGCCCTTGCGCTTGTTTCCGGCGATGCGCCGGCCTTGCACCTAACCTCGGAAGAGCCCGCCGAGGTAATGGTGGTGCTTGCTGGGCCTACCAGGGAATAGTGCTGCCGTCCTGGTCGATGAAGCGCCCGTTGTCTTGCGCTGAAAGTCCCTCGATGATGCCGCGCATGCGGCTGACCGACGTTTGCGCATCGATGAGTGCGTTGTCACCGCCCATGTCTGTCTGCACCCAGCCGGGATGCAGCAGCACGACCTTGAAACCGTCACCGCCCAGGTCGAGCGCCGCGGAGCGCATCGCCGAGTTCAGGGCTGATTTCGAGGAGCGGTAGATGTAGCTGCCGCCGGACCCGTTGTCGGCGATGCTGCCCATCTTGCTTGTGACGTTTGCCACCACGCGGCGTTCGCCGGCGGCGAGGTTGTCGCGCAGCTTCTCCATGATCTGGAACGGCGCAATTACGTTCGTGTGAAACGTGTGTTTCCAGATGTCCGCATCGGAGTTGCCGAAGGACACGCCCTTCTGGCCGTAAATGCCTGCGTTGTTGATAAGCACGTCGATGCCGCTTGTGCCAAGGCTGTCCCGAAACGCATTCACGTGGTCCGGGTTTGTCACCTCGAGCGGGTGCACGGTGAGGCGGCCGTGGCTGCCCTGGGCCAGTTGCATCAGGTCCGGTGCGCGCTCCGGCTGGCGGCAGCACGCCAGCGTGCGCCAGCCCTCAGCAGCGTACTGAGTGGCAAATTCCAGTCCAAGGCCCCGATTGGCGCCGGTGATAACGACGGTGGGCATAGTAATCTCGCTCGTCCTAAGGCTTGGAAGGGTAGTTTACGCGCAGCGGCGGGCGGTTGTTAAGCGGCGCGCTATTGCTCAGAATGAACGCACGTACCGACCCGCGGAGAACCCAGAACCTATGAGCAAGCAACCCGGCAAAATCGCCCAATGGCTGGCGCGAATCATGGATGCCTTTGCCACGTCACCGGCCGACAGCGGCTTTGTGCGCTGGTCCAAGCGCGGCATGTTGCTGCTAATTCCGCTGTTTCTCTTCGGCTGCGTCCTCTCGTGGTACTGGTCGAGGGAACCGGACGTATTCTGGGTGAACCAGGGCCCGCCGGGTCAGGAGGCGATCAGCGGCTACGCCACCACCGACACGCTGATTCGCGCCGTCGAAACCCTGCTCGACAAGCCCGGCGGCTACCTGCTTAACGACATTGGCCCGCCTGGCGTGGTGCTCGACAACATGCCTAACTGGGAGTACGGCGTGCTCGTGCAGGTGCGCGACCTGTCCCGTGTCTTGCGTAACGACTACAGCCGCTCGCAGAGCCAGTCGACGGAAGACCCGGACCTCGCCGAAGCCGAGCCCGCGTTCAATTTCCCCAGCGACTCGTGGATTCTGCCGCCCACCGAGCGCGAGTACCGCAAAGGCGTTGGCTACGTGCGCGCCTACCGCGATCGCCTCGTGGATCCGGTGGACGAAAGCACGCAGTTTTTCAGCCGCGCGGACAATCTGCGCGAATGGCTGGCCGTGGTGGAAAAGCGCCTGGGCAGCCTGTCGCAGCGGCTGAGCGCCAGCGTTGGCCAGGACCGCGTCAATACTGACCTTGCCGGAGAGGCGGCGGCGTCATCGGCAACGGCCCAGTCGACGGACGTGTTCGTGAAGACGCCGTGGTACGAGATTGATGACGTGTTTTACGAGTCGCGTGGCACGGCGTGGGCGCTGGTGCACTTTCTCCGGGCAGCAGAGCTGGACTTCCGCGAAGTGCTGGACAAGAAAAACGCCGCAGTCAGCCTGCGGCAGATCATTCGTGAGCTCGAGGCGAGCCTTAGCCCCGTTCGCAGCCCGATCATCCTGAACGGTCACGGCTTCGGCATGTTTGCGAATCACTCGCTCGTGATGGCGAATTACCTGTCGCGGGCCAATGCGGCGGTGATCGATCTTCGCGATCTGCTGGCGCAGGGCTAGCAGCTGGCAAAACCGCGCCGGCGGCCCGCCCTGCGGGCCCGGCTAGTGAGTACGAAGCGCTAGCGCAGCGGGATCATCACCTCGGTGCGCAGCTCGGTTTTGTCGACCTTAGTAGGGTCGTCGACGTAGTGCTCGATAGAGTGGTCGATTAGCGCAAGGCCCTCGACCGTGGCATGGGCGAGCAGGCGCTTGTAGGTGTCACCCACCTTCATGTAGGGGCCGATGTGAAAGGTGCTCAGGTACTGCTGGCTGGCAAAATCTTGGGCCTGCACTGACTGGTCGCCGTCAGCAGGGGCGCTCACAAAACGGCCGGCGGCGAAGTGCATCTTCTCCATCAGCATTTGTTTGAGCATGCCTAAGGCGCCGCGGCGCGCTTCCTTTTCCCAGTCGATGCCGAAGTATCGGGCGTACGGCATGTCGACCGGCTCAATGCCGGACGCTTCGCAGTACGCCGAAATCTGTCCGTAGTTCTCCCCGAGCAACTTCGGCAGCTTGAAAACGGAGCAGCGCGCCTCGACTTCCAGCGCGGGACCGAGGGTCCGCTCCACCACTCTGATTTCCTGTGACATACCTCACCCCCTTGCTAGGAGTGTAGCAGGCACAGAGTTAGAACTGATCTTCGGCCAAGGCCATGATGTCGTTCGAGCCTGCAGCCAGCGCCTCGGCGTAGGCCCGCGCACGCGGCATCACCTGCTGCGCGTAGAAGCGCGCCGTCACGATCTTGGTGCGGTAGAACTCGTCGTCACTGTCGGCCAGCTTGGCCTTGGCCGTGAGCGCTTCCTTCGCGAGCAGCCAGCCACCGGTGACGGTGCCGGTCAGCATCATCAGGTTGAACGCCATGGCGTTGGTGGCGTGCACATCGTCTTCGTAGCTCGACAGCAGCGTGGCAACGGCCTTGTCGAGCGTTTTCACGCCGTCGGCCAGCGTGTCCGCCATGCTGCCGAAGCCGTCACCGGCGTCGCGCAGTGCGTTCACGGTGTCGCGCATGTCGTCGGAAAGCGCGCCGATCGCGCGACCCTGGTCGCGAATCACTTTGCGGCCGGCGAGGTCCTGCGCCTGGATGCCCGACGTGCCCTCGTAGATGGCCGCGATGCGTGCATCACGGTAGTGCTGGGCAGCGCCGGTTTCTTCCACGTAGCCCATGCCGCCGTGCACCTGGATCGCGAGCGAGGCGACTTCATTGCACTGCTCGGTGCACCAGCCTTTCACGACAGGTACGAGCAGGTCGACACGCACGCGATGCTTGAGCTTGTCAGCGTCGTCGGTGGCGTGGTGACTGTGGTCAAGGTGCGCCGCGGCGAGGTAAGACATGGCGCGCATCGCCTCAATCTGCGACTTCATCAGCATCAGCATGCGGCGCACGTCCGGGTGATGCACGATCGTTGCGCGGCCGTCGACGCCGGGTGCCATGCCTTGCACACGCTCTTTCGCGTAGCGCACCGCGCGCTGGTAGGCACGCTCCGCGATGCCAAGACCCTGGATGCCGACGTTGAGGCGCGCGTGGTTCATCATCGTGAACATGCAGGCCAGACCGTTGTTCTCTTCGCCGACGAGGTAGCCAACGGCACCGCCTTCGTCGCCAAAGCCCATGACGCAGGTCGGGCTGCCGTGGATGCCGAGCTTGTGTTCCAGCGACAGAGGCCGCATGTCGTTGCGTTTGCCGATGCTGCCGTCGTCGTTGAGCAGGTACTTGGGCACGAGGAACAGCGAAATTCCCTTTACGCCGGCCGGGGCGTCCGGCGTGCGCGCGAGCACGAAGTGGATGATGTTGTCAGTCATCCCATGGTCGCCCCACGTGATGTAGATTTTCTGGCCGCTAAGGAGATAGTGGTCGCCATTGGGCACGGCCTTGGTCTTCACGGCCGCAAGGTCCGAGCCTGCCTGGGGTTCGGTGAGGTCCATGGCGCCGGTCCACTCACCGCTGACCAGTTTCTCCAGGTACTGCTGTTTGAGCGCGTCGGAGCCGTGCGCTTCCAGCGCCTCAACGGCAGCCTGCGTAAGCATCGGGCACAGCGACAGCGCCATGTTTGCCGACTGCCAGATTTCGCTGATCACAAACGCCAGCAGGCCCGGCATGCCCTGGCCGCCGTACTCCGGGTTGAACGACAACGAGTTCCAGCCGCCCTCGACAATCTGCCGGTAGGCGTCACCGAAGCCGGGCGAGGCGGTTACGTTGCCGTCTTCCAGGGTCGCGCCCTGTTGATCGCCGATACGGTTGAGCGGCGCGAGCACGTCGCCGGCTAGCTTCGAGGCTTCCTCGACGATGGAGGCGACAGTTTCCGGATCGGCGTCTTCGAAGCCTGGCAGGCGTGCCAGCGATTCAAGATCGGCAATGTTTTCGATAACGAACTGGATGTCGCGAACGGGTGCTTGGTAGTAACTCATGGGGGAACGATCGCCTCGGTATGTCAGGTGTTACGCACGCCGGAACCTGAGTTGGCCGGAATGCTGCAGATGCACCTATTATACGCGCCGCGCCTGCCAGCTTGCAGCCAGGACGCCTGCGCCGAAGCCGGCCACGTGGGCCTCCCAGGAAACGCCGTTGCCTGAAGGGAGCAGCCCCCACAGCATGCCGCCATAGATGAACGCCACCACCAGCGCGATGAACAGTGCGGCGGGCGTACGCTCATACCATCCGAGCGCAACCAGGTAGCCAAAGTAGCCGAAAATGACGCCACTTGCGCCGATATGCACGGCAGGGCGCGCAAAACACCAGACGGCGAGGCCACTGATGATCGCCAGTGCTGCGGTGACGCCGACGAACGCCCTGGCGCCCCGCAGCGCGAGCAGGCCTCCAAGCACCAGGAGGGCGGCGGTGTTTGCCATAATGTGAGACAGAGAGCCGTGCAGGAACGGTGCGGCCACGATGCCGGCCAGGCCGCTGACCTGGCGAGGCACAATGCCGAAGCCGTTGAGCGCCCGGCCACTGACAAGATTGACGACCTCAACCGCCCACAGCATTGCGAGCAGTATCAGGAGGGGCTGCCACCGTTTCAGTACCGTGCGGACACCGCCGGCTTCCGTCATGAGCCCACCGTCATTCGCAAGGGCTGTGTAAGGGGCTCACTCGCTGTCGTCCGGGTCCAGCAAGTCGCGAATACCGGTCAACTCCCCGTGAATCCACTCCAGCTCTCCGGGCCAGTCTGCGCCGGCGGGCGGGGCGGCGTCGGCGGCTCCGTCGCGTACCGGGGCCGGCGGTATGTCGCTGTCCGAAAGGCAGTGGCGAAAGCGCTGCGGCTCGGCCTCGTGGGTCTCGGGAAGGGCGGCTGCCAGCGGTTCCGGCTCGTGCGCAAGCAGCCGTTCGAGGGTCTCCCGGAACGCTTGCGCACTCTCGAACGAATGCAGCCGGCCGGCAGCTTCCATCAGGTCCGCACTGCTGAGCGGGCCGCGCAGCATCAGCACGCTCAAGAGCGCGATGCCGTCGGGCCCCAGGTTCAGGGCGCGTTCCGCGCCGTGCTCGACCTTCAGGGCGCGGCCGCCCTGGAGGATGCGCACGAGGCCACGTTGCGCGAGCCGATCCACCGCACCGTGCAGCAGGTGCTCGTGCCAGCTCACCACCGGGTCGCGCCCGGTCTTCTGGTTGCAGGCGTTACGCAGCCCGTTCATCGTCAGCGGGTAGTGACGCGGTGTGAGCACGGCCTTTTCCATCAGGCAGCCGAGTACCCGTGTTTCGACGTCGTCCAGACGGGTATCCAGCGTGTCTTCGGTCAAGTCAAGCTGGCTCATTACGTGACCTCCCGTATAATTCCGCGTAACTATACACCGCTGAAACCGGAGTGTTTTTGGTCCCATATTGGACACATTCCTGTTAAGCTTTGCAGTTAGCGTCCGTTATAAAGAGTTTTAGTGAGAAACCTTTAATATGTTCATGTTCCGTAGGGCATCCTATTTGTTGACCGCACTCGGCCTAAGCGTGTTTTTTGCCGGCACCGCAGTCGCGGATCTCAACGAGGCCCGCCAACTCTACGAGCGCGGCGAGACCGATCGCGCGCTGCAGGAAATTGAATCGCTACTCCAGGCGGCGCCCGGGGACGCTGAGCTGCGCTTTCTCAAGGGCATTATCTTTGCCGAGAAGGGCCGAAACGACGACGCTATCGAGGTCTTTGCCGGGCTGACTCAGGACTACCCGGAGCTGCCCGAGCCCTACAACAACCTCGCGGTGCTTTTCGCCGAGAAGGGTGATTTCGAAAAAGCGCGGGATTCACTGCTCGCCGCGATACAGACCCATCCCAGTTACTCCACGGCCCATGAAAACCTTGGCGATCTTTACGCAAAGATGGCCGCCACTGCGTACGACCGCGCGCTTCAGCAGGATCGCGCCAACGACTCTGCGCGGGTGAAGCTCTCGGCGGTGAACGGTTTGTTCTCGGTTCCGCGTGCCGACACACCACCGCCGGTCGCCGCGACCGTGGCCGACAACACGCCGGCGCCGCAGCCGGTAACGCCGGCACCCACGCAGCCGCCACCTCAGCAGCAGGAGCCGGTGAAGGTTGCAGTGGTCGAGCAGCCGGAGCCCACAGCGCCACCAGTGATCGAGCCGGAGCCCGAGCCGCCCGTGGTGCGTGACGAAAGCGCCGATATCGAGCGTGCTGTTCGCGGTTGGGCGAGTGCCTGGGAATCGCAGGACGTTGACGGATATCTGGCGTCCTACGGCGCCGGTTTCGTGCCTTCAAACGGTGCTTCGCGCGCCGCCTGGGCCAACTACCGGCGGCAGCGGCTGACCGCACCGTCAACCATCACCGTGGACATTGAGAATCTCGACGTCAGCATGGTGAGCAGCGACGTTGCCCAGGCGGTGTTCGTGCAGCGCTACCGGTCAGACAACTACCGGGACGTGGTGCGCAAGACCCTGACGATGCGGAAGTCGCAGGCAGGCTGGCAGATTGTAGAAGAAAGCTCAGAAGCCATCTGATCCGGCGACGGTGCAGATGGCAGCAATCCCCTTGGCTTGATTGAACGAATGAGAAGAACGAAGTCTGGATGGAGGCGAAGCTGGCTCGGACTAGGTGGCGCTGCGTTGGTTTGTGCCATTTATCCCGCGTCGAGTGCCGACAACGCCGCCGCTTCGCCTGAAGATTACCTGATGGCGGCCAACACCGTGGCCACTTCGCCGGTCATGGCCATGGCGCCGACCGCGGCAGCGGTCAACACCAGTTCGCTCGGCATTACCGCGCTGTCGCAGCGGTCCACGCCAGAGCAGAAACTGCTCAGCGCGCTGGACACTTTCATGCAGGGCGACGTGGAATCGGCCATGTCTACCGTGCGTTCGCTGGTTGACGAAAAGCCAAACTTTCGACTGGCGCATCTCGTCCACGGCGACATGCTCGCCAGCCTGGCCGGCGAGCCGCTTTCCTTAAGCGCGGAATCCGGCATTCCCCGCGACGCGGTGGACGGTTTCATCGCGGAAGCGCGCCAGCGCGTCAAGCGGGCCGGTTTTGAACCGGGCTCGCGGCTGCCCTCGGCGCTATTGCAGTTTTCTCCCGAGCAGGAGTACGGCATTGTCGTGGACCTGTCCCGCTCGCGCCTGTACCTGTTTGGCAACGACAACGGCCAGCCCCGCCTCGTCAACGACTACTACGTGTCGGGCGGTAAGCGCGGCGCAGGCAAGGAAGTGAAGGGCGACAAGAAGACGCCGATCGGCGTCTACTTTGTGACCAGCCGGCTGCCCGGCGAAAAACTGCCGGACCGCTACGGCGCCATGGCCTTCCCGGTGGACTATCCCAACGATTGGGACCTGCGCCGTGGCCGTACCGGTGACGGCATCTGGCTGCACGGTGTCACCGCGGCAACGTACAGCCGGCCGCCGCTCGACAGCGACGGCTGCGTGGCCATGAGTAACGACGACCTGTCGTCCATCGCCGATCTGCTGGAGGCCGGCGTAACGCCGGTGGTGATCAGTGAGAGCCTCGACTGGGTGTCGCCCGAAGAAGTCCAGACCCGGCGCAACTCGCTCGAGCAGGCGCTGGAGCAGTGGCGCGCCGATTGGCAGAGTGGCGACACCGAACGCTACCTGGCCCACTACGCCGCTGACTTTACTGGCCGGGGCATGACGCGTGACGGCTGGGTGAACTACAAGCGGCAGGTCAACGAGAACAAGCAGTTCATCCGTATCACCATGAGCGACGTCAGCATGTTCGAGTACCCGAACGTCGACGACATGGCCGTGGTGACATTCGACCAGCGCTACGAAAGCGACCGCTTCGTATCCAACTCGCGCAAGCGCCAGTACTGGCAGCTCAAGCAGGGGCGCTGGCGGATCGTTTCAGAGAGCGCGATCTAGGCTTGGAATCGCGGCTGGAAGCCGCTCCTACGGTCGTAGTCGGTAGGAGCGGCTTCCAGCCGCGAATAAAAAAAGGAGGGCATCAGCCCTCCTTTTTCGTTTCAGGCCTTCGACCTGGCAATTACATCGTGCCGCTTTCCTCGGCGACCAGGTGGTCGATAATCTGGCGAAGCCTTGGCAGGCTCTTGGCCATCGAGGCCTGGGTAACGTACTTGCCGTTGATGACCAGCGCCGGAACGCTCGTAATGCGGTAGCGGCGGGCGAGGTCGTCGGCGCGGCGCAGGTTGGTGTCCACGCCGAACGAATTGAGCGCGTCGCGGAATTCGTCGGCGTCCACGCCCTGCGAAGCGAAAAACTTCACCAGCGCGTCTTCGTTGGCGAGGCGGTTCTTGCGAACGTGAATCTCCGCGAAGAAGGCCTCGTGCACGTCTTCGGTAACGCCCAGTGCCTCGGCGGCGTAGAACGCCCGGCTGTGCTGGCGCGCCATCGCGTTGAAGTTTGCCGGAATGCGAATGAAGTTGACGTTGGCGGGCATCGACTTTTTGTATTCCTGCACGAAGGGCTCAAGGCTGTAGCAGTGCGGGCAGCTGTACATGAAGACTTCGGCTACCTCCACGACGTCCGGCGAAGAGCTGGTTGGCTGTGCACTCGGCAGCACGCGGTAGTCGGTGCCCTGCACGAATTTCGGACCCGCCGGTGCCGCAGCCGGGGCGGCCTGGGCGACCTGGATTGTTTCCTGAGTGGCCATGGGCTGGATCGCTGCGGGGGCCGGCGCCACGTCGACAGCGGCGTCGGCCGGTGCTTTCTGCGCGTTCAGCGTCATCCAGCCGGCGAGCGCGGCGAACACGGTCACTGACAGGGCGGTAAATTTCTTCATTGGAACACTCCGGGTGTTGTTGAGTTCTTGCGCTCTTCGGCGGCGCGTGCAAAGCGGCCGCCCATGATGAGACGGCCGCCGGCGCCAAATAGTTCAGCCTCCGATTGTGGAGACTTGTGTTATGTCTGGACTACTGATTTGGCTGGACTGCTGATTTGTCTGCCCTGACTTGTCTACCCTCGCCTCAGTCGGCACGGAGGCCCTGAATGTAGGAAGCCACCGCGGCAATTTCATCATCGCTCATCAGGGTGGCGACGTTGTTCATCATCTGGTTGCCGCCGACGCCCTTGCGGTCGCCGGAAGCGTACGCCTTGAGCTGGGCGGCGGTGTAGGTCGCGTGTTGGCCGCCGATGCGGGGCATAACGGCAGGGCCGTTGCCGGCGCCGGCCGGGCCATGGCATGCGATACAGGCACTTACGCCGCTGTCCTTGTTGCCGCCGCGATAGATGCGCTGTCCCAGCCCCACGAGGGCAGGATCGGCTTCGCCGCCCTTCGGCGCTTGCGCTGCGAAGTAGGCTGAAAGGTCGTCGATGTCTTCATCGGACAGGTTGGTCGCCTGCGCGCTCATGAGCGCATTGACCCGATCACCGCCACGGAACGCCTTCATCTGCGCGACAAGGTAGCTCTCGTGCTGACCGGCGATGCTCGGCCACTGGGGGTTAACGCTGTTGCCATCTGCGCCATGGCAGGCGGCGCAGGTGATTGATTTTGCCTTGCCCGCTTCCGGATCGCCGGCCAGGGCCGGGGCTGCGAGCACGCTCACCAGGAGTAAGCTGGTCAAGGTTCTGGCAATAGCGGTGATGTGCATTGTGTATTAGTCTCCGAGAAACCTGTTCAGGCGCCGGTTCCGGCCGCCACGACGGGTGCGCATTGTACACTACCCGCGCCCCGAATTTGCCACCCTGACTGAGGTCACCAGCGTGTACTCGGACACCCAGTATTTGACCAGCGCCAACGAGCGGGCGGGTTTCCCGCCAGACGTGGGTGTGGAGGTTGCCTTTGCCGGTCGCTCCAACGCCGGAAAATCCAGTGCAATCAATGCAATAACAGGCCGGAAAGGGCTTGCGCGAACCAGCAAGACGCCCGGCCGCACACAGCTGGTGAACTTCTTTGCTCTGGATGATGAGCGGCGCCTCGTTGACCTGCCCGGCTACGGCTTTGCCCGTGTGCCGGCCTCGGTACGGCGCCACTGGCGCGTGCTGATGACAGACTACTTCGAGGGCCGCCAGGCGCTGGCGGGTCTTGTGCTAATGATGGACATTCGCCGGGGAGTCACGGATTTCGACCGCCAGATGCTCGACTGGTCGGCCGCCTGTGGGTGCCCGGCGCACATTCTTCTGACCAAGGCCGACAAACTCAGCCGGGGTGCTGCGAGCAATACGCTCCACAAGGTGCGCCGGGAAATCGGTGATGTCGCGACCGTTCAGCTCTTTTCCGCGTTGAAGGGCACCGGTGTCGGCGAGGCGCGGGAAGCGCTGGACAAGCTGCTGGGCCGCGAAGCAAAAAAAAGCCCCGGTGTTCAAAGCTAGGGGAAAACACCGGGGCAGTTTGTACCCGGCATGGGGAGGCCGGGTTCCTGCTCGCTCAGGGAGGGTAACGAGCAAGCGTTTTTCTAACGCTCACTTCGTTGGATATATCGATTCACGGAATAGTTCCGCAGTGCACGATTTTTGCCCCGAAAGCAGGGTAATGTTTTTAAAAACAGCGTGTTGAGGCTACTAGTGAGCTTCGTCCCAGTTGCTGCCCAGCCCTGAATCCACCTTGAGCGGCACGTCCAGCTCGGCAGCGTTTGACATAATCTCGCAGATTTTCCGGCCAACGTCCTCAGCCGCGCTGGCCTCGACTTCCAGCACCAGCTCGTCGTGCACCTGCATGATCAGGCGCGCGGGCAGCTTCTGGTCGTGGAGCGCAGCGGCCACTGAGATCATGGCGCGTTTGATGATATCGGCCGCCGTTCCCTGCATCGGCGCGTTGATGGCGCTGCGCTCGGCGTACTGCCTGCGCTGCGCGTTGCGCGCGTTGATTTCAGGCAGGTACAGGCGCCGGCCGAACACGGTTTCGACGTAGCCTTTGTCCAAGGCGTCGCCTCGGGTTCGGTCCATGTATGCCTTCACCCCCGGATAGCGGTCGAAGTACAGGTCCACGTACTGCTGCGCCGACCCGCGGTCAATGCCGAGCTGGCGCGCAAGGCCAAAGGCAGACATGCCGTAGATCAGTCCGAAATTAATCGCCTTTGCGGAGCGGCGCAGGTCGGTGGTGACTTCGTCTACCGGTGTGTCAAAGACCTCTGATGCGGTAGCGGTATGAATGTCCTGGTCGGCGGCAAAGGCCGCGAGCAGCCCTTCGTCACCCGACAGGTGGGCCATGATGCGCAGCTCGATCTGGGAGTAGTCTGCGGCCAGCAGCACGTGACCCTCCGGCGGCACAAACGCCTGGCGAATGCGCCGGCCTTCTGGCGTGCGAATGGGAATGTTCTGCAGGTTCGGATTTGTCGATGACAACCGTCCGGTGGCGGCCACCGCCTGGTGATACGACGTGTGCACGCGGCCCGTGCGCGCGTTCACCTGCTGCGGAAGTTTGTCGGTGTAGGTCGACTTCAGCTTTGTGAGGCTGCGGTATTCAAGGATGATCTTCGGCAACGGGTAGTCGTTGGCCAGCTCCTGCAGGACGTCCTCGGCCGTTGACGGCTGGCCTTTCGGCGTCTTGCGAATCACCGGCAGCCCAAGACGCCCAAACAGAATTTCCTGCAGCTGCTTCGGTGAGCCCAGGTTGAACTTGTCGCCGGCGGCCTCGTACGCCTGCTCCACGAGTTCGGCGCCGCGAGACTCCAGTTCTTTGCTCTGGGTCGCCAGCATGTCGGTGTCGAGCAGTACGCCCGTGTACTCCATCTCTGCAAGCACCGGCACGAGCGGCTGCTCGATGTCGCGGTAGACGCTGACGAGCGGCGCCTGTTCCTTCAGCCGCGACCACAGCACGTCGTGAAGCTGCAGCGTGATGTCGGCGTCTTCGGCGGCGTAGGGCGCGGCGGTTTCCAGCGGTACCTGGTCGAACGTAATCTGCTTGGCGCCCTTGCCGGCGACGTCTTCGTAGTGGACCGTGTCGCGGTCCAGGTACAGCTTTGCCAGCGAGTCCATGTCGTGACGGCTCGCCGTGCTGTTGAGAACATACGACTCCAGCATCGAGTCGAAACGGATGCCACGCAGCATGATGCCGTGATTGCGCAACACGTGGGCGTCGTACTTCAGGTGGTGGCCCACCTTCGCACAATTCTCGTCTTCGAGCAGTGGCCGCAGTTTCTCGAGCACGGTGTCGCGGTCGAGCTGGTCCGGCGCGCCCGGGTAGTTGTGTGCCACCGGCACGTAGGCAGCCTCGCCGGGTTCCACGGCGAAGGACACGCCAACAATTTCAGCCTCCATGTAATCGAGGCTGGTGGTCTCGGTGTCAAACGCAATCAGCTCGGCGCTTTTGAGTTTTTCAAGCCACGCGTCGAAGCGCTCGCTGTCGAGCACCGTCTCGTAGTTGGCGTCTGCGGGCGCTGCGGGCTTTGCCTCGGCTTCCGACGGCGCTGCGTCGTCGCCGCCGTCGAGCTGCCGCAGCAGCGACCGAAACTCGAAGCGGCTGTACATTTCGCGCAGCTTGTCGGTGTCCGGATCGTTGCGCGTCAATGCGTCGGGGCCGGCATCCAGTGCGACGTCGGTCTTGATGGTGGCAAGCTGGCGAGACAGGGCGAGCTGGTCGAGGTTTTCACGCAGGCTTTCGCCGACCTTACCCTTGATGGCCTCGGCGTTTTCCACGATGCCGTCAATGCTCTCGTACTGGCCGAGCCATTTGGCGGCGGTCTTCGCGCCGACCCGCGGCACCCCCGGAATGTTGTCCGAGGTGTCGCCAACGAGCGCCAGGTAGTCGACGATCTGGTCCGGCCGCACGCCGAACTTATTCACCACGCCGTCCGGATCGAGCGTGGTGCCGCTCATCGTGTTGACGAGCGTTACGTGGTCGCCGACGAGCTGCGCCATGTCCTTGTCGCCCGTCGAGATCAGGGTGTCGCGTTTCTCGCCGGCGGCGGCTACCGCGAGCGTACCGATTACGTCATCGGCTTCCACGCCTTCGACTCGCAGCAGCGGCAGGCCCATGGCCTGCACCATGTCGAGCAGCGGCTGAATCTGCGCGCGCAGATCGTCGGGCATCGGCGGCCGGTTGGCCTTGTACTCGGCGTAGATCTCGTCGCGAAAGGAGCCGCCGCTGGCATCGAACACCACCGCGACGTGCTCCGGCTCGTGCTCGCGCAGCCCATCCCTTGCCAGACGCTCGTGGCCGGGAAGCTCCTCGCCCGAGGCGGGCTACTGGCGCTCCTAGTTGCCTCTGCGACGACAGTGGGGTTCCTCGTCGCCGGCGGCGGGGTGGGACGGTGGGCGCT
>JBCAXP010000004.1:0-32061 GCA_038533995.1 Pseudomonadota bacterium
TGTGCGTGGCCACCGCCGGGTCCACCCCGCGCTCGCGTGCACCGTCCTGGAAAATTTCCCGCTGCTTGGCCATTTCGCTGGGCTTCTTCTTGCCCATCGCGCGGCGCAGGAGGTCGGCGCCACCCAGGCTGTAGCCGGCCAGCACCTGGGCGATCTGCATCACCTGCTCCTGGTACAGGATGACGCCGTAGGTTTCCCGCAGAATCGGCTCGAGATCCGGATGGGGATAGTCGATGCGCGCCTCACCGTGCTTGCGCTTGATGAAGTCATCCACCATGCCCGACTGCAGCGGACCTGGCCGGAAAAGCGCCACAAGCGCGACGATATCCTCGAAACAGTCCGGCTTCAGGCGCCGGATGAGGTCCTTCATGCCGCGGGATTCGAGCTGGAACACCGCGGTAGTTTCGCAGCGCTTCAAGAGCGCATAGGCCTGCGGGTCGTCGAGGCCCTGCTCTTCCATCACGAGCGGTCCCTCGCCGCCCGTCTCGCGCTGCGCGTTGATCGTCTTCAGCGCCCAGTCGATGATCGTGAGCGTGCGCAGCCCTAAGAAATCGAACTTGACCAGGCCAACGGCTTCGACGTCGTCCTTGTCGAACTGGGTAACGACGTTGGCACCGCCCTCTTCGCAGTACAGCGGCGCGAAGTCCGTGAGCTCAGACGGCGCGATGACGACGCCGCCGGCGTGCTTGCCGGCGTTTCGCGCCAGGCCTTCCAGCTGCATCGCGAGATCCAGGAGGCCGCGCACTTCTTCTTCCTCGTCGTAGACCCGCGCGAGCTCCTGCTCCTGGTCCAGTGCCTTGGGCAGCGTGATGCCCAGTTCCATCGGAATCAGCTTTGCGATGCGATCTACAAAGCCGTACGGGTGGCCGAGTATCCGGCCGGTGTCGCGCACCACCGCCTTGGCCGCCATGCTGCCGTAGGTGATGATCTGCGAGACCTTCTCGCGCCCGTACTTGTTGGCCACGTATTCGATGACCCGGTCGCGGCCGTCCATGCAGAAGTCGACATCGAAATCCGGCATCGATACGCGCTCCGGATTGAGAAAGCGCTCGAACAGCAACTCATGCACGAGGGGGTCGAGGTCTGTGATACCCAGCGCATAGGCCACCAGCGACCCGGCACCGGAGCCGCGGCCTGGACCCACCGGGATGTGGTTCTCCCGCGACCACTGGATGAAGTCGGCCACGATGAGAAAGTAGCCGGGAAAACCCATGCCGTTGATGACATCGAGCTCCGTGGCCAGGCGCTCGTTGTAGTCAGGGCGCGAGTCCAGCTCCGCCTCGCTGCCGAGCCGCTCGATGAGGCCGCGACGCGCCTCGCTCTCAAGAAACGTCTCCGAGGTGTGCTCGGCAGGAATCGGAAACTCTGGCAACACGCTGTGCCCGAGGTCCAGGGAAAGATTGCAGCGCCTGGCAATGTGCACCGTGTTCTCGATCGCCTCGGGCAGGTCGCTGAACAGCGCCACCATCTCCTCGGCCGAGCGCAGGTATTGTTCACTCGAGTACCCGCGCGGCCGGCGCGGATCGTCCAGCGTTGTGCCGTTGTTGATGCACACCCGGGCTTCGTGCGCGGCGAAGTCCGACTGACGTAGAAAACACACCTCGTTGGTAGCCACCAGCGGCAGCCCAAGGCTCGCGCCAAGGTCTACCGCGGCGTGCAGATGCGCTTCGTCGCCGGTGCGGCCCGTCCGCGAAACCTGCAGGTAGAAACTGTTGGGGAAACGCTCCGCCCACCACCCGGCGAGGCGCTGCGCCTCCTCGCCGTTGCCAGCGAGCAACGCGCGGCCCACCGCGCCATCACGACCGCCGGACAGAGCGATAAGGCCCTGCGTGTTTTTCGAGTCCAGCCACTCGGGATTCAGGATGGGGATACCGCGCTCCTGGCCCTCGAGGTATGCCTGCGTGACGAGGCGCGTCAGGTTGCCGTAACCCTCGGCGTTACGGCACAGAAGCACCGCGCGCTGCACACCGTCCTCGTCATTTCCCTGCGCCCGCAAGCGCATGTCCACGCCGATGATCGGCTTGATGCCGCTGGCAAGCGCCTTGCGGTAGAACTTGACCATCGCAAACAGGTTGGTCTGGTCGGTCAGGGCGACCGCCGGCATCTCGCCTTCGACAACCGCGTTCATCAGGGCCGGTACGCGCACCAGCCCGTCCACGAGCGAATACTCGGTATGGACGCACAGGTGAACGAAGGCACTGCTCATCGAAAGAAAAAAGCCCGCTGCTGGTTGTGGTTGTTATCGAGTGTCCGGTTAACCGGGTGCCTGCTCCGGCCGCGGTGGCACGCAGCGCCGGACAGGAGCAAAAGTATACCTGTGAATGGGGCTTGGCCCATGGACTTCGAGACTGTCCATGTGCTGCTTCGTCGGATAGCCCTTGTGACGGTCGAACCCGTACTGCGGATAGCGCTCGTGGTACTTAAGCATCCACGCATCCCGGTATTCCTTGGCGAGAATCGACGCCGCGCTGACCGCCGGCACATCGCGGTCGCCGCCCACCACCGCCTCCATGGAGAACACGCAGGGGCCCACACGGGGACAGCGGTTGCCGTCGACAATGACGTGGTCCGGCGCCGGCACAAGGGCCAGCATTGCCCTGGACATCGCCAGCAGCGAGGCATTGAGAATGTTGTGCGTGTCGATCTCCGACGGCGAGGCCCACGCGATTTGCCAGCACAACGCCCGCTTGCGTACTTCCGCGGCAAGCACCTGCCGGCGCTTTGGACTGAGTTTTTTGGAATCCCGCAGGCCGTCAATCGGGCGGGCGGGGTCTAGCACCACGGCGGCGGCCACAACCGGACCGGCAAGTGGACCGCGGCCGGCCTCGTCGACGCCTGCGATGCGCCGGTCTGTGATCATTCCTTCCGGGCCAGTTCGAGCACGGCCTGGGCCGCCTGCTCTCCGGCACTGCAGCGCAGCTGCTGGTGCAGTGACGTGAAACGCCCGACGAGCGATTGCCGGCCGTCCGCGTCGTCCAGCTGGCGTAGCAGCGCCTCGGCCATGGCAGGGGGCTGCGCTTGGTGCTGGATGAATTCCGGCACCAGGTCTTCACCGGCGAGCAGGTTGGGCAACGCGAACCGCGAAATGTTGAGCAGGCGCAGAATCTTCAGCAACCAGAAGGTCAGCCGGGACACCTGGTACGCGACCACCATCGGCCGTTTGAACAGCATCGCTTCCAGCGTCGCGGTACCGGAGGCCACCAGCACCGAGTCCGCAGCGGCCAGGGCGAGGTGCGGCATGCCATCCAGCAACTGAACCTGCACGTCGGGCGCATGTTCGGCAAGCGCCGCGCCGAACGCGGTGCGCAGGTCGGGCCGCGCCATCGGCGCCACGAACTGCACGCCTTCGCGATGGCTGGCCACCAGCGCAATGGTCTGTGCGAACAACGGCCCGAGCGATGCCACCTCCGTGCTGCGGCTCCCGGGCATGACGGTGATAACCTCTGACTCGTCGTCGAGGCCAAGGGTGGTTCGACCGACAGTTCTCTGGTCGCTGACGGGTACCTGGTCGGCCAGTGGGTGCCCCACGAACACGGCGTCCACGTTGTGCTGGTCGTAGAACGCCTTTTCAAACGGCAGCAGGCACAGTACGCGGTTCGCGCATTCGGCGACGGTGTGCACTCGCCCCGGCCGCCACGCCCATACGGACGGACTGACGTACTGGATAGTCGGCACGCCCGCCTTTCGCACGCGCCGCTCGAGCCCAAGGTTGAAATCCGGTGCGTCGATGCCGACGAACACGTGCGGCTCCCAGTCGACAATGCGGCGCGCGAGCCGGCGCCGCAGGGTCAGCAGGCGTGGCAGATGAACAAGCACCTCCCCCAGGCCCATGACCGACAATTCGCTCGCATTCCACCACGCCTCGCAGCCCTCCTCCTGCATCGCGCTGCCAGCGACGCCGGCAAACTCTACCTCGGCGCCTGTGGCGCGAAGCGCACGGATAAGGTTGGCACCCAGCAGGTCGCCGGAGGCCTCACCGGCAACCAGTGCAATGCGTAGCCCGGTGCTCAACGTGTGATCAGCGAATGATGCTGCGGGAGGTGGTGCGAAGGAACTCGGTCAGCGGTGCAAGTTCTGGCTGCTCGGGCTCACGCTCTTCAAGCGCGGCAATTGCATCGGCCAGCTTGAGATCAGAACGGTAAATTATCTTGTACGCCTGGCGGATGTTGCGAATCTGATCGGCGGTAAATCCGCGCCGCTTCAAACCCTCGCTGTTGATGCCACTTGGCTTGGCAAGGTGCCCCGCCGCGGTGACGTACACCGGTACGTCGCGGCTCAACCCACTGTCCATTGCGCAAAAGCTGTGCGCGCCGATGCGGCAGAACTGGTGCGCCTTCGTAAAGCCTCCGAGAATTGCGTAGTCGCCGACTTCAACGTGGCCAGCGAGCGTGGCGCCATTTGCCATAATGGTATTCGACCCCACGATGCAATCGTGGGCGATGTGCACGTAGGCCATGATCCAGTTGTTGTCACCGATGGTGGTGACGCCCTGATCCTGCGACGTACCCCGGTTGATCGAGACATACTCGCGAATCGTGTTGTCGTCTCCGATCTCCAGGCGCGTGGGTTCGCCGGCGTACTTCTTGTCCTGGGGTTCGGTGCCGATGGCGGCAAATGCGTGGATGCGGTTGTTGCGGCCAAGCGTCGTTGGCCCCTCAAGGATCGTGTGCGGGCCGACATGACAACCGTCACCAACTTCCACGTCGTCGCCGATGATGGCGAACGGTCCGACGGTCACATCCTTACCCAGCACAGCGCCGGGCGCAATCACGGCGCGATCGTCGATCAACTCTCGTACTCCGACGGCGCGCACATCATGTCGGCGCTCGTGGCTACCTTGCCGTCAACCTCCGCAACCGTCGAAAATTTCCACATGCCCTTGATGGTGCGCAGAAGCTCCACCTTCAGCACGAGCTGGTCGCCCGGTTCGACGATGCGCCGAAAGCGCGCCTTGTCGATGCCGACGAAGTAGTACAGCGTGTTCTCGTCGGGGGTCGACCCGACGGTAGCGAAAGCCAGCAGGCCTGTCGCCTGCGCCAGCGCCTCAAGAATCATTACGCCCGGCATCACCGGGCGGTGCGGAAAATGGCCGGTGAAAAACGGCTCGTTGACGGTGACGTTTTTGATACCGACAAGCGACTTCCCTGGTGTACATTCAAGCACGCGATCGACAAGCAGGAACGGGTAGCGATGCGGCAGCTGCTTCATCACATGATGAATGTCCATCGCGAAAGGGTCAGTGCTCATCGTCGGTCCGTTTCCTGTCCAGGGCCTCAAGGCGTTTTTCAAGCTTTTTCAGTCGCCGCGCCATGTCGTCGAGCTGGCGGAAGCGCGCGCTGTTGCGGCGCCATTGCCGGGCCTCGTCCATCGGCAGCGCGCTAGAGTATACACCGGCTTTGGTAATGGATTTATTGACCATCGTCTGGCCGGTAACCACAACGTCATCGGCAATAGCCAGGTGGCCGACGAAACCCACTGCGCCGGCAATCATGCAGCGCTTGCCGATAGTGGTGCTGCCCGAGACGCCACTGCACGCGGCAATTACCGTGTGCTCGCCAATGCGCACGTTGTGGGCTATCTGAATCTGGTTGTCGAGCTTGCAGCCCGCCTCGATCACGGTGTCGTCGATGGCTCCGCGGTCTATCGTAGTGGAGGCACCGATCTCAACGTCGTCGCCAATATCCACGCTGCCAACCTGCGGCACCTTGACCCATCCCTCCGGTGCCCGCGCCAGGCCAAAGCCGTCAGCGCCGATCACGGCGCCCGGGTGGATCAGTACGCGCGCGCCAAGGCGCACTTCCTCGCAAAGCGTAACGCTGGCTACCAGACGTGAACCGGCTCCGACCATGGCGTTGTCCATGACGATACAGCCGGGGCCGACGACTGCCCCGTCACTGATGACAGCCCCGCTTTCGATGACGGCGCCAGCCGCCACGTGCGCGGTGTCTGCAACCCGGGCGTGGGGATGAACCACCGCCGTGGCGTGCACACCCGGCGCGAATTCCGGTGCCGGGTGCAACGCATCGGCGACTCTTGCGTACAGCACGTACGGGTCGTCACTGATCAGCGCCGCCACGGGACAGTGCTCGGCATCTTCCTGTGACACGATCACGGCGCTTGCGCCGGTGTCAGCCAGCGCGTGCCGATACCTGGGATTGGCCAGGAAGCTGATGCAGCCGTCGTGCGCGTGGGCCAGCGTGGCTACCTGCACGACGGTCGTGTCAGGGTCGCCGCGCAGTTCGCAGCCGAAGCGAAGCGCGAGGTCGCCGAGGGTCAGCCCTGCAGTCACGTTCGTCCCAGGCGGCTACAGGGCAGTTACTGGGAAGTGTTGTAGGCTTGCTCAAGGCCCGTCAGCACGGCCTCGGTAATGTCGACGGCGCCACTGGCGAAGAGCACGCCATCGCCCAGAATCAGGTCGTAGTTGTTGCTGCGGGCAAAGTTCTGAACTTCCACCATCAGTGAGCGCTGCAGCCGGCCGAGTTCTTCATTGCGGCGCAGGTTCAGGTCTTCGAGGTACTCGTTCTGCCGACGTGCCAGCTCGCGCTGGATGTCCCGCAGTTCGCGCTCGGAGGTACGCAGCTCGCTCTCGGCCATGACGTCACGGTCCCGCTGAAGGGTCTCTTCCTTGGTGCGCAGGTCCTTGGTTTGCGCCACGATGTCGCGCTGCCTCGGCGCAAACTCGTCCTGGAGTGCCTGCATGGCGGATTTAGCCTGAGGTGACTGCTCCAGCAGCTGCGCAATATTGACAACACCGATGTTCAGATCGGCCGCCCCGGCCGATGCACCCAGAAAAAGGGTCAGAACCGCAGCAACCAAACATGTAATCTGCTTCATATTTTCTCTTCACTCAAAAGGCCGAACCGACCGAAAACTGAAACCGCTCCAGCCTGTCAGCAGGCAGGGTTGCGGTCGCGTCCTGTGCATTCAGCGGGAACGCGTAACTAAACCTGAAAGTACCCAGCGGCGCCAGCCATGATACGGAAACGCCGGCCGACTGGCGAAGCGCGTCGAAACTAAAGCCGTAATCCACCCGCTGCCGGTCTTCCGGATTTGCCGGAAAATCGAAGAAATCGATGTTGTCGCCCGTGTAGAACACGTTGCCGATGTCGTAGAACAGGCTGAAGCGCGTACTCCTGGCGAGCTTCTCCGGCGTCGGCAGAATCAGCTCGATCTGGCTGATGGCCTTCGCGTTGCCGCCGTACGGGTTGCCGAAGCTGTCCAGCGGGCCGAGACGGCTGTTCTCGTAGCCGCGCACCGAGTCGGGGCCGCCGGCAAAGAAGTTCTTGTACGGCGGGATAGAGGTCGTGTCACCGAGGGGCTCGGAAATGCCAAGCTCGGCGCGAGCCATGATCACGAAATCACCGAACAGCGGGAAAAACCGCTGAAAGTCGTAGGTGGCCGTGTAGTACTCGACCTCACTGCCCGGCAGCGTGTAGTTCAGGGACAGCACCTGGCGGGTGCCACGGTCTGCGAAGATAACCCGGTTGCGCGTGTCGTACACGTACCCCAGGAACAGCTCGTAGGCCTTGAATTTGGTACCGCAAATGTCGGCGCCGAAGTCGAACTCGCCGCAGGGAGTGCCGGGGTCGTTCACTACGTCGTACGGATTGCCGTTCTCACGCACGAACTGGCGTGCCTGGGCGGCGCTGCCGCCGCCCGTCAGCAGGTCTGAATCCTGGAATGTGAAGCCGTACCGCAGGGCCGCGTACTCGGACAGGGGCAGCCCCCAGTTCACCGAGGCCGACAGCGTTTCCGTGCTGAACTCCGAGCCACCGCGCACGAACTGGGTGGTATCCCGATACGCAAACGCCAGCGTGCGGCTCAGGCCGTCCAGCGTCCGGAACGGATTGGTGTACGAAATACTGTAAATGTTGCTGAAGCGGCCCAGGTTGATTTCCGCGGCTACCCGGTTGCCAGACCCCATGAAGTTGGTATGGGTGAAGTTGCCGTTGATCAGCACACCCTGGGCGCCGGAGAAACCAAGACCGCCGCCAAACTGCCCCGGCAGTCCTTCCTGGATGTCGAAATCAACGTCAACGAGATCTGGCGTTCCCGGCACCTGCTCCGTTTCGAACTCGTCGTTTTCCACAAACGCCAGGCGGCGAATGCGTTGCTGCGAACGTTCGAGCGCGCTGTTGGACAGCCAGGCGCCCTCGAGCTGGCGCATCTCGCGCCGGAATACCTCGTCATTAACGCCGTTGGTACCGTTGAAGTTGATCCGGCGTACGTACACCCGTTTGCCGGGATTCACCCGCAGCGTCACCGACACTTCCCGCGTTTCGTGATCGATCTCCGGTAGCGGGTCGATGCTCGCAAACGCGTAGCCCTCCTGACCAAGCCGCAGGCTCATCAATTCGGTGGTTTGCGTAATCAGCTTGCGCGAAAAGGTCTGCCCAGGCTTTAGCAGCACCAGGGAGCGCAGCTGCCGCTCCGGCACCACGAGGTCACCGCTGAGGTTGACCTCGGAAATGTTGTAGCGCTCGCCCTCGTTGATGTTGACGGTAATGTAGATGTCTTTGAGGTCAGGCGAGATGGCGACCTGGGTCGACTCGATGTTGAAAGCCGCGAAGCCCCGATCCATGTAGTAGGACGATAGCGCCTCTCGGTCGCCCGACAGCGCTTCCTTGGAATAATTGCAGTCCTTCTTGTAGAAGCACAGGAAATTGGGCGTCTTCAGCGAGAATTCGTCGAGCAGTTCCTCGTCGGAGTACGTGGTATTGCCGACGATGTTGATCTGCCTGATTTTCGCGCGGCCGCCCTCGTAGATCTCGATGTTGATGGCGACCTTGTTGCCGGGCAGCTCGTTGATGTCGGTTTCGATCTTCGCGCCGTATTTGCCTCGCGAGAAGTATTCCTGGATCAGGAAGCGCTCGATTTCGTCCAGCACGGACTTGTCGAAAGGCTCGCCGGGTGCGACGCCAGCGCCACGCAGGTTGGTCATCAGATCTTCAGTCTTGATGTCCTTGTTGCCCTCGATGTTGAGGGTCTGGATTGACGGCCGCTCACGCACTGCGAGCACCAGCGTGTTGCCGTCGCGGCGAATCTCAAGGTCGGCGAAGAAACCGGTGGCGTACGCGGCTCGCAGCGCTTCGTCGATACGCTTCGGGTCAATCGTGTCGCCCACGTCGATGGGCAGGTAGTTGAAGATGGTGCCTTCCGAAATGCGCTGCAGGCCTTCGACCCGCATGTCGCGCACTACCCAAACGCCGTCGGCGAGCACCTGGGCGGTGGCCGCCACCGGCGAAAGCAACGCCATAGCCACGAGTGCACGGCAGGTTCCGGCGATGCGCCGGCTCAGGCGCTGTCTGGTCGCTTGCATGGAGACGCTCAGCCCTTCAGCACCAGGATGTCGTTGTAGAACGCCACGCTCATCAACGCGAGCAGCAGCAACAGACCGACCTGCTGCCCGACGATTTCCACGCGGGGCGATAGCGGGCTGCCCTTGATCCATTCGGCGGTCTGGAACACGATCTGGCCGCCGTCAAGAATTGGCACCGGCAGCAGATTGAGAATACCGAGACTGATGCTCAGGATGGCAAGAAGGCTCAGGAAAGCGACACCGCCTACGGTCGCCGCCTGACCGGCGTACCGTGCGATATTGATGGGACCGCTGATGTTCTTCAGCGACACATCGCCGGTCAGCATGCGGCCGAACGTGCGCACCGTGAACACCGACATCTCCCAGGTGCGGGTGACCGCGGAGCCTGCGGCCGCCACCGGTCCCAGCCGGCGCACTGTCCAGATGTCCTCGGTGCTACCGGCCTCGGGCTGCACCGGCGTAATGCCGACCTGACCAAACACCTTGCCATCGCTCTCGCGGCTGGCAAGCGTCACGGGAATCTCCAGTTGTTCGCCATTCCGCAGCACGTTGAACGACACACGTTCACCGGGCCGGGACTGCACGAATTCCACGAGATCGCTGAAGTTTGCAAAGGACTCCTCGCCGGCCCCTTCGATAAGGTCGCCGGAATTCAGTCCGCCACGCTGCGCCGGGCTGTCGTCCATTACCTCTGCGATGCGCGCCTCGAGCGTCGGCTGCCAGTAGCTCAGTCCAAGCCCGGGCAACAGGGCATCCGGCTTGGTGAGCTCTGCGCTTCGATCGCCAACGTTCAGCGTGACCTGGCGTTCCCGGTCGGCACCGTCGCGCACGGTGAGCCGGATCTCGCCGTCGTCGAGCATGTCGTCGAACAACGCAAGTACGACGTCCATCCAGCTGCCCTGAGACTCACCACCCACCGCGACGATTGTGTCGCCACGCTCGATGCCTGCGCGGGCCGCATCGGACCCTGGCGTCACCTCGCCGACCACGGGCTTCATCGCCGGAACGCCGACCATGAACAGGACCCAGTAGGCAGCAATCGCAAAGAAGAAATTGAACGCGGGCCCGGCCAGCAGCACCGCGATTCGGGCAGGTACGGGCTTGCGGTTGAAAGCACGGTGAGCCTCAGACGCCGGTACGTCACAATCGCGCTCGTCGAGCATCTTGACATAGCCGCCCAGCGGGATAGCGGAAAGCACAAATTCGGTGTTGTCGGGCCCCTTGCCGAAGCGGCGCCAGATGGGCTTGCCGAAGCCGATCGAAAACCGCAGAACCCGAATGCCGCAGAGCCGCGCCACAATGTAGTGGCCGTACTCATGCACCGCCACGAGGATGCCAATGGCAACCAGTACGGCGATGATGCTTGTGAGGACGGTAGTCATAGGGTTTTGTTGTATCGGTTTCCTGCGGCGCCCTTATTCAATCCGAGTAGTTTCAGGCCGAATTGTGGACAACTGTGTCGTGCCTGCCTGAACAGCCGTCCCGACTCAAAAAGACAGTCTGGTCAGGCAATTGTTCCGTCAGACCTTCAGGCCCAGCCACGCTATGCCGAGCGCGAAAATCGGCGCCGCGGCGGTAATGCTGTCAATTCTATCAAGTATTCCGCCGTGACCGGGAAACAGCGTGCCGCTGTCCTTGACCCCCGCATGGCGCTTGAACATGCTGACGGTGAGGTCGCCGACGATGCTGACCAGCGCCGTTGCGATGCAGATGCCGACGAACGGCACGATCGGCACGCCGAACAGCCAGGCGCCAACGGCCGCCACCACGCCAGCAAGCGCGAGGCCGCCGCCAACCCCTTCCCAGGTTTTGCCGGGGCTTACCTTGGGTGCAAGGCGGCTGTGACCAAAGGCCTTGCCGACGAAATAGGCGCCGGTGTCCGCCGCCCAGACAACCGCAAAAACGAACAACAGCCAGGCCGGACCCAGGCTTTCGCTGGCATGGACGCGCACCAGGATGACCCACGCCGGCACGAGCACGATGAGACCGCAGATCACGATCAGCGCCTGCGGGTAGCTGGCCGGATAGCGAACTACGAGCACCAGCGCCAACAGCCACCAGCTAACCGCCACCCAGAGCAACGGCTCAAGCGGCTCCGCCGCCGGCAGTACGAACCACACCACCAGCATGGCCACAAGCGTCGCCAGCGTGAACAGCGCTCGCTTCAGCGTCGTTGAGGGAGCAAGAAAACCCGCCCATTCCCACGCGCCGCCGAGCACCATCGCGGCGAGCAGCACGCTGATCAGGTTGGGCGGGAGGAAGAAGATTGCCGCCAGCAGCGGAATCAGCACCGAAAACCCGGTTATGACCCGTTGCTTTAGCACTGTTTCTGGAGCTGCTCGCTGGTGCGTCCGAAGCGCCGGTGCCTGCCTGCGAAACACGCCAGCGCCTCGTCGAGCGCGGCGGGAGTAAAGTCCGGCCAGCACAGTTCGCTGAAGTACAGCTCGGAGTACGCCGCGTGCCACAACAGGAAGTTGCTGATGCGGCTCTCACCGCCGGTGCGGATAAACAGGTCTGGCGATGGCTGGTCACCGAGGCACAGGCTGGCGCCAAGACTGCTTTCGTTGATTGCTTCCGGCTCCAGCTTACCGGCCGCCGCGTCGCGCGCGAGGTTGCGCGCCGCCTGCACCAGGTCCCAGCGGCCGCCGTAGGCAACGGCGATATTGAGCTGCAGACCGCGGTTGTTGGCGGTGGTCGCCTCGCCCTCCGCCATTTGGCGCTGCAGGGCGGCGTTCAGCCGGCTGCGGTCGCCGATGAAACGCAGCACAACGTCGTTGCGGTCGAGCTCACGAACTTCCCGCTGAAGCGCTTCGACAAAGAGCTTCATGAGCAGGCTGACCTCCCGCGGCGGGCGGTTCCAGTTTTCACTGCTGAACGCAAACAGGGTCAGGTACTGGACGCCGCGCTCAGCGCACGCCCGCACGATGTTGCGGGCAGCGGTAACGCCGGCCCGGTGCCCTGAGCTGCGGCTTTTGCCGCGGGCGCGGGCCCAGCGCCCGTTGCCGTCCATGATGACGGCGACGTGTACCGGGATTTCGGGATCCCTCGGGGCAGGCGCTGCGGCACTCATATCGGCGCGGTCGCGAAATAATCAGTCAGAGGTTCCAGGGCTCGGTCTCCGGCACGCGTGACGGCGAGCGGCGCCATCAGACTTCCATCATCTCCGCTTCTTTCTCAGCGAGCACGGCGTCGACTTCACCGACGTACTTGTCGGTGATCTTCTGGATGTCGTCTTCCGCGCGGCGCTCGTCGTCTTCGCCGATTTCCTTTTCCTTCAGAAGCTCTTTCACGCTGTGGATAGCATCACGACGGATGTTGCGGACGGCTACCCGTGCGCCCTCTGCCTCCGCGCGCAGAACCTTGACGAGTTCCTTGCGCCGCTCCTCCGTCAGCGCCGGCAGCGGCACGCGGATAACGACACCCGCCGAGTTCGGCGTCAGGCCAAGGTCGGAGGTGATAATGGCCTTCTCGACCACCGGCACCATGTCTTTTTCCCAGGGGGTGACGGTCAGCGTGCGCGAGTCTTCAATGGCGATGTTGGCGACCTGTGACAGCGGCACGTCGGAGCCGTAGTAGCTCACCTGTATGTGGTCGAGCAGGCTGGTGTGCGCGCGACCGGTCCTGAGTTTCTTCAGCTCCTCGCTGAGCGCATGCACGCTCTTGCCCATGCGGGTGGCGGCATCCTTTTTGATGTCTTCGATCATCGGTTGATCTCCGTACGTTGTCTTTCGCCGTCGTTGACGGAATAGCCTCTGGGCAATGGCATCGCAGCGTTCGCGACAGCCGGACGCCCCCGGTTCAGTCTTCGGCTACCAGGGTGCCGACCGACTCGCCCTTCACGATGCGCAGCAGGTCGCCACCGTTGTTCAGGTTGAACACGCGCAACGGAACGCCATTGTCCCTGCACATGACGATCGCGGTCGCGTCCATCACGTTAAGTTTGTCCATCAGCACCTTGTCGTACGACAGGCTGGCGTAGCGTTCGGCATCCGGATTGGTCACCGGGTCGTCGGAATAGACGCCGTCGACCTTGGTCGCCTTGATCAGCAAGTCGGCGCCGATCTCGATGGCGCGCAGGCTGGCCGCGGTATCGGTCGTGAAGAACGGGTTACCGGTGCCGGCGGCGAAGATCGTGACGCGCTTTTTCTCAAGGTGACGAACGGCGCGGCGGCGAATGTAGTCCTCGCACACCTCGTTGATGCGCAGCGCAGACATCACCCGTGCGTACACGCCACAGCTTTCGAGCGCGTCCTGCAGGGCCAGCGAGTTGATCACGGTGGCCAGCATGCCCATGTGATCGCCCGTGACACGGTCCATGCCGGAACGCGCGAGGCCCTCACCGCGGAAGATGTTGCCGCCGCCAATCACGATGCCCACCTCGACGCCGAGCGCCACGACCTCGCTCACTTCGGTGGCGATGCGCTTGATCATGTTGGGATCAATGCCGTAGTCCACTTCACCAAGCAGGGCTTCGCCGCTCAGCTTCAGCAGAATACGTTTGTGCGCAAGTGTCGTGTTGCTCATTGACAGTCCGTAGTAGCCAGTCCGTTCGTTAGTCGCTCTCAGAATCTTCCTGGGAGTCGCGCACCTGCTTCATCACTTCGTCGGCAAAGTTTTCCTGCTTCTTCTCGATGCCCTCGCCGACCTCGAAGCGAATGTAACCACTCACCTTCGCGTCTGCCTTGGCAACGAGCTTCTCCACGCTGATGTCCGGGTCCTTGACGAACGGCTGGCCCATCAGGGTGATCTCAGCAAGGTGCTTGCGTACGCGGCCTTCCACCATCTTCGCGACGATGTGCTCAGGCTTGCCTTCCTGCAGGGCCTGCTCCGTGAGGATGCCGCGCTCCTTCTCCAGCGCTTCGGCCGGCACATGCTCGGCTGACAGGTACTGTGGGTTGGTTGCCGCCACGTGCATCGCGACGTCGCGCGCCAGCTCCTCGTCACCGCCTTCGAGCGCGACCACGACGCCAATACGCGCGCCGTGGCTGTAGGCACCGAGCGGACCGTCCGCCGACAGCGTTTCGAAACGACGCACAGAGATGTTCTCGCCAATCTTGGCGATGAGCGCACGGCGTGCCTCGTCCAGCGACTGGCCGTCTGCCGTATTCTGCTCCATCAGCGCAGCCAGGTCGTTACCACCCTGCGACAGCGCAAGCTGGCCGGCGGCGTCGGCGAAGCTGGCAAAGTTTTCGTCCTTCGCGACGAAATCGGTTTCCGAGTTGACCTCGACAATCGCGGCCTGGTTTCCGTCACGTGCGATGACAATTTTGCCCTCGGCCGCGATGCGGCCGGCCTTCTTGTCGGCCTTGGCCATGCCGGACTTGCGCATGTGCTCAATGGCGGCTTCGATGTCGCCACCCGTCTGCGTCAGTGCTTTCTTGCACTCCATCATGCCCGCGCCGGTTCGGTCGCGCAGGCTCTTCACCATGGAAGCGGTAATGTTCATTTGTTGACAACCTCACAGCCCCACCGTCCATGCGGTGGAGCACATCTGATCGCTGTAGCGGCCTCCTCCCAGGCGAGGGGCCGCCGGATAAATCGACTGCGTCGGGTGTTGCCAGCTACTCGCTGGCAGCGTCCGCCGCCGGTTTGGTTTCGGCCTGCTCGCCAGCCGGTGCCTCAGCCGGAGCTTCGGCGGCAGCCGGTGCCTCAGCCGCAGCTGCCTCGGCCGCAGGTGCCTCGGCTGGCGCTTCTGCAGCGGCCTCAGCAGCCGGAGCGGCCTTGCGCGGCGCCTTCTTGCGGCCACCGGCCTTGCGACGGCCGTCGTCGGAACGGCGGCGCGGCTTGCCGTCGGCGTCGAGCTCAACGAACTCGTCGTCGCCAGCCTGCACTTCGGGTGCAGAGGCCTTGCCTTCCAGCACGGCGTCGGCGATGCCGGCGGTGTAGAGCTGGATGGCGCGCATGGCGTCGTCGTTACCCGGAATCACGTAGTCGATGCTCTCGGGTGAGCTGTTGGTGTCGACCACCGCCACGACCGGAATACCGAGCTTGCGGGCTTCGGAGACCGCGATGTTCTCCTGCATCACGTCGACGACGAACATCACGTCCGGCAGAGAGGTCATGTCCTTGATGCCGCCGAGGCTGCGGCTCAGCTTGTCCATCTCGCGGCGCAGGCGCAGCACTTCTTTCTTGCGCAGGCGCTCGAAGGTGCCGTCTTCCTGCATCGCTTCAAGGTCGGTTAGACGCTTGATGGACTGGCGAACCGTCTTGAAGTTCGTGAGCATGCCACCGAGCCAGCGATGGCTCACGTGCGGCATGCCGCAGCGCTGCGCCTCTGTGCGCACAGCGTCGCGGGCGGCGCGCTTGGTGCCGACAAACATCACATTGCCGCCGTCGGCGATGATGTTCTTGACGTACTGGGCGGCCTCGGAATAGAGCGGCAGGGTGCGCTCGAGGTTAATGATGTGAATCTTGTTGCGTTCTCCGAAAATGTACGGCGACATTTTCGGGTTCCAGTAACGAGTCTGGTGCCCAAAGTGGACCCCAGCCTCCAGCATTTGACGCATGGAAACCGTCGACATTGTTAACTCCTGTTCGGGTTAAGCCTCCATGTACCCCAAAACGGCAACCCGATTCCGCCGCGAAGTGTGGCGGTCAGGCACCCAGCCGCATGTGCCGGTACATGTGTGGATTTCGAAGGATTTCGGGGTAGCACGACCTGCCTCTGACAGGCCCCGCAGCCCCGGCGTTTGCTTAAAAAGCGCGCGCTTTATACCATATACGGCGTTGCACAACAAACTTGCCGCAAAGCGCGCCCCTGGCCGCTGGCGCGGGTATTATCCAGGGCAACCCCGGCCCAGCGGCGGCCCAGCGCTGAACCAGTTCCGACATCACGAGAATTCCATGCACGTCACGATTAAAAGCCCTGAGGAGCAGGACAAGATGCGCGTTGCCGGACGCCTGGCAGCCGAGGTGCTCGACATGATCGGTGAGCACGTGCGCCCGGGTGTCACAACGGACGAACTCAACGACATCTGCCACGATTATATTGTTAACCGGCAGGACGCCATACCGGCCCCGCTCAACTACAAGGGCTTCCCGAAATCCATCTGCACGTCGGTCAACCATGTGGTCTGCCACGGTATTCCGGGGCCAAAGCGGCTGAAGAACGGCGACATCATCAATATCGACATCACGGTGATCAAGGACGGCTTCCACGGTGACACCAGCCGCATGTTCCACGTCGGCAAGACGCCAGTGCTGGCGAAGCGCCTGGCGAATGTTGCCCACGAGGCGATGAAACGCGGCATCGAGATGGTGCGCCCGGGGGTTACGCTGGGCGATATCGGGCATGCGATACAGACTTACGTGGAGGCCAACCGGTTCTCGGTCGTTCGCGAGTACTGCGGCCACGGAATCGGCCGAATTTTCCACGAGGAGCCCAAGATTCTGCATTACGGCCGCCCGGGCGAAGGCATGGAAATCCAGCCGGGCATGACGTTCACGATTGAACCGATGGTCAACGCCGGCAAGCCTGGCGTGAAGGATCCCCTCCCCGACGGCTGGACGGTCGTAACGAAAGACCACTCGCTGTCGGCGCAGTGGGAACACACGATTCTTTGCACCGACTCCGGTTACGAGGTTCTCACCCTCGGCGCCAGCGGCGAAATCTAGCGGCTTAACGCAGCCTTCGCCGCCAGCCGTGTCCACCCTGACACCATCCCGATCGCCAGCTGACGAGGCGCCTGCTCCCTGGCCGCGCATCGACGCGCTCGCCGACGTCGACGCGAGCGACGCCATCACGAGCTACCGGGAGGCACTGGCAGCGGGCAACGCGTGGCTCGACGCCCGCTTTCGCGCTGACGAAAACGTCGAGGTGCTGGTCAGCGACCGCGCCCGCCTGATTGACGCACTGGTTGTCAGCGCGTGGCAGCGCTCCGCCGAGGCCGGAAATGACCCGCTGACGCTCGTTGCGGTGGGTGGCTACGGCCGGGGCGAACTGCACCCCGGGTCGGACATCGATGTGATGGTGTTGCTGCCGGATGCCAACCGCGACCAGTACGCCGGCCGGCTCGAGCAGTTCCTCACATTTCTGTGGGACATCGGCCTGGAAGTTGGCCACAGCTCCCGCACGCTCGACGACTGCGTCAAGGAGAGCCGCGACGACGTCACCGTGGTGACCACGCTGATGGAGGCGCGGCTGCTTGCCGGACCGCCTGCCCTGTTCGACGCCATGTGCGAGGCGGTGTCGGCCGATGCCCTCTGGGCGGCACCGGAATTTTTCACCGCGAAGGTCGCCGAGCAAACGGCCCGTCATCACCGCTACCACGACACCGCCTACAACCTGGAGCCAAACGTCAAGGGCAGCCCCGGCGGCCTGCGGGACATCCAGATGATCGGCTGGGTCACCAACCGGCGCTTCGGCACCGCGACCCTGGAAGAGCTTGTCGACCAGGGCTTCCTGACCTATGTGGAGTACGATTTCCTCTGCCAGGGGCGCCGCTTCCTCTGGAAGATCCGCTACGCCCTGCACATGATTACCGGCCGTCGCGAAGACCGGCTGCTGTTCGATCACCAGGCGCGACTCGCCGAGATGCTCGGCTACGTCGACGCAACCGGCTCGCTTGCGGTCGAACAGCTCATGCAGCAGTACTACCGCACCGTCATCCGCCTTAGCCGCCTCAACGAGATGCTGCTGCAGCTGCTGCGCGAGGCGATCCTCATGAACCCGCACGCGCCGGCGCAGCCGCTCAACGAGCGCTTCCTTGTGCGCAACGGTTTTCTCGAAGCCGTCGACGACGAGGTGTTCGAGCGCGCCCCTTCAAGCCTGCTCGAAGTGTTCCTGCTGCTGCAGCAGAACCCCCAGCTGGCCGGCGTCAGCGCCGCGACCGTGCGCCTCATTCGTGAAAACCGCCACCGGATTGATGACGCGTACCGCGCCGACCCCGAACACGCACGGCTGTTCATGGCGATCATTCAAGCACCTGCCGGGGTCACCCATGAACTGCGGCGCATGCACCTGTACGGCGTGCTCGGCCGCTACATCCCGGCCTTTGGCAGCATCGTCGGGCGCATGCAGTATGACCTCTTCCACGCCTACACCGTGGATGCGCACACACTGTTTGTAGTGAGTAACCTGCGGCGCTTCGCGCTGCCGCGCTTCGATCACGAATTTCCGCTTTGCAGCCGCCTGATGCAGTCATTGCCCAAGCCCGAGTTGAGCTACCTGTCCGGCCTTTTCCACGACATCGGCAAGGGCCGCGGTGGCGATCACTCGGTGCTCGGCGCCGACGACGCCATGGCGTTTTGCCGCCTGCATGGCCTGAGTGACGACGACGCAGAACTGGTCACCTGGCTGGTGCGCCACCATCTGACGCTCTCGGTTACGGCACAAAAGAAGGACATCAGCGACCCGCAGGTCGTGCACGACTTTGCCACGCTCGTGCAAACGCGGGAGCGGCTGGATTATCTCTACGTGCTTACCGTCGCTGACGTGCGCGGCACCAATCCGAACCTCTGGAATTCCTGGAAGGCGAGCCTGTTCGAAGAGTTCCACCGCCTGGTCAGTGAACACCTCGAACGGGGCCTCGCGCAGCCGGCCGCCACCGAAGAACTCATCGACACGACCAGGCGTGATGCCGGCAGGCTGCTGGAGCACGGCGGACTGGACGCGAGCAAGGTCGACGCTCTGTGGCGCCGGTTCACCGACGACTACCTGTTGCGGTACGACGCCGAGGAAATCGCGTTCCACATTCGCGTGCTTTGCGAGCGCGACCCGGCGGACACCGCGCCGCTGGTTGCCGTCGAGCCCGGCGACTCTCGCGGCGGCACCGCCGTCTTTATTTACTCGCCGGCCTCTGAACGCAGCTTCGCCGGTGTCACGGGCGTGCTGGACGAACTCGGCCTTACCATCGTTGATGCGCGCATCACGAATACGACGGACGGCTACAGCCTCGACACGTACCGGGTAATCGAAGCGACTGGCAAAGCGCTGAGCGACGGCACCCGCATGGCGGCCATTCAGCGCGCGGTCGAGCGTGTGCTCAAGAGCGGAGGGAGCAAGACGGTGGCAGTTACGCGCCGCGCACCGCGTCGTCTGCGCATGTTCACCACCCCTACCCGCCTTGCGTTTTCCGCCGACGAGCGCGCCGGCGACACCGTGCTGGAACTCGTCACCGGCGACCGCCCGGGTATGCTGTCGGACGTTGGCAGGGTTTTTGATGAGACCGGTGTGAAGGTACGCGCCGCGCGTATCACGACGGTGGGCGAGCGTGCCGAAGACGTGTTTCACATTGCCACGAGCAGCGACGAGCCGCTGGACCAGGACCTGCGTGACACTCTGAGAAAAAGACTGATTGACAGACTGGACGATAACCAATGAGCCGCGAACTGACCGCCATCATCAACGACGCCTTCGACCAGCGCCAGAGCCTGAGTGCCGCCAATGCGCCTGCGCACGTCACCGACGCGGTACAGCAAATGCTGACGATGCTCGACCGGGGCGAGGCGCGCGTCGCCGAACCCGGAGCCAACGGCTGGCAGGTCAACGAGGCCCTGAAGAAGGCCGTGCTGCTTTCGTTCCGCCTGCAGCCCAACGAAGTGATCGAAGGCGGGGCGACACGCTGGTTCGACAAGGTAGCGCTCAAATGCGCCGACTGGGACGAGGCGGACTTCCAGCGCGCCGGCTTTCGCTCGGTGCCGCCCGCCTACGTGCGCCGCGGCGCCTACATCGCGCCGGACGCGGTACTGATGCCTTCCTACGTCAACATTGGCGCGTACGTTGGCAGCGGCACCATGGTCGACACCTGGGCCACGGTGGGCTCCTGTGCGCAGATTGGCGACAACGTGCACTTATCCGGCGGCGTGGGCATCGGCGGCGTTCTCGAGCCGCTGCAGGCGAGCCCAACGATCATCGAAGACGACTGCTTCATCGGGGCGCGCTCGGAGATCGTTGAAGGCGTCATCGTCGAGCGCGGGTCCGTCGTGTCGATGGGCGTGTACATCGGCCAGAGCACCCGCATCTACGACCGCGAAAAAGACGAGATGCACTACGGACGGGTGCCGGCCGGCTCCGTCGTGGTGCCTGGCAACCTGCCGGCTGCCAACGGCAAGTACAGCCTGTATGCCGCAATCATCGTGAAGCGGGTGGACGCGAAGACCCGCGCAAGCACGGGCCTGAATGAACTGCTGCGGAATATCGAACCGTGAGCGAGCTTGTCGTTTTTGGGCTACCAAACTGTGACAGCTGTCGAAAGGCGCGACGCTGGCTGGACAACCATGGCCAGGACTACCGGTTTCACGACGTGCGCGCCGACGGGCTGGACGCGCGCCTGATTAAGGACTGGTTTGCCCGCGCCGACTGGACGCAGCTGGTCAACAAACGCAGCACGACGTGGCGCAACCTGTCTGACGAACAGCGCTCGGGCCTTGACGAGGCGAACGCAGCCGCGCTGATTCTCGAGCACCCTACCCTGCTGCGCAGGCCTGTGCTCGACGACGGCGGCACGCTGACTGTGGGCTTTTCCGACGCTGCCTTCAAAGCGCGCTTCGCCTGATGCATCCGACGCTGGCGCTGACACGGGACCTGATCGAACGACAGTCGGTGACGCCGGCCGACTGCGGCTGTCAGCGGCTAATCGCGCAGCGCCTGGCCGACGCGGGCTTCACGATCGAACACCTGCCGTTTGGCGACGTCACCAACCTGTGGGCCAGGCGTGGAGACGCCGCTCCTCTGGTATGTTTCGCCGGCCACACCGACGTTGTGCCAACCGGACCCTTGACGGCATGGCAGACGGACCCGTTCACACCCACCGAGCGGGACGGCATCCTGTACGGCCGCGGCGCGGCAGACATGAAGGGCAACCTGGCCGCCATGGTCTGCGCGGTCGAGGGGTTCGTTGCGGAACGTGCCTCGCACAGCGGCAGCATTGCCTTTCTGCTCACGAGCAACGAGGAAGGCCCCGCAGTCGACGGAACCCGGAGGGTAGTGGACACGCTGCAGGCGCGCGGTGAACACATTGACTACTGCATCGTCGGTGAACCCAGCAGTGACTCTTTGCTCGGCGACACCGTGCGCATCGGCAGGCGCGGCTCACTCAACGGCTATCTCACGGTGCACGGCATCCAGGGCCACGTCGCGTACAGCCACAAGGCTGACAACCCGATTCATCGCTTTGCACCGGCGCTCGCTGAGCTTGTCGCGACGGAGTGGGACACGGGCGATAAACACTTTCCGCCAACCTCGTTCCAGGTCGCCAGCATCAATACCGGCGACGGTGCGATCAACGTCATTCCCGGCGAGCTCACCCTGAGCTTCAACCTGCGCTTCAGCCCCGCATCGACAGCGGAAAACATTCAGCAGCGAATCGTCGGCATCCTGGAACGGCACGGCGTGCGGCACAGCCTGCGCTGGCACCTGTCCGGGCAGCCGTTCTTTACCGCGCCCGGCGTGCTCACCGACGCCATCAGCGACGCCATTGAATCAGTGGCTGGCCTGCGCCCGGAACTGTCTACCGGCGGTGGCACCTCGGACGGACGGTTCATCGCCCCCACCGGCACGGCGGTCGTGGAACTTGGCGTCATCAACGCGAGCATTCACAAGATCGACGAACACGTGACTATCGACGACCTGGAGCGGCTTCAGCGGATCTATCGGGGCGCGCTCGAGCGCCTTTTGCCGTAACGGAGACGCGCGCCTTATTTGCCGGGGGGCGGCGACTTGCGCCACGCCACTTCATTGCGCAGGTAAACGGGCTGCGCCTGCGCCGCTTCCACCGCGTTGTCCGGAAAGCCATCCGCCGCAAGCCGCGCGACGTCCGCCGCTGACGGCAGCAGTGCAGCATCGCGGCCCTCGAGCCGGCCGGCAAGGCGTTCTTCGATCTGCGGATACGCGTCCCAGCCGGAGCCTGCGGCGAACCAGGCATCGCTACCGTCGGGCGTTACCGCGTCGGGCGCGCTCAGACGCTCCTCGGCAGCGGGTCTTGCCAGCCCTGCCTCATCGATAACAAAGCTGCCCCAGTAGACTTCATCCAGGCGGGCGTCGACGCACACCAGCACCCGCCTGCAACCGTGGCTGGCAAACGCGCCTTGCGCAAACGTCGCCAGGCTCGACACCGGCACCACCGGAAGACCACCGCCAAAGGCAAGCCCCTGCACCACCCCGGCGGCGATGCGAAGGCCCGTAAAGCCGCCCGGCCCGCGGCCGAAGGCAAGCGCGTCCAGATCGGCAACCGCCAGCCCGGCATCGCCCAGCAGGGACTCCACCATTGGCAGCACCTGGCGGGTCGCGGCCCGGGGTGAGGCATCCTCGCGGCTGCTCACCTCGTCACCGTCAAGCAACGCCACCGAACAGGCCTGTGTGGTTTCCACGGCCAGGATTTTCACGACGTCATTCCTCCCGCAACAGCGGCCAGCCGGGCGAACTCGGCGGCGTCCTCGGCGCTGGACGTTACCGGCATGTCAGGCAGGCTGTTCAAAAACACGCGGCCGTAGCTCTTGACCGTGAGCCGCGGATCGCACAGGGCGAGTACGCCACGATCGGTGACGTCGCGAATCAGGCGCCCTGCACCCTGCTTCAGCGCAATTACTGCCTGCGGCACCTGGTACTCCATGAACGGATTGCCGCCGCCCCGGCGAATTGCGTTCAACCGTTCCTTGAACACCGGGTCGGACGGCGAGGCAAACGGCAGCTTGTCTATCGCAACCACGCGCAGCGCGGCGCCGCGCACATCGACGCCTTCCCAGAAGCTCCCCGTCCCGAGCAGTACACCGTTACCGAGATCGCGAAACCTGACGAGCAGCTCGTCGCGCGGTGCGCTGCCCTGCACGAGAAGCGGCAATTCCTCTGGCAATCTGTCGGCAAACCACTCGGCCGCTTCGCGCAGCGCGCGATGGCTTGTGAATAGTGCAAACGCGCCGCCTCCCGACGCGGTGATCACTGGAAGCACCGCCTCGCAGACGCTTCGGGTGAACGCAGGATCACCGGGCTCGGGCAGCGACGGTGGCAGCCACAGCAGCGCGTTGGCGGCGTAGTCAAACGGGCTGTCGAGGCGAAGCGTCGTCGCCTCAGGAGCACCGACACGCCTGAGAAAGTGCGAAAAATCCTCCCCCACCGCGAGCGTTGCCGAAGCAAACACCCAGGCGCCGTTGTGCCCGTGGATAATCGCACCCAGCTGCTCGGCGGTGTTGAGTGGCGTGAGGTGCAAGCTGAAGTGATGCGACGTGGTGCGCAGCCAGCGCACCCCGGCTGGCGGCTCCTTGCGATCACCGTCCGCGCCGCCCTCGTCCACCGTCGGACCAAGAATAATAGCCTTCCACGTGGTGTGCACCTCGCGGCTGCGCTTGAGGCAGGACTCAAGCCCAGGGCTCGCCTCGGCGATCGGCTTGAGCTCGACCGCCAGCCGGCCGACCGCGCTCACCGCGGCCTCCAACGCGCCCTGTGCCTGGGGCGATACCCGCTCCCAGCCGTGACTGCCCGCCGCTCGCGGCAACGCCAGCCGCGCTTCGCGCGCCCACTTCGCAGCGTCTGCCACGCGTTGCTCGAGTTCTTCCTCCCAGAGTCCCGCCGCAAGCGCCTCACGCTGGACATCCCGACAGAGCAGCGCCACCTGCCGGCTGCCCGCCGCGCTGCCAAAGAATTGCGCCGCAATCTCGGGTACCTGGTGGGCCTCATCGAGAATCACCGCATCGCCCGGCGGCAAGATGTCACCGAAACCCTCTTCCTTTAACGCAAGGTCGGCCAGCAGCAGGTAGTGGTTCACAACAACCACGTCCGCTTCCTGCGCCTCACGCCGGGCGCGCACGACAAAACACTCGTCATAAACTGGACAGCGGGCCCCCAGGCAGTTGTCCGTTGTCGAAGTAACCTGCGGCCACACCGGCGAATCCTCCGGCACCCCCTTCACCTCGCCCCGGTCGCCGGACTCAGTGTGGCGGGACCACGCGTTGACGGCCGCGAGGTGGCCGCTGCCACGTGCGGGAGCGTCGTCGTCCACTGCCTGGGCAAGGCGGTGAAGGCACAGGTAGTTCGCCCGCCCCTTCAGCAGCGCGACGTTGACGGGCGCGCCGATGGCTTTGGAAACGGTGGGCAGGTCGCGGTGAAAGAGCTGGTCCTGCAGGTTGCGGGTACCAGTTGAGATAATTACCCGGCGACCCGACAGCAACGCCGGCACCAGGTAGGCAAAGGTCTTGCCGATGCCGGTACCCGCCTCGACCGCCAGCGCCTCGCCGGCGTCCAGGGCTTTGCCGACCGACTCCGCCATGGCCTGTTGCTGTGGCCGCGGGGCGAAGCCGTGCACGAGACCGGCGAACGGTCCGTCGCCCGAAAAGAACTCGCTGTAGTCCGTCATGGCGGCGTCACGGTGGGGGTCACGGCGGGCCGCCCGCGTCGGCAATCTCACGGGCCTGGGCCGCGCCCGCTGAATCGCCGCTGGCCTCACGCACGCGGGCAACAACGGACCAGGCGCGCGACTGCATGGCCGCGTCAGCGGGTGCCAGTGACGCAGCCTTGAGCGCGAGCGCTTCGGCCTGGCCAAATTCGCCGCCGGCAAACCGGATGAGCGCCAGCTCCACGTAGAGCGCCGGATTGCGCCGGTCAATGCGCAGCGCACGCTCGATATGCGCCGACGCCGCCCCGAGATCGCCGCGGCCGCGGGCCTGCTGCGCCTCATTGAGCAGGCTGACGACAGCGCTTGACGGTTCAGCTACGGCCGGCTCCGGCGCCTCCACGGGCGCGGGCCCCGTCGCGCAAGCTGCCAGGAGCAACGCGACGGCCGCCGCTGCAATGCCGGACACTCTCGTCATCGGCGAAAACGATCCTTCAGCCAACGCCATGTGCGTGACGCCACGTTCTCGCGCGGCTGGTCGGGACGGCTCACGCGGCAACCGTCCAACGGCTCAAGCGCCGCGTCCGCCGGCAGCGGCAAAGCCACAACGCTGCCGCAGGCCGGATCGCTCAAGCGGCCGGACTCCGGCTCCACCCACTGCACGGCCAGCCCTGCCGGCTGCATCAGCTCCACGTCATGAAGCGGCTGCGTCTGCATGAAGTCACTCCACACCTTCAAGGCGCCCGAGGCACCGGTGAGGCCGGTGGGGCGATTGTCGTCGTTGCCGACCCACACCACGGCCAGCACGTCACGGGAGAAGCCGGCGAACCAGCTGTCCCGAAAATCGTTGGTCGTACCCGTCTTGCCGGCGAGCTCGATATCGGCACCGAGCCGGCTACGCGCGGACCGCCCGGTGCCATCACGCATCGTGAGCACCATGCCGGCGTTCACCTGCTGTGTGGCGGCGGCATCGGCCACGCTTTCCAGCGCAAGCGGGTAGCGCTCGAGTGGCACGCCCTGCGCATCGACCACTTCGAGCACGGCGCGCAAGGGGGTGTAGAAACCGCCGTTCGCGAGCGTGTTGTACACCTGGGCGACCTCCAGCGCCGACACGTCGACCGCACCGAGGGCGATGGACGGATATGCCGGCCCGCCGCGATCGAGCGCCTGCCTTGCGCCTGCCTCAAAGAGCGTGTCGGCTACCGCCTGCGGGCCAAGTGCCAGCGCGGTGTGCACCGCCGGCAGGTTAACCGAATCAGCCAGGGCCCTGAACAGCGGCACCGGCTCGCCGGTTGTGCCGTCAAAGTTCTGCGGCTCCCAGGTGTTGCCGTTTGGCATCTGCAGCGACACCGGGCTGTTGTCCAGCAGACTCGCCAGGTGGTAGTTGCCCTGCTCGATTGCCGCGAGGTACAGCACCGGCTTCACCAGCGAACCCAGCGGCCGGCGCGCATCGAGCGCGCGATTGAAACCATCGAAAGCCGCCTGGCGCCCGCCGACCACCGCGAGCACCTCGCCGCCCTCGGTCGTGGTGACGACCATCGCACCCTGCAGGGGCGCCTGCGCGGGCATCGCCGTGAGCTGCTCGGCAAGGCTGCGCTCGGCAGCGCCCTGCACTACCGGGTCGAGCGCGGTGAAGATGCGCAGGCCCGCGCGGCTGAGCTGGCGCGAATCGTAGTGCTCGCTCAGCTGCTTTTTCACAAGGTCCATGTAGGCCGGGTACACATCGGAACCCCGCGCAGGTGCCGCTGTGATGTCGAGCGGCTGCGCGATCGCCTGACTGGCAAGCGGGGCGTCAAGGAAGCCCTGTTCGGCCATGAGATTAAGCACGAGATTGCGCCGCTCCAGCGCACGCTCGGGATGCCGGCGCGGATCGTACAGCGACGGACCGCGAACGAGCGCAACGAGCAGTGCAAGCTGGTGCAGTTCAAGCTCGCCAACCGGCCTTGAAAAAAGGAACTGGCTGGCAAGGCCAAAGCCATGAATGGCACGGCCACCGTCCTGGCCGAGATAGATCTCGTTGCTGTACGCGTGCAGCAGTGCCGACTTGTCGTAGCGGGCGTCGAGAATCAGCGCCATCACTACCTCGGTGAATTTGCGTCGGTACGTGCGCTCGTTCGTCAGGAAAAAACTCTTTACGAGCTGCTGGGTGAGCGTGCTGCCGCCCTGGCGAATCTCACCAGCCCGCAGGTTGATCCACGCCGCCCTCGCAATGGCGGTCCAGTCGATACCGGCATGCTCGTAGAAACGCCGGTCTTCAGAGGCCAGCAACGCGTCGCGCAGGGCAGCCGGCAACTCGCCGTCGGCAAGGAGAATGCGGTCTTCCCCGTTGGCGGCCAGCAGGCTGCCGACCTGCCGCGGGTCCAGGCGTGCGAGCGCCACGGGGTCACCCCGGGCGTCTTCCAGGGCCGCGATGCGACCGTTGGCAAAGGTAAGCGACAGCCGGCGTGCCGGCTGTGGGCCGTCCCAGAAGACAAACGGCCGCGTGTGCACTTCCAGCCTGTCGCCGTCTGCGGTGTACGTGCCGGGCGTCACCATGCTCCGCGACTTGACATAACCCAGCCGCCGAAGCCCCTCCTGCAACTGCTCGTCGTTTCGTGGTGCGCCGGCGTACAGCTCGATGGGTTGGGCGTAGACCCTGGCCGGCGTGTCAAAGCGCCGGGCCTCGAACTCCTGGACCACGACCCGGTCCAGCCAAAGAACGCCGCCCGCGCCCGCCACCAGCAGCAGGAGCAGCACGCCAGCCGCCAGCCGGCGCCAGCGCCGGGCCGCCAGTTGGGCCTTGCGCGACCGCCGCCGGGCCGGTCGCTTTGACTTTGCGCGCCGTTTGCGCGGTTTGCCGGAAGCCCTCTTTGCCATCGCGCGACCATACCACTCGACGACCGGGTTGCAACACCCTAAACGCGATGAATCCATTGGAAAAACTGTCGTGGCGCTCAATCCCCGGAAAAGCGCATGCCGCAATGCAAAAAAAGCGCGAAAAAGACTTGACAGAACGGTCTGGTGGCGTTATTGTGCATCGCATCAAATATTGCAGCGCACCATGTCAGGCGAACCCGCCTTCGGAATCGAAGGTTCACAAATCAAGGGTCGACTTTGACCGGACGCATTTACTGAGGAGTATTGAAGATGTTCGAAACGATCAAAGACCGCACCGCCCCGTTCGTCGATACCGCCGCTGACCGCACCCGCAACGCAACGGTCATGCTTGCCGACGCCGTGGCCCGCACCCACCGCCCGGTGGACCTGGCTGTCAAAACCAGCCTCAAGCTGAACGAAATCACGCACAAGAGCCTGGCCAGCCTCGTCAAGCAGCAGGCCAGCATGATCGAAGGCACCGTCGACGCTGCGTCGAAGCGCCTTCACGTCGCCGCCGATGCCGACAACCTGCGCGACCTGGTCAACGACCAGCTGGCGATGTTCCCGGCAACGCGTGACCGGCTCGCCAAGGACGCTCGCAACACGGTTGCCGTGTTCACCGAGACCCGTGAAGAGCTGACCGACCTGGTCCGCAGCGTCATGGAGCAGGCTCGCAAGGAAACCGGCGAGGTCGAAAAGACCGTGCGCACCGCGAAGCGCACCGTGACCCGCAAGGCCCGCACCGCGAAGAAAACCGCTGCCAAGACCAGGGCAAAGGTTGCGAAAAAGACCAAGGCTGCCACGTCGCGCAAGAAAACGACTGCTAGCAAGGCCAAGTAAGCCGAGGCTGACAACATAAGCTCCCCTTGAAAGGGCGTCTGGATTTCTCCGGCGCCCTTTTTTTATGCCCCGTTTTTGTGCGTCAGTAGTGCCTATGAGCACCGAAATTGTGCGAAAATGAGGGATTACGCTTCGCGCTTTGCAGACCTCTCGGAGGCTCAGCAAACAGCCGCTTAATCGAGCGCCCCTGATGACCTCCTCACAGGAGGAAAGGACTTAACTACATGACAAGCAATGATGGTTTGGCGAGCTGGGTAAACGACGTAGCTCAGCTAACCCGGCCTGAGCGCATCCACTGGTGCGACGGCAGCGACGCCGAGTACGACGCGCTGATCGAACTCATGCAATCGACGGGCGACCTTCACGCGCTCAATCCCGACACCCACCCCGGGTGCTACCTCCACCGCTCGGACCCGTCAGACGTCGCCCGGGTGGAACACCTGACCTACATTTGCACGCCGAACCAGGAAGACGCCGGCCCCAACAACAACTGGATGGCGCCGGAAGAAGGCCATGCGCGCGTCGACGCGCTGTTCGACGGCGCCATGGAGGGCCGGGTCATGTACGTCGTGCCCTACTGCATGGGGCCGATCGACTCGCCGCTGTCCCGCTGCGGCGTGGAAATTACCGACAGCCCCTACGTGGTTGCCAACATGCGCCTGATGACACGCATGGGCAGCGACGCGCTGGCTCGCATCGAACGCGAGAAGAGTTTTGTCAGGGGCCTGCACTCAACGGGCGACCTCGATCCCGAGAAGCGCCTCATCATGCACTTCCCGGATGAGCTGTCGATCAAAAGCGTCGGCAGCGGCTACGGCGGCAACGCCCTGCTTGGCAAGAAATGCCACGCGCTGCGCATCGCCAGTCACCAGGCACGCACGGAGGGCTGGCTCGCGGAGCACATGCTCATCGTGGGTGTGGAAAGCCCGGCGGGCGACGTCCACTACGTCGCAGCCGCATTCCCGTCGCAGTGTGGCAAGACCAACCTGGCGATGCTCGTGCCGCCGCAGACCTATGACGGCTGGAAAATCTGGACGCTGGGTGACGACATCGCCTGGCTGCATCCCGGCGACGATGGCCGCCTGTACGCCATCAACCCGGAGGCCGGGTACTTCGGCGTCGTGCCCGGCACGAGCCCGAAGACCAATCCGCACGCCTACGAGATGATTCGAAAGAACACCATCTTCACGAACGTCGCACTCACCGAGGACAACCAGCCCTGGTGGGAAGGCCGGGTGCATGGTGAGCCGGTCACCGACTGGCAGGGCAAGCCCCACGAGCGAGGCACCAAGGCGGCGCATCCCAACTCGCGTTTCACAGTTTCCGCAAAGCAGAACCCGGCGTGGTCCCCGCACAGTGAAGACGCCAAAGGTGTACCCATTTCCGCCATTGTGTTCGGCGGGCGCCGGCGCGAACTCGCGCCGCTGGTTTTTGAGGCGCGCGACTGGCAGCACGGCGTAACGGTCGGCGCGAGCACCGCATCGGAAACCACCGCCGCGGCCACCGGCCAGGTTGGCGTTGTGCGCCGGGACCCCATGGCGATGAAGCCGTTCTGCGGCTACAACTTTGCAGACTACTGGCAGCACTGGCTCGCGATTGGCGCGGCCAACAGCAACATGCCGAAGGTGTTCCACGTTAACTGGTTTCGCCGCGACAAGGAGGGCCGCTACCTGTGGCCTGGCTTTGGTGAAAACCTGCGCGTGCTGGAATGGATTGTGGCCCGCTGCAAGGGAGAGGCCGACGCTGTCGACACGGCCATCGGCGCCCTGCCCCAGGCTGGCGCGATCAACACCGACGGACTCGAGCTGCAGGACGGTGACATGGAGACCCTGCTCAGCGTTGACGCAAACGCGTGGCGCGAGGAAGTCGATGCGTTCGGTGAATACCTGGAGCAGTACGGCGATAGGGTACCGGAGGAAATTCGAGCGGAGCTTGCCAGGACCCGCAGCCGGTTGGTCGAGGAATAGCCTGGCTATTCTTCGACCGGGTAGCCTTCGCGCAACTATTCTTCGCCCGACTATTCTTCGTAGGTAAAGTAGATCGCCTGGGGTGAATCGGCCTGTGGCACGCGCCCAAGGCCGATGGCGCCCTGCCCCTTGATCTGCAGGCTGTCTCTGCGCACGAACAGTTCTTCACCTGTGTTTTGCAGCACGCAGGTGCCGTTGGTGCTTTGATCAACCAGCATGAACTTGCCGCGGCGGAACTCGATGCGCGCATGCAGCCGTGAAATCAGCGTGTCCTTGATCATCAGGTCACTGTCTTCCGAACGGCCAATCGTGATGTTCGGGCGGGCCTCGTTGCACACAATTTCCTGGCCGCGGTAGCGCAGCAGCAAGCGCTGGTTTCTCGGCAGCGCCGCGTCGGGCCACTGGATGCTCGGCAGCATGCGAGTGTTGTCCTCCTGCTGCCAGAGCACCTCGAAAAGCGGAATGGGTTCGGACGTGCCACGCACCTTGGTCACGTCGATTTGCCGGGTGGAGTTCTGCCAGTCTTCCGACATGTGCTGAACGGTGGCTTCCGACGTGATGATCTGCTCAGCCTTGGCCTGACTCGTCATGCGGTTCGCGATGTGAACGGCGCCGCCGAACACGTCGTCGCCTTCAAGCATGACGGGACCGAAATGAAAACCGACGCGTATCGCCACCGGCACATCGCCGATGTCGACCTGGTCGCGAATGAGCATCTGCATCTGGCAGGCGGCGCCTGCGGCGTTGTCGACAGACTCGAAGGTCGCCATGACTTCGTCGCCCATCGTCTTGATGACGTGGCCGTCGTTCTTTTCGGTGGCAGCGGTCATGACGTCGATGCACTGCGCGACCGTCTCGCGAGCCTTGGTATCACCCATCAGCTCATAGAGCTTGGTGCTGCCGACGACGTCGGCGAACACGATAGCAAGCTCAGCGTTTTTCGACATTGCTCCCAACGATTTCCGCCTGCAATTCGGGACCCGCTCCGCTCATAGTCAGGCTTTCCTGATCAGGATCCAGTCAATCAACACTTATACCTTGTTATTTCAGGCGATTATACCGAATGCGCATCGCCAGCACACCCGCCACACCAAATTTCACCTGACAACGCCGGGGCGAGGGTCTACTTCTCGGCGGCGATGTATGAAATCCAGGCCGGATCGGCATCTCCACGGATTACCGGTCGGAACGTGCCGTCGCCATCGCCGTCCTCGTCCGTACCCTGCCAGTACACCGTCGACTTACTGTAGCCAGCCTCGGCAAGCAGCTCGCGAATCTCGGGCAGGGTCCACAGGCGCCAGTGATAGGTGAAGGCCTTGCGCAGCTTCGAGCCATCCGGGAACTCAAAGTGGATGTGGCAGGTGTAATCACCGCTCACCGGGTCGTAGGAGGACTGGTCCCAGATGTAGGTGAACTCGTCATGTTCCGTAGCCTCTTCCGACTCGGTAAACGTATCGGAGCCACCAAAGCAGTCGAGCATGAAAATGCCATCGTCGACAAGCGTCTCGCGGACGGCGCGGAAGTAGCCAACCAGCTCGCTACGGGTCTTGAACGTCCAGTAGCTGAAATTGAACGCGACCGCGAGGTCCACGGCCTGGGTCTCCGCAGTACGCACATCTTCCTGCATCAACGTCAGGCGTAACTTCTCCTCGCTGGACAGGCGGGCAACGTGGTGATCCCGGCCCCAGTTCAGCACGCTCTCGTCAAAGTCCACACCGACGGCGGTGCGATTTGTCCGGCTGCGGACCCAGCCGCAGGCGGCATTTGCGGTACCACAGAAGTCCTCGCGCAGTGACAGCGCATCGCGCGAACGCAG
>JBCAXP010000005.1:0-29503 GCA_038533995.1 Pseudomonadota bacterium
CAGCGCATTTTTCCGCTGCTGCTGATCGCCACCACCGTCGGCGGCCTGTTTGGCGCCCTGCTGGCCGCAACGTCGGTGCCCCTGCTCGGCGTGGACGGGCTAATGGTCGTTGCCGGTGCGTTGCTGTGCTTGTCGGTGCTTTTCTATCGCCCGGCCCGCCATGCAGCCCCGGAAGACTCGCGTTGTATCGAGTGCGAGTACGCGGTACCGCGGTTCGAAGGGCTCCTTGGCGGCTTCGCCGTGGTGATGAGCAGCAACTACCTGCGCCTCATTGCGCTGTTCGTGGTGCTGCTCAACTGGATCAACTCCACCGGCGAGTACATTCTCGCCGCCATGGTGGTGGAGTGGGCGAATGGCATGCTTGACGGCGCCGACAGCCCGGCGGCGCGCGAGGCCCTTATCGCCCAGTTTTACGGCGGCTTCAGCGTGTGGGTTTCCGTGCTTGGCCTTGCCATCCAGGCGTTGCTGGTCGGCCGCCTTCTGCGGCACGTCGGCATTCCCCGCAGCCTCATGATTCTGCCCGTGCTCTCCACGCTGGGTTACGCCCTGATCGCCTTCGTGCCGATCTTCAGCATCATCCGCGCCGTGAAGATCATGGAGAACGGCGTCGACACCTCGCTCATGTCCACACTGCGCCAGGCGCTGTTTCTGCCGACCAGCCGTGAGACGAAGTACGAAGGCAAAACCGCCATCGACACGTTCTTCTGGCGCTTTGGCGATCTCGTGCAAGGGGGCGTCATCTATCTCGGTATCAACGTGTACGGCTTTGGCATTTCGCAGTTCGCGTTCCTCAACCTCGTGCTCGGCATTGCATGGATTTGCGTAACAGCGCTCATCGCACGCGAATACCAGCGCGAAGTCTCCACGAACGCAACCAGCCGGCCGCCGGTGCTGAACGAGCCTATTCCCGACACCACGCTCACGCCCGGCCGGCCCTTTGAAATCCCGCTGGCACCTGATACGTTTGTTGACCCTGACCCCGGGGACGTCATCACGCTGTACGCATCGCAGGCCAACGGTCGGCCACTGCCGCCGTGGCTTGTGTTTAGCAACCGGAGCGAAACGTTTTCCGGTACCGCGCCGGCGGATGCACAGACTGTCGAGGTGCGCGTTACGGCGCGCGATTTTGAAAACCTGACCGCAAGCGACACGTTCTTGATCCGCGTCTAGCTTGTACACCAACAAGGAAAGTTTCGAATGCGACTGATTGCCTGTGTTGCGCTGACGCTGTCCCTGGCAGGCCCGCTGCCGGCCGCGGAGACCCGCGGTGAGGGCCACGAACGGGCCGCGCAGTACCGCGAGTGGATTGTAGAAATGAAGGGCCGGGACCGCGGCCCCTTCGAGCGCATTCGCTGGTTCTGCACCGACGGCTCCGTTCTGCCGCCAGAGCCCTATGCCTGCAAGGAGCACGGCGGTGGCAGGCAGCACGGCGAGTGGACTGACAAAACCGTGCAAATGCGGGAAGACAACTTCCTCGTTGGCAACGTGCTCATCGAGATTGCACCAGCCGATGTTCTGACGAGCGAAGACTGGCTCCTGCAGCAGCTGCTGCTGGAACAGTTTCTTATTGCCGTCGACGACGGCTGGATTCTCCGCAAGGCGCGCTACTACGGCGGCGCCTTCCAGGTGGAGGCCGAAGTCGCCGCGGCCACCAATATCCTCGAAGCGCTTTTGATGGATGAGGACTGGCTCGAGAACCGGCTGCTCCTGATCATGGAAGCGGCGCGGCTTTTGCCACACGGCACGCCGTCGTCGGCGCTGACAAAGATTCGCGCGGACGCCGCGGCACTGGAAGACCTCGACCCGGGTTTCGAACCGCTACGCAACAAGATTCACAGCAGGCCGGACATCAGCGATGCGGCCATGGTGCGCGAGTACGCCAGCACATCAGGTGATCCGGAACTGGCAGAGACCTACGAGGCGCTCGCCGCCGCCATCGAAACCGAGGCAGACCCGGCCAGAACCGGCAGCCGCCTGCGGCAGCTCTCCAGACGCGCGTCGAACGACACGCTGTGGAGCCAGCTCGTCGCCGTCAGCCGCACGCTGCAGGAAAGCACCGACGCGTGGTCGCGGGTGGAGGCAGCGAGCCACGAGCTGACCGAGCTCCGCGCCCTGCTGCCGTCACTGCCGGACAGCGCCGACCGCCTGGTGGCGCTCGACGCCATGATCGCCATTGCGCAAGGCGCCTTTGTGGACACCCAGGGCATCGCTCCCCGGCTCGCCACGGCGCCGCGACGGCAACAGCTTCAGTGGCTCGTAACGCTGGCACGCATCGCCTACGGCACCGCTGATCTCACCGCCTACGAATGGCAGCAGTTGCAAGCCACGGCGAAGCTGGCGGACAAGGACACCCTCGCCCTGGACGAGTACCGCGACGTGCTTGCCGCGCTCACCCGCGCGCCGTCGTGGGTGCAGCGCCGCCAGGCCTTGCACATGGAACTTGCCATTGAGCACTACGCGCAGATTGAGCCGCTCGCGCGCGAGTACATTCCCGACCGGCTTCGCAGCAGCCCGATGCTGATGTACTCCGCCATGCTCGAGGCGCTAACGGCCGATGCGAACGCACTGGCGGGCCTGCGCCACAGTTTTTTCGGACAGACCGTGGCAACCGGCCTGCGCAGCCTGAACCCTGGCACGGCCCGCGGGGTTTTACTGTCGGAGGCGGACTACCTGGAAGACCCTCGCCCGGGTACACCCAAGATTTTGCTCGTACCGGAGACACTTGCTGACCTGCCGCCCGTCGCTGGCATTCTCACCGAGAACGAGGGCAATCACCTGTCTCACGTGCAGCTGCTTGCCCGCAACCTTGGCATCCCCAACGTCGTGATCGGCCCGAGCCTGCGCGCGTCGCTCGAGGCCTACCGCGGCAAACCGATTTCCCTGTCGTCCACGCCCGGCGGCGTCGTGCGGCTTTACTCCATCAGCGAGCAAACCTTCGCAATGACGCTCTCACAACGCGAAGCGCGGCCAGAGGGGCGCATCGTGGTGGACCTCGCCAAGCTCGACCTCGACGCCGCCGCGCTCACCCCCGTGGCGCAGCTTCGCGCCGACGATTCTGGTGTGCGCGTTGGACCGAAGGCGGCCAAGCTGGGCGAGCTGATGTACCGGTATCCACAGGCGGTGTCTGCCGGCCTTGCGATTCCTTTCGGCGCGTTCCGGGATGTGCTGGACCAGCCCTTCGGCGACGATGCGGGCACGAGCGCGTTCGAGTGGCTGCGCGGCCAGTACGCCGAGCTAGCCGCCATCGATGACCCGGCCGAGCGCGAGACGCGGCGTAACGCGATGCTGCAGCGAATTCGCCAGTGGTTCCTGGACGTGGAGCTGGACCCGGACTTTGTGACGGCGCTGCGAGACGCCATGCAGGAAACCTTTGGCCCGGAGAGCACGTACGGCGTATTTGTCCGCAGCGACACCAACGTTGAAGACCTGCCGGGCTTCACCGGCGCCGGCCTCAACCTGACCGTGCCCAACGTCGTGGGCTTCGATGAGACGCTGCAGGCTATTCGACGGGTCTGGGCGTCACCCTTCTCCGAGCGCGCCTACGGCTGGCGCCAGGCCCTCATGGACAAGCCCGAGCACCTGTATGCCGCGGTGCTGCTGCACAAGAGCGTCAACGCCGACCTCTCGGGCGTCATGGTCACGCAGAACGTCGATACCGGTTCGCGGGACGCTGTCACGATTGTGATTAACGAAGGCGTCGGTGGCGGTGTCGAAGGCCAGTCGGCGGAAACCATTGTTGCCGCGACGAACACCGGCAACGTGAGGCTGGCGTCATCGGCAACGGCGCCGCTGCGGCGAGTGCTGCTCGACGGCGGCGGCTCCGAGCTCGTGCCAACAACCGGGGCCGCCCGGCTGCTGTCGGATGACCACGTCGCCGATCTTCTGGCCCTGGTGGCCGACGTCAACACCTGGTTTGAAACGGACGCCGGCGGCGAGCCGCTGGCCGCGGACGTTGAGTTCGGCTTTGCAGGCGACAATCTCGTGCTTTTCCAGATTCGTCCGTTCGTTGAGAACCGCGGGGCATCGGCAAACGCAGAGTTGCTCGCCATCGACGCGCCGCTGCGGACGCTTCAGAACAAGAGCGTAAAGCTGGCAGAGCCACCGGCTCCGCGGTAAAGGATTGCGGGCGTTTTACTGTGCGGCAGCGACGTGAATCAGCGGCGCGGCCTGGGTGACCAGCCGGTCCATCTCGACGGCGATGCGTTCCATCCAGCGGCCGCCGTTGGCGTCGTTGGCCAGGGCCACGAGGATGTAGCGCTTGTTGCCGCGCTCGATAATCGCGCTGTCGGAATGGTAAGTGCGCCACGTGCCGGACTTGCGATACACGCGCGCCTCCGGATCCACCTTGGAAATGCCCGACACAAACTTGTGATTGATCGCCGGCTTGCTGAGCATCTCTTTCATGATCGCGCAGGAGCGCGGTGACACGAGGCGGTTGGTTGCCAGCAGGTAGTAGAAGCGCGAGACCTCATAGGCGGTGGCGCCGTGGGAAATATTGAACTGCGGGTCGCGCTTCCAGGCCGGCTGCTTGCCGTAGGGTTTGCCCACCCACAAGCCGCCGTGCACCGGCTTGTAGAGCTGGTAGTCCTTTGACGAGAGCAGGTCGGCGATGTATTTCTCGCCCACCTCGTACCACATCTCGGTTGCCGCCGTGTTCGACGAGAAGCGAATCATGCGGGTGAGCTTGTCGCGGGTCTCGGCGTCCAGATCCAGCTTGCCTTCCTCGGCCTTCTGCAGCGCGCCCATGAGAATCGCGATTTTCGGCAGGCTTGCCGCATACAGCATCTTGTCACCGTTCACCTGCGCCATGCGGGGCGCGTGCGGGTCGGTGATATCGACGAGGCTGACGGCCAGGCGCTCCTCCGCGACCGCGCGCTGCAAACCCAGCTTGCGAAGGCTGCGATGCATGGCGTTTTGCAGGCCGCTGTCGACCGCAGTGTCGAGAGCCGGAAAGACGGTATCTGCGCTGTAGGCGTTACCTGACGCGGCAACAAGGGCGGCCAACGCCAGATTTTTCAGGTGTCGAAGCAAGGTGTTTCCTTCGGTCCGTCGTCTGAACTGGTACAGCTTAATAGGTCAGCACTCGAAAAAAATCAAGCAGAAAAGGCACATACGCGAGTTATCGCAAGCATTTTGCGCGGCCTTCGCCAGGAAGGGCCTGTTCAGCAACGCCAGTTTCGGGCTGACCGGGGACCTCTCACCGGTCGGGGTGCCGAGTGTGCCCTGAACGAATGATGTCGGCAATGTGACGGATTTCTTGAGTGTTTCTGTCACCCAATCGTCACAAACTGTGGCTGGATGATAGGCCGTCAGGCGCCTGCTGACACTATGTCGCACAACGCCGACACCTTGCCGGTGGCCGGAAAACGCCGGGCTTGACAGAATCGTGCCCGGGCGTGGGTTTTTGCGCGTCCTTGCGCGAAATTTCTCCCTGAAACTGGCTACATATCGACGGCTTCCGCCACTTCGACGGTGCCGCCCGCGGCGAGAATCGGGCAGCCCTTGGCCTTGGTCAGCGCGTCATCGAGGCTTCTGGCCTCGAAAAGACCGTAGCCGGACGCCGGGTTTTCGCCACCGTGATCGCTCACGCTGCCGTCGGGGTTGACGGTGCTCGACTTGCCCACCGGGTTGCCGCCGTCGATTACGGCCGCGCCCATGCCGCCCATCCAGTTGCCCCAGGCGTCCAGCACTTCCTTTGTTTCCTCTTCGGTCTCGGGGTGTTTGCCGCCGTGATAAACGAACAGGTACTTGGCCATGATGATCTCCTCCATTAGTGGTTGTTTTGTCCTGCGAAATAGAGACTACGCTTAACTATTGGGCAATACATCGGGCAAAATAATGAAGATTACCGCTTTGGATTGTGTAGACTGCACAATATGTCATTGCCGTACGCGCCACCCATGGAGGCGGACCTCGAGCCGGGCGCGGCCGTCGACGCCCTGCGCCGGCTGGGCGTCGTACCGGCGGTCGGCGCCACCCTGCTGGGCAGCATCCCCGACACAGCGGCAGCACTAAACGATCGGGTACTCAAGGAGATCCAGGCCTATTCCCGGTCCGGCAATCCGGACGTCATGCCCGAACTCGGTGAGCACCTGTCGGCCCTTACCCACGCCGTCTGTGCGCTCCTGGGTGGGCCAGGAAGTGCCAGCATTGATTTCGTCCAGAGCTACGCACGGCGCCGGGCACAGCAGCGCTTTCCCCTCGAAGCGGTGCTTCATACCTACCGGTGCTGCCACCGGCCGCTGCTGGAGTGGGTTCGGGACGCGGCACTGGCGGCGGCCGACCCCGCGGCGCAGGTGCGCCGGGTCGTGGCGGCGGCGGCCGACTTTGCCCTGGATTTCACCAACGCGGTCAGCACAGCCGCTACCGCCGAATACGTGCAGCACACCCGGCTGCTGGCCGAGGCGGAGGGCGACCGGCGCACGCAGCTACTGAACACGCTTCTGAGCGGCTACGACGAGTCGGACAGCCGCACTGCCCAATTGCTCAAGCGTGCCGGCTACCTCGAGCAAAGACAGTCGTTCTGCGTGATTGTCGCCCGGTCCGTCGACCCCCGCGAGATGCAAAACACCGCCCGGGCCCAGCGCATGGTGGAGGCGCTCTCCCAAGCGTTGCGCGATGTTCCGGTACGCACGCTCATAGGCATTCGGGACGGGCTTGTCACCGCGGTCATCTCCGGCAGCCGGCGCCTGTCGGGCTGGACCGCACCGCAGTCGCTCCTTGCCGACCGTGTCCATCCCAGCCTCAGCCAGGTAGGGCCTGCCGCGCTGATCGGGGTTGGCAACGACGCGCCGTCTACGTCCCACGTGCGCCGCTCTCATGCTGAAGCGCTGCTCGCGCTGGATTTCGCAAGCGTGGCCAACCGGGTCATGCGTCACTGCGACGTTCCGTTTCGGCAAACGCTGGTGCGCCACGCCTGTGAAAGCGGCGCGCTTGCCCTGCCCGCGTGGCACGAAAAACTGACCGCTGCCGATGGCAAGGCGCGCGGCGCCCTTCGCGCAACGCTTAAGACCTACGCAGACTGCAACATGAACGCCCTCAAGACCGCCAAGGCGCTGTCGGTTCACCCGAATACCATTTATGCGCGGATGCAGCGGATTACCGACCTGACGGGAAAGTCAGCGCTTGACTACCACCACCTGACAGAACTGCTGCTGGTGCTCGAGTGCGACGGGCAGCTGCGTCCGGGCTAACGGCAAGGCGCACTGCCGGGGCGCGGTAGAATTTTTCACGCGTGCCTGTCATGATCACTTCCGTTCGGCAAGAAGCCGCCCTGTTCCAACCGTCAGCTTATGAGTTCAACACCCATGTCCAAAACGAAGAAAGTCTGCATCGCATTCGCCGCCGCCACCATGGGCTTCGCGCTCACCGCCGTGGCCGCCATTGACCCCATCGAGAAGCGGTCGGAAATCATGAAGGGCGTCGGCAAGGCCGCCAAGCCCGTCGGCAAGATGTTCAAGGGCGAGAGCGACTACGACGCCGCCGTTGTCGCCGAGTCGCTGCAGACCTGGAAGGAAGCCGCCATGCGCTTTGGCCGGCTTTTTCCGGAGGGCACCGAGTCCGGTGGCGATACCGAAGCGGCGCCCGCCATCTGGGAAGACCGCGCCGGCTTTGAAGAAGCGCTGAAGGAGTTTCTGGGCGCGGTTAACGCCGCGATCGAGGCAGACCCGCAGACCCTCGACGCCGCCAAGCCGACCGTCGGCCCCGTCTTCAAGACGTGCAAGGGCTGCCACGACAACTACCGCATCAAGAAAGACTAGTGGGCCGACTGGCAGCGTACGGTGTTGCGCTGCTTGCCGTCGGTGCGGCGCTTGCCTGGTGGTTGACGGCGCCGCAGCCGTTTGCCGCCGACTACCTTCCTGAACACACCGCCGACGCGGCCGCCGGAGAACAAATTTTCTGGGCAGGCGGCTGCGCGTCGTGCCACGCCACGCCCGTTGACGGCAAGCGCGCGAAGGGTGACGGCAAGTTCAGGCTGGGCGGTGGCCTTGAGCTCGACACGCCCTATGGAGTGTTCCGGGTACCCAATATTTCCTCCCATCCGCAGGACGGCATCGGTTCCTGGACCATGCTGCAATTCGTCAACGCCATGCAGCGCGGCGTCTCGCCCGGCGGGCAGCATTACTACCCGGCGTTTCCCTACACGTCTTACGCACGCATGCCCGTCACCGACGTGATGGACCTCAAGGCGTATCTCGACACGCTGCCGGCAATCGCCGGCGTCATTGACGATCACGCACTTGGCTTTCCGTGGAAGGTGCGCCGGGGGCTGGGGCTGTGGAAGCGGCGCTACCTGACAGCGGAACCGGTGCTTGCAGTGACAGGGGACGATAGCGACACGTTGCGCCGCGGCCAGCTACTGGTCGAGGGTGCAGGACACTGCGGGGAGTGCCACACGCCGCGGGACGACTTCGGCGGGCTGGATCCCACACGCTGGCTGGCCGGTGCGCCGAACCCGGACGGGCCGGGCAGAATTCCAAACATCACGCCCGCGGGTAAAGGCGTGAGTGAGTGGTCTGCCGGCGACATCAGCTACTACCTGGAAGCCGGCTTCACGCCAGACTTCGACTCGGTGGGCGGCTCCATGGTCGCCGTTCAGGAAAACATGGCGCAGCTTACGCCGGAAGACCGCGAAGCCATCGCCGCCTACCTCAAGGCGATTCCTGCCGTTCCCTAGTACCTGCGGTTACAGGTCCGCGTCGGTACAGGCGCCGAACGCGGTAACCGACACACCGTCCCGGGACACCGCCACGGTCATACGACCGCTGGCCTCGTCGATCAAAAAGCTGAACGCACGGCCCCCCTCGACCCCCTGGAGGTAGATCTGCCCTTCCTCACGTTGCAGCGTGCGAATCTCGGTGGAGCGATTCTCCTCGCTCGCCTCCGTCGTGGAGATACGCTTCTTCTTGAGATCGAGAATCACAAACTGCGGCATGCCGAGTTCGCCCGCCGAGGACGGGTAGCACGTGTCGTACTCGACGCAAATCTGCACCTGCCCGGCCGAACACACCAGTCGGTCGACGTCTTCGACACTGTCGGCGTGCGCCGCCGCGCCGACAAACATGGCCGCAAAACCTGCTGCTATTTTCTTCATTCGTAGTTTCCCATGTTGTTACCCGATCAGTACTTGACGAGGTATTCCTTTGCCTCGAGGCACACGCTGAAGGCTTTCTTGAAATTCTCCAGCTGTTCCGCCGTGGCCGCCTCGCGTTGCTGCGCGTTGTTCGAAGCCTGCGCCTGCGCCTGCTGCTGGGCCTGCCGGCCCTTTCGCCGACCGCGGATTGCGCCCGCCGCGGCACCCCAGGCAGCGCCTTCGCTGGCGTCATCATTGGCGATCTCGCCAATGAGCGCACCGGCCGCCGCGCCGCGCACCGCGCCACTGGCGCCCGCACCCCGGCCGGCGTTACTGGCGGCCTGCTGCTCGGCCTGAGCCTGCTGCTGGTTTGCCTGCGCATCCTTGGCAAGCTCGAACGGGTCGCTGCCGGTATTGCCCACAGCCCACTCGTAGCACGCCGCTTCGTCCTTGGACTGCGCGGCAGCGTCCTGTCCCTCGGCGGGAAAGACGTACACATCCATCGTGGCGCCCAGCGTCTTGCTCTGGGCGTGCGCCGGCACCGCCGCTCCAGCTATCAGTGCCGTGAAAGCTGCCGCTGCAAACTGCTTTGTTAGTGTCATTGCCAAATCTCCATCCTCATCCAATGTTGCTGCCCGGCTTTACGGAACGTGCCGTTCCGAATTTCCGGAGCTGTCTATGCATCGCCGCCGTTACCGGCGCCGAAACCCGCCGCGGGGCATTGTACGGCCAGCGCCCATCGTGGAACGATGGTTCGAGTACCGGTTGAAGCCACTCTGGCGGCTCTGGAAATCTCGGTCGAGACTGTGCCCGCCGGTGCGGGCAGCTCCGGAGGCTGACTCGCGGTAGCCCGAGTAAGTGCCTGCCTCTCTCGACGTTCTTGCTTCCCCGAAACCGCCGGCTGGCAACGCTTCCGTCCGCGAGCCAAAATTTCCCGCCGAATCGGCACCAGCGCGCGGGTTCTCGATGGCCGACCAGCCGTCGTCCGTCTTCTGGTAGACCTTTCCATCACGGCCAGCATACACGTCACCGCCGCTCGTCTGCCCAATGAACGCGGAATCGTCGCCGCTGCGAAGCCGAGTCGCCTGGCCACCCTCGCTTGTTTCAAAATCACGCCGCACGCCCTCGGCATTGCGCGTCACTTCCGTTTCCACGGTTTTGCCGTCGCGGGTAAAGGTGCCGCCGCCGGTGATCTCGCCGTTGTCGAGCTGGCGATCGAGCTGTCCCTGGCCGCCTTCCGACCCGGAAACATTGACGTTGAGATTGCCGTCTTCGCGCGTGCTGTCGAACGTCGCCGAGCGGTTCTCACCGGTGATCGAGCCCTCGCCGATGACCGCGTCGCCCTGCCGCGTTCGCTCCGACTCGAAGCTCGCTTCGCGGTCGCCGCGCGACACCGTGCCCTCGCTGACAATCGTGTCGCCGTGTCTCTCCCGCGTCACCTGACCCTGCGTGCCCCGGGACGATTCGAACTCGGTCTCCAGCCGACCGTCATTCCATTCGCTTTCGGTGTAGCGCCATTCGTCGCCGCGGCGGGCTACGCGCTGGCTCCAGCCCTCGTTGTCCTCGTAGTCGATGTAGCGGTTACCGGCGATGCTCGTATCGGTGTTCGGGTTGTAGGCGTAGCCGCGCCCGGCGTATTCGTCGCTGTCCCACACCGCCTGGCCACGCGCGTACACGCCGGTCTCCGGGTTGTAGACCGCTGTACCGGCGGCGGCGCCATACGGTCCGTAGCCCACCAGCCTTTCGCCGTAGCGCCCTGTGTCCGGGTCGTACCAGGAGCCGTAGCCGTAGGAGCGCGGCCACGGATAGTACGGGTAGTAGGGATAGCCCCAGCCGGCGTAGTAGCCGACACCCACGTAGAAGGCAACCGCAGAGGTATCGTAGCCGGTGCCGTAAACCACCGTGTTGTTTTCCACGTAGGCGTTTTCGTAGCCGGTGGTGTAGGCGTACTGGATGGCCTCCTCGTCGCTGCCCTCCACGGACACAAAGGTCGTGTTGTAGGCCGGCGACGACGGCGGAATGCGGGAGAACTCATCGGGTATCGAATCGGCGAAGCGCCACGGCCCGTTTGCCGTCGGCCCCGTCAACCAGACGGCGTTGTGGCAGACGTAGTAGTCGCCGCTCAGGCGGAACACCTGGTAGCTCGTGTTGATCGCCATCTGGATACGCGTGGTTTCGATGGGCACAAACTCTGGGTCGCCGGCGTAGTCCACCGAGAAATTGAGTTCCGCTTCACTGCCGCGCTGAATTTCCGCCGTGCGTGGAATCGACGCCACCAGCGCGGCCTCCCAGGACTCGCGCGTACCCGGAATGCTCTTGCGCACGTAGCTCTTCGGGTGAGACGTTTCGGCATCCTCCGGCGGAATGTCGTTGAAGGCGGCCGGCAACGGCGAAGCGATCTGCCATGGACCGTCGAGACTGGCCGCCTTGAACCACCGGCCGCTAATCAGAAAGTAATAGTCATCGTCGACGCGGAAGAGCTCGTGGTCCGTGTTAGTGGCGTAGCCAAGACCGCCGCTCCCAATCGCTTCAAAGCTGGGTTCGCCGTCGAGCTGCAGCAGCTCCGCGGGTTCCGTTGAATAAAAAACGGTCGGCACCGGCCCGGCAGGGGGAGCCAGCGCTGCCAGGTTGTCCGGCAGGCAGTCCCGCGCGTTTTGCCAGCCGGGCTTGTCCGGAAGCTCTGCGAACTGCGACGGAAGCTCGGACGCCGGCGACCATGGCCCTGCCATGTCGATCGCGGTGAGCCACGTATCGTCGACGCAAAAATACAGCGGCCCTACGTCGCCGACACGAAGCACGTCCCAGTTGGTGTTGATCACAAACTTGAGGTCAGCGGCGCCGACCGGCACAAACACCGGCTCAGACTCAACCGCGAGAAGCAATGCCGGTGTGGTCGACACGAAAATCTCCGGCGGCTCCGTATTCAGACCCTTAGCCGACGGAATTTCCAGCGAGGTGGGCAGGTACGCCAGCACCAGGTCGAGGGGCACCGTGCGCGGCTTGGACAGAAACGCCGACTTCACCAGCGTGTATTCCGGCGCATCGACGTCCAGCCCGTCGATGACCAGCTCCGCGATAACCGGGTCATGCAGCAACACTTCGCGGGCGGCGATGTCGGTATCGGTTTGCGCCCTGAAGCTCAGTGAACCGTAGTAAGACACGTCGCTGTCGTTACGTGTGATCTGGAAAGCTAGCCAGCCCGACAGCGTGTGAAAGCCGTCCCAGCTGTCAATCTGCGGCGCATGAATAACCGCCGTGCCCTTCTCGCCCGTGACGGTGCGGGGATACCAGGAGTCGAGCTCAGGGTCGCCCGTGCTAGGAGCGGGCTGGCCGGCGGGCGCGGCAGCAGGTGCAGGCGTCGCGGGGTCAGGTTTTGCGGCGGGTTGCGTGCAGCCTGCAAGCAGGGCGCCAAGGAGTAGGATCGGGGCGTGTCTCATGATTGCTGAAGAGCCTGAAGGATCGCTGAAGTGGACGCCAAAGAAAGCGGCAGTTTCGACGGCTGGCTGCCCGATCGATGCGCCTTGCTTGCGGCCGGGGTTGCGTCCGTGATTCCCGCCCTGGGCCGCGCGCACCGGGGTGGTGAAACCGCCGTGGTTCGGGCATGGTACCAGCATCGCAATCGGCTTGCGTAGCCGGTATGACCTTGACCATATGCTCCAGTTCAACCAATTTGAGTTCGACTCGCGACAGGGGCAGCTGTGGCGCAACGGCAAGCGCGTGAGGCTGCCCCGCGCCGCCCGCAAGCTGCTGCTAATGCTCGCGGCCGATGCCGGACAGGTGGTTTCCCGCGAGGCGCTTACCGACCACATCTGGGGCAAGACCAACGAGGCAACTGACCGGCGGCTGAGCGCCACGGTTATCCGCCTTCGCAAGGGACTCGGCGACACCGGCATCGACCCAAAACTGGTCGTTACCGTGCCGCGGCAGGGCTATCGGCTGAATGCAAAAATCAGCGGTACAGCCGAACCGGCCAGCAGTCTGCCTGACGCCGGCACTCTCCTGACCCCCCGTCTGCGAATCGCCGCGGCAGCGCTCGCGGTGGTCGTAGCCGCCTGGGCGGCTCTCACGTTTATTGCGCAGCGGCCGAATACCGCCGCCCCCGCCGTGCCCGCGGTTGCCGAGGGCGATTACCGTGCAGCAATGGCCATCCTTGCGAGCGACGGTTCCGGCGACCTTGATCGCGCCGAGGCGCTCTTGCGCGAAGCCCTCGCCGTTGCGCCGGAGTACGCCGACGCCTGGGCAGCCTTGGCTTCCGTTTGGCTTCGCAGGCCTTTGCCGCCGGCGGCGACGATACCCCAAGCCAGGGAAGCCGCCCTTACCGCGCTTAGGCATGACGCCGGCAACGCAGCGGCAAAGCTTCGCCTTGCCGAAATTGCCGTTAGCTGGGATCGCGATTGGGCCCAGGCGCAGGAGTACGCGCTGGACGCGCGGCGCAGCGCACCGGACGATGCGTCGACGCACCAGGCAGTGGCCGCACTGCATTTTCTGAACGGCCGGCCCGGCGAGGGTGAGGCAGCGATGCTAATGGCGCTGTCAACGGATCCGGCTTCGCCGTCAGTTACGTCTGACCTTGCGTGGTACTACACGGCAACCGGTCGCTACGACGAGGCCGTCGAGGCCTGCGACACGCTTGCGGCCTTGCGCCAGACCGCACCCCGCACCACCACCTGCGCGCTGCAGCCGCTGCTGCTGTCCGGCAACGCGGACGCCGCAGCAGACCTTGCTCGCGGCGCTCTCGAACGCACCACCGGGAGGGCGCCGGGCGCGGCGATGACACCCGATGTCGTGCTGTCACTGCTGTGGCGCAACGCACTGTTGGGCCTGACGGAAACGTCGCGCGTACGCTATGTCGATCCGGTGCTTTTCGCGCGCCTGCACGCCCAGCTGGGCGACCGGGCCAGCGCGCTGGCGTCACTCGAACAGGCCGTTGCGGAGCGCTCGCCGCTCGCACCGCGCGCGCACCTGTTTCCGGAGTTCCAGCCGCTGCATTCGGAGCTTGCGTTTCTCCTCCTGCTGCGCGAAGCGGGCATGCCGGAAAACCCGCGGGAAGTCATCGAGCGGTTACGGTAACCCGCCCCACAACCGGCCCTCGAATCAGAACGTCGTTGCCGTCGTGTTGGACACCTGGCAGGTCGCAAGGTCGATGGCCTGGAAGTAAACGGTAACGCCGGCCAGCGCCGCGGCAACGTTTCTAAAGGCGGTCGCGCTGCCCTCGGCATCCGAAAGACCAAACGCGTAGCCACGCGCATTGACCAGGCCCGTCGTCACGTTCTGGCACGGGCCAATGTTGATGGTCGAGGAGCCCTCAGCGAAACCGAAGAACACGAGGTGCGCAACGCCCGGCGTGCCGTTCAGCGTCGTCCACGTGTTTGCCTCGCCAGCAACCCCCGGCAGAGCCGGCTGCAGCTCGAAATCGCTCCCGCCATTGTCGGACAGGCGCACCATGAAAAGACCCTGTTCGATGCCGCTGACGACGACCGTGCCGCTGTCGAAATACGGGTAGACGCTCCAGGCGCCGTTCGTGCTTGCCGAGTCGTTCTGCGGGTAGATGTCGAAAAAGCCCGCCTCGATCAGGTTGCCATTTGCGATGTCCGACAGGTCGAACACGCGCAGGCCGGCGCGGTAGTTGGCCTGGTACACCTTGCCGTCGTGCACGTACTGATTGTGGTCGGTGGCGGACGTCGGGCCATCCTCCACGCCGATGATCACTGGCGCATCCAGGTTCGTCATGTCCCAGATGCGGGTGCGCGTGTTGTTGCCGTTGAAGATTTCGTCCAGCTCATCGTCCAGCAGGAAGTAGCGATGGTCTTCGGTAAGCCAGCCCTGGTGCGTGTACTCGGCGCCTGCGTAGCCGGTGCGGGAGACCTGCACCGGCGCTGCCTTGTCCGTGACGTCATAAATCGTCACCGTGTCCTCGTTGGAGTTGATACAGATTTCGCGGCCCTGGTAGTCCGGGTCAGGGCCAACGTAATTCACGCATTGCGCATCGTGCGTGTAGCCATCCGAGCTCACGCAGCCGGCAAACTGCGGCGAGGTGGCGTTGCTGATATCCACCATATGCAAGCCGCCCGAGCAGGTGCTGGTGCCCACCGCGTAGGCAAAGCCGCTGTCCTCGTTGACGACGATGTTGTGCGCGTTGCCGAAGCCGCTGTACACGGTGTCCGGGGCGAGGGTCTGCGGCGGGTTACTGACTCCGGCCAGCTGGGTGAGATCGAACACCTGCATGCCGTGACCGCCGGCTTCGCTCACGATGAACGCAAAGTTGCCGCGCGTCTTGATGTCACGCCACGTGCTGTTGCTCGTCTGGGTGGGCAGGTTGGCGACGTACACCGGGTTTTCCGGATCGCTGATGTCGACAAACGCCGTGCCGTTCGTGCGCCCCATAAGCGCGTACTCGGTGCCAGTTGCCGGGTCTGTCCAGCCCCAGATGTCGTTGCCGTTGCCGCCACCGATGGTGTTGAGTGGGAGAAAGGACAGGAGGTCGATGCCATCGCAGGGGAAGGGCCCCGCGGTGCCGCCGGTGCAAGGCACCGCCTGCTGCACGCGGTACTCAACTGGAGCCTCGGCGCTTTGCTCGATGCGCAGCATGCGCGCACGGGCTTTGGCAAACGTATCGGCAGGCGCCAAAGCACCTGGTGCGTCGGCGGCCGCCGATGCGACAGAAAACAGGATAGCGGCGGCTGCCGTCAACGGCAGAAAAACGGTGTTTGAACTCATGTGATGCGATCTCCCCCCAGCAGGCTGTCCGCGCTGTTTACCGCCCGGTTTCGCCTGGTACGAATAATTCTTGTTGGCAGCAACGTATGTCGCACAAGCCATAGCGGCAAACTGTCCCTGCGGCCGCCAGGCCACGACACAGGGTAACGGAATTTGTCGTACGGCGCGCTGCCGGCAGACGCCGGCGCGGGAGTTAACGTCGACCCGGGGGACGGTCGGACGTACGCGGAGCGGCGCAGACGCGCCGCCTCGCGTCTTCAGCAGCTAGAACGTGTATTCGAGGGAGATCCCGGTGAACGTGTCCGTCTTCTCGAAACTCGGATCGGGCACGTCACTGTTGTTGCGCACGGTGAACGAGACGACCAGCGCGAGATCTCCAATCAGCGTGGCGTTGAGCGCCGACTTGGACTCGGTCAGGGTGTTGGTGTCGCCAGCCTCGATCAGAAGCTGCTGGGTAAACTCGGCGGTGTCGCTGAACGCCCACTTGTAATCCAGGAAGCCGCGCGCGATGAAATCATCTTCCTTCGTGCCGTCGCGGGCCTCGAGCTGCTTGGCACCAGCACCGATCTCAAGATCGAGCGTGTGACGTTCCGTGCCGATGACGCGGCGGCCGTAGCCTGCCGTCTGCGAGAACTGGTCTTCAAAACCGGCGAAGCGGTCTTTCAGGTAGTTGAGCCGGCCAAAGAGGTAGTTGCTCTCGTTAAAGTTGTAGCGGGTATTCCAGCCACCGTTGTAGGCCTCGGCGGAACGCACGCTGTTCTGTTCAGCGTTGATGGCGCTGAAGTTCGCCATGTGCTCCCACTTGCCAGTTTTGTAGCCGACTTCTGTGTTAAAGCCGAGGCTCTTGTTCTCGGTGTTACCGGACGTTGCCAGGTATGCAAGGCCTACTTTGCCGGACCAGGGGCTTTCCGGCTCTTCTTCTTCCTGAGCAACCGCCGGCAGCGACAGCAGCAGTGCGGCGGGTATGCATAGAAAACGCTTGTTCATTGGTCTATCTCCTGAAACTCATGGTCCGGCGAGCGCGGAGTATACCGGGCGCTATGGTGCGATGCACTCATTGCACATTTCTTTACACGGAGATTCGTTGCATGAACGCAACTTTGCCCTACAAAACCAGTGGTTTGCCCGCCAGCCGGCGCGGTCCGCGCGTTACTCGTCGACGGTGTCGGCGTTTAGCGTTTCAAGCGGTTTGTAGCGGAACTTCACACCCGACACGGTGAACTCGCCCATGAGGCCGAAGCGGGTCAGCGCGAACACCGCCACGCCGTTGCTGTAGCCAGGCGTGCCGTGCGCGCCCACGGTGGCAACGTCGATACCCGCCTGCCCCATGAACTGAATACGTCCGCTGCGAAATTCCTCCAGCGCCGTCTCATCCTTAAAGAAGATGATCATGCTGAAGCCCTTCGCGCCGGCCTGGATGCCGGACGTGAACTGCCAGTAGCTGGCCGTGCCGATCGCCTCGTCCTGCTCGACAACCATGCCCCGGCCGTAGGCGCCGCCGAAGCCAACGCCGACCCGCGTGATGGTTGACCACACCGCGTAGCCCCAGGCCTCATCGAAGTAGTACTCGGCGGCGGGCACTTTCTCGCGAATGCGCGCCACCGCGGCTGCGGCCTTGACCTGACGTTTGTCCGCCGTGTCCGGCTGCCACTGCGCGGCGGCAGGAGTGGGAAGCATTGCTGCTGTTAGCCACGCCACAAGAGCCAGTTGCATGACCCGACTCATGACTGTGTGCACTCCAGGTGCGCGGTAATCCAGTCGGCCCCGCCGGACACGTCACCAAGCAGGTCAGACGTGCCGAAAATTCCGCTGCGATGGACAATCGTGACGCCGGCGTAGCAGTCTTCGAGAAAACCCGATTTGAACAACCGTCGCAGCGGAAAGTCGAGCTGCATCTCGAGGTAGTTCAGAAAGTGGGCGGTGTTCTCACCCTTCTCGGCCTGCTTGCGCTGCTCCGCGATAGGCACCTTTTCGGCGTACGACATACCGAAGCCAAAGCCCCAGCGAAACCACTCTTCGCCGCTCCAGTGGCCGTAGCCTTTACCCATCGCCATGATGTAGGCGGCGTAGCTGTTGAAGTTGCCGTTACCCTCATCGCTTTCGAGATGGCGGAAAATGGCCAGCCGGCCGAGGAAATCGATACGCGGCCCGTCGGTGAGCAGCTTGCTGCCCATCAGGCCAGCAATGTTCGTGTCGGCCACCGAGCTTTTTGAGAAGTCGCCCTGATCGATTTCACTCACGATGTTGCCGTCAGCCTGGTAGCCGTAGTTGACCCGCCACGACCACTCCGACGCGCGCTCCTTCGACACGTACAGTTCCGGCCGTCGGGCGTTGCCAAACACATAGGTGCCGCCAATGAAGGCGGACGAGGCACTGTCCTCCTCAACCAGCGGGCTGTCGGAAATGCTGGAGTCCACTCCCGCAAAGCCGATGTTGGCAAACAGCGTGATGCGGTCTGATAACCAGAACGAGGTATTGATTCCAAAGGAGGCCAGCTGCGCCTCGCCCGGGTCGTACGCCGGCCGGTCGGGACGCGCCTCTGCCTCGCTCACGCCGGCGTAGTACCCGGTCAGGTGCTCGTCCCACCATGCCCAGCTGATGTAGGGCGAGAGCGTGAGGCGCCCGCGATCCAGGTTGTAGCGATACGACAGGTCTGCCGTCTGACCGCCGTGACGATCCAGCGTGTCAGCGAGCCAGGTACCGTGCACCTCGCCCCATTTGCCGCGAGTACGAAACTCAAGGCCGGTCTCGAACGTCTGGTCGCGGGCCTCAAGCCCCTCATAAAACGCGTTGGAGTCCGGGTCGAGCTTCGTGAAGCGGTAGCGGCCGAGCACGTTGAGCTCAAGGTTGTCTGTTTTCAACAAGTGCAGGCCGCCCGCGGCGCCACGGGCGAAGAACCACTTGCCGTTGTAGAGATACAGCGGCACCAGGTCCAGCTGGCGCTCGTCCTCCTGGTCGCTGGCCAGGTACAGGTTTTGCCCGAAGCGAAGGCCGCCGCCGAGTGCTGCCGTACCGGGGGCCGCATTGAAAAACGGAATTTCGGAGACTTCCTGACCAGCCCTGGCGGGCGACGCCACAGCGCCTGCCAGTGCAAGCACCGTTATTGCAGCAAAACGACTGGACCTGCTGGCGCCGCTGGGCAGAAACGCACGAAGCAACCTAGAATACCCGGGGTTTCCTGTCACTGACCGATGTCTCCAATGCACCCAAATACAAAATGCGCCCACTGCGCCCGACCGGGCCCATACGTTACGGCATGCGCGATACCGACAGCAAATGCAGCGCGCTAACACCCCGTCTGGCCGTCCATCGGGCGCGCTCGCTCGAAGGTTCTCTCTCGTGGCCGTGGCGGCGATTGCGCTGGCCGTTGGCCTTGCCGCCAGCTATGACGCGCCAGACCCGCAGCCGTGGCACACCGTGTACCTCGACGAGGAGTTTGAGGCAGACATGGCCGACGAAGTCGTGTCCTTCGCCGATTACCTCGCACTCGAGGACAGGCTTTTCGAACAGCTGCGCCGGGAAGTGTACGCCGAAGTGGACGTCGGCCCTGGCAAGCTGCTGGAGCGCTACAGCACGGGGAGCGCCGCCGACCCGGGAACCCGGCAGCCCAACTACAACCGGAGCTTCGAGCGCCGGGTCAATGGTGCAAAAGGCGGCGCGCTGCTGTTGCATGGCATGTCGGATTCGCCGTACAGCCTTCGCCAGATCGCCGACAACCTCGAGAGTCGCGGTTACTGGGTAGTGGCGCTGCGCCTGCCGGGGCACGGCACGGCCCCATCGGGTCTCAAGCACGCCCGGTGGGAAGACATGGCCGCCGCCGTGAGGCTCGCCATGCGGCACCTTGAGTCTCAGGTGCCGGACAAGCCGCTGCACATCGTCGGGTATTCCAACGGCGCCGCGCTGGCGCTGGACTACACGCTGTCGGCGATGGATGCCGAACAAGCAACGCTGCCAACAAGCCTCGTGCTGATTTCACCAGCAATCGGCCTGACGCCGGTTGCCGCCCTGGCAGGTGCCAGCGCCACGCTCGGCAAGGTCCCTGGCCTCAGCGCGCTGGCCTACACCGACATGCTGCCGGAATTCGATCCGTACAAGTACAACTCGTTCACGGCCAACGCCGGCGCCCAGGTTTACAAGCTGACCAAATCGGTGGCAGCGAGAATCGCGGCGCGCGAAGCGGAAGGGACGCTCGACACAATGCCGCCGATTCTGGTGTTCAAATCCACCGTTGATGCGACCGTGTCAACCGACGCGGTGGTAAACCGTCTGCTGGATCGTTTGCCGGCGACCCGTAACGAGCTGGTGTTGTTCGACATTAACCGTGCTGCGGCCCTGTCCATGCTGCTGGTTGACGATCCGGGGCCGTTCACTACCCAGCTCATGGACCGCCCGAACCTGCCGTTCGCCATTCGCCTGATCGCAAACGCTGGGACGGACAGTAACCGGATGGTCATGTACTTCAAACCCGCCCTGGCGGATGACATCACGGCAACCCGGCCGCTGGACGCCGAGTGGCCGCGCGGCGTGATTTCGTTGTCGCACGTGGCGGTGCCGTTTCCGCCGGACGACCCGCTGTACGGTGCCGTGCGCCCCGCGGACCGGCAAACGCTGTATCTTGGCAACGCCGAGGTGCGTGGCGAGCGGGGCCTCTTCCGGCTTTCCAGCGACTGGCTGATGCGGTTACGATACAACCCGTTTTTCGAGGTGCTGGACACCCGGCTGGCAGAATGGCTGGCCGAAACCGACGGCAAGCGGACGGCACCGGACCCCATCGACTAACCCCGAAACAATCAACACCAGGAGTTTTCCATGAACCCAATTCGCACCGTTGGCCTGGCGCTCGCCGCCGTTACGCTGGCCGGCTGCGCCAGTACGCCCGAGTTCCAGCAGGGGCCGGATGCCGAGGTCACTTTTGATGGCCTGACCCGCTTGACGGGCACCACCATGGACACCGTTTGGGCTCGCACCGACACCGACCTGAAGGGCTACACCAAGGTCATGTTCGAAGGCGTCGGTATCGAGTACCGGCCGGTCACCGGTCCTTACAGCGGCCGCGCCGGGCGCTCGTCATCGATCAACACCGGCAACCGGAGTGAGTACCAGCTAGACGACGCCACCAAGCAACGCTTCGAAGAAACCATCTCGAAGGCATTCCGCGATGCCATCGCGTCAAGCAAGACGCTGCAGGTCGTGGACAAGGCCGGCCCGGACGTGCTGCTCATCCGGGGCGGCTTGCTGGACGTCGTGTCAAACGTGCCGCCAGAGCCGATGGGGCGCGGTGACATCTACATCAGCAAGGTCGGCGAGGCCACGCTGGTGCTAGAGATCAGGGATTCGGAAAGCGAGGCCATCTTTGCCCGCGCTGTGGACCGCCGGGCCGCAGAACCTGCGGGCAACCAGATGCGCCTGTCGAACCGGGCAACCAATGCCGCTGAAGTGCGGCGCCTGGGTCAGTTCTGGGGCAACCTGCTGCGCAAGGGCCTGGAAGAGCTCACCGCCGAAAACGCAGCAAACTAGCGCTTGCTCTTCAGTGTCGCCGCGGCGTCATGGATGCCGCGGCGAATGCGCGCGTAGGTCGCGCAGCGGCACAGGTTGCCGTCCATCGCGCGATCGATGGCGGCATCGTCCGGGTCTGGCACGTCGCGCAGCAGCGCCACCGCCGACATCACCTGGCCAGACTGACAGTAACCACACTGCGGCACATCGATGCCTTCCCACGCCGCACGCACCGCATCGGCCTCGGGGCCGGAAACGGCTTCAACGGTAACCACCTCGGCGTTCGCCACTGAGCCAACCGGCGTCACGCAGGAGCGCGTAGGCTTGCCGTCGATGTGTACTGTGCACGCCCCGCACTGGGCAACGCCGCAGCCGAACTTGGTGCCGGTGAAACCCAACCGGTCGCGCAGCACCCACAGCAGCGGCATCGCCGGGTCCACGTCGAGCTCGTGCATGCGGCCGTTAACGGAAATCTTCGTGCTCATGACCGGCCCTCCCCGGTTGCCAGCTTGTTGCCAACCATGCCGAACAGCGGCAGCTCGCGGATGCGCTGGCCGGTTGCGGCATAGATCGCGTTGGTAAGCGCCGGCGCCGCGGGCGGCGTTGGCGGTTCACCCACGCCGCCGGGCGGCGCGTCGGAGTCCACGATGGTTACGTCAACGCTGCGCGGCGCCTCGCTGATGCGCATCACCCGCCACTGCGGGAAATTACTCTGCTCGATCGCACCATCCTTCGCGGTGAGCTGGCCGTAAAGCGCGTTGGACAAGCCGTACAGCGTGCCACCCTCGACCTGTGCCTTCACGTGCCGCGTGTTCACCACGGTACCGGCATCGATCACTGACCACACGCCGGGAATTGACAGCGTACCGCTGTCGTCAACGGCCACCTCGATGACTGTTGCCACGTAACTCAGGAACGAGCGATGCACGGCAATACCGAGGCCGTGACCGTCCGGCAGACGGCGGCCCCATTTCGCCTTGTCGGCCACCACGCGCACCACGTTCGCAAGGCGCGCGGTATCGATAGGGTATTCGTCCAGGGAATCGCCGTAGTTGTCGTACTCGGCGCCCTCGTCGTTGGGGTCAATCAGCCGCGGCGGGCCAATCAGCTCGAGCAGGAAATCCTTCGGGTCTCGTTTTGCCGCGGCCGCCAGCTCCGCGGCAAAGCTCTGCACGGCGAATGCGTGGTAGACGTTAGCCACGGAGCGCAGCCAGCCGATGCGCACCTTCGCCGGCGCGGCTCCCGTCTCCAGGCGGAAGTTGGGAACGGCAAACGGGTTATCCGAGGCCCCCAGCCGGAGTTCTCCCCAGGACGGATCCTCCGCGCCGGCCTGGAACGTCGAGGGAATTGGCGGAAACACCGTTCGGTGAAGAAACGCGGTGCACTTGCCGTCATTGTCGAGGGCGCCTTCGAGGTGCTGGGCGCTGACTGAGTGCAGGTAGCCGTGTTGCAGGTCGTCCTCACGGGTCCATGTGACCTTGACCGGGCGACCCACCTCGCGCGCCAGAAGTGCGGCCTCGGCGACAAAGTCAGGCTTGGACTTGCGGCCGAAACCGCCACCCAGCCAGGTGACGTTGATCGTAACGGCATCGGGCTCGATGCCACACACACCCGCCACGGTGCCACGCGCACTCTGCGGTGCCTGCACGCAGGCCCAGCATTCCACCGTGTCGCCGGTCCAGCGCGCGGTTGCCGCCGGCGGCTCCATCGGCGACTGCGCAAGATGAGGTGCGTAGTAGTCGGCCGAGATATGCTTGTCCGCATCTTCCAGCGCCGCGTCCACGTCGCCGCGGTCCATGCGCACCTGGCCGGGGGCCCGAGCAGTCTCGAGCAGCGTTTCGCGATATTGCGCCGAGTCGTAGTCGCCGTTTGGACCGGTATCCCAGTCAACTTTCAGCGCCTGGCGGCCGCGTATCGCTGACCAGGTATCCTCGGCAATCACCGCTACGCCGCCCAGCGGCTTGAAGCTGGCGGGCGCCTCCAGGGCGGGCAGCGTGACCGTGCGGATGACGCCCGGTACCTTCAGCGCCGCCGAATCGTCCACTTCACGCACTGAGCCAAACAGCTGCGGCGGCCGGGCGATCACCGCAACCGCCATGTCCGGCAGCTGCACGTCGATACCAAAGGTGCCCTGCCCGCGCACGATTTTCGGCACCGTGACCGAAGGCACCGGCTTGCCGATATAGCGCCACTTCGCACGCGGCGTCAGCGTGATGTCGGCTTCACCAGGCACTGGTAGCCGGGCGGCTTCTGCCGCAAGCTCGCCGTAACCCGCCTTGCGGCCGGAGGCCGGGTGGCTGACCTCGTGATTCGCGGCCACGCATTCAGCAACGTCTACATCCCAACGCGCCGCTGCCGCTGCGCGCAGCATGTGCTGCATGCCGGCGCCCGCGTACCGCAGCCGCGTGAGATTGCGCCGGATGGAGCGGGAACCGTCGGTGTTCTGGTCGCCGTAACGCGGATGGCCTATGGCCTGCACGACGTTGACGCGCTCCCAGTCGGCAACGAGCTCCTCGGCGATGATCTGTGCGATTGAAGTCCACACCTGCTGCCCCATCTCGGAGCGATGGCTGGTGATGTTGACGGCGCCGTCCGGCGCGATGGCAATGAAGAGGCCGGGGGTGGCGTCGCCACCGCGGACGTTGGCCAGCCCGCCGGCGGTGCTGTCAGCATGCGCCTTGCGTGACAACCCCAGGGGCAGCGCGACGGCAAACGCACTGCCAGCGACAGCACCGGCCAGCACTTCGCGGCGCGTGACCAGTCGAAAAGGATGGGTGCCGGCGGCAGCTGTGGCCGGTGGACGCCAACTGAGCGGCCCGGTGTCGATATCATGTTCCATATATCCCCCGAAAACGTAGCGGCCCTGAGCCGCGTCAAAGGCGTGCTTCCTTATACCACTCACTGAACACGTGGCGGAACCGGGACAAATCAGGCGCCCCGCCGAAACTGCTTCGGCAACGCCCCAAACTGCGATTTGAACGCGGTGGAAAACCGCCCGAGGTGGGTGAACCCGTTCTCTATCGCTATCTCCGATATCGACTTGTAGCTGAAATCGACGTGGGACAGCATCTTTCGCACTGCCTCGAGGCGCTGCGCCCGGATGTATTGCAGCGGCCCCTGCTGGAACTCCTCATTGAACAAGCGCTGCAGCGTTCTTTCAGAGACACCCGCGGCGCTGGACACCTCGCTCACCACGAGGGGCGACCCGATGTTTCCTACAATGAAGTCCCGTGCGCGACGTAGTGCTCTTCTCTTCGCCTCAACCCTCAACCGCGTCTGGTTGGAGTCGGCATCGGCGCGCAGCATTGCGGCAAGAATCTCGCAGATCACGTGCTGTCGGGCCTCCACGGCCATGGCGAGTGTGGCGGGAACCTGCATCAAGGCGCCAATAAGCTGCGCACGCAGGTCCCGGTCAATGGCGAAGCGGCGAACGCTACGGGGCGATGGTTCAAGCACGGATGCGAACTCGCCGAGGTGCCGCGCAAGCAGGCTCACCGGTACGTACAGCAGGAACGAATCGTGGCCAAAAGTTGTAATTACGATTTCCGCGCCGGGCGGCATCATCACAACGTCGCGAGACACTGTTGGCGATTCGAGATTGACGCGGTAACACTCGAAACATAGCGGAACGATAAATGTGACCAGCCTGTCCGGCGTATCTCCCCAGTATTCGACGGCACCCCGCGCGCCGTGTCGCACGACGGTGATGCCGCCAACGGCGTGGCTGCGCCTGTTGACTTCGACGGGGCCAGGTTTAAGTTGGGTACCGCCGCCGCTGAAACCCATCCGCTGACCGACTTCGACCAGTTCATCGATATTGGAGAAGGTTTCTATCGTCATGTTGTTGGCACCACTCTGCCGGCCAGCGACCGGGGTGCGCCCGCCCGCAATGGCGCATTGGCGGAAATCGGCTAGCACTGCCCCGGATCACCGGACATGATAACCGACTGTGCTGCGCGAGAAGAATTCCAGCAGTCCGGCAACCTCGGACAGTTGCGGCCGATTCAAGTGGCTGCAATTCGCCGTCGGTAACCCTGATCTCCTGCGACCTGCGGATTGAATGATGTCGACCAATAGATACGGGTGGCTGGTCGTAGGCACCACCATTGCCAACCAGGGCCTGTCCATGGGCATCCTGCTCTCGGGTTTCGCCTTGTTTGTTGTGCCCTGGGTGGACGACTTCCAGGTGTCACGCAGCCAGGTCCTGCTGGGCTCCACACTGGTGCTCGTTGCCAACAGCCTGCTGAGCCCGCTCGGCGGCAAGCTGATGGATTCCCTGAGCCTGCGAACCCTCGTTCTGCTGGGTGCGGGCTGCCTGTCTGCCGGCCTGGTGATGGTCTCTTTCGCCACCTCTTTCTGGATGATCCTGCTGGCCTACTCCACCCTGCTGCCCGCGTCGCTCGTGCTGTGCGGATCGCTGAGTTCGCAGACGCTTGTCAGCAAGTGGTTTACGGAAGGCCGCGGCCTGGCGCTCGGCGTTTCGGCGCTTGGCAGCTCAGCGGGAGGCTTCATTCTGCCCGCCGTGATTTCCGCCCTGATCGCCGCCTACTCCTGGCGACAGACGCTTCTGATCCTGGCCATTGTGAGTCTTGTTGCACTCATTCCATTGAACGGCCTGATACTCAGGCGCGACCCGCCCACCGCCGATAGTGCGTCAGACGGCGGTGAGGAACAGGCGTCCGGGCCGGTCTGGACCGCAGGCATGGTGCTAAAGAAGCCCATGTTCTGGATACCCGTGGTGGGCTTCATTCCGCTCATGGCGAGCTTTACAGGGGTGCAGTTCAATCTCGGCGCCTACATGGCCGACCTCGGCAACGACCAGGGGCTGGCTGCGAAGCTGATCATCACCGTTGCCCTGGGCCAGGTCGTCGGAAAGCTGGGGGCTGGCAGCCTCAGCAGCCGTCTCGACCACCGGCTGATTTACTGGGCGATGGCAATCATGATGGCTGGCTCACTCTTTCTTTTCTCAGGTGGGCCGAGCGTCTCAACGCTCTACGTCGCCTCGGCCATGATGGGCACCGCAACCGGTGCGGTGCTGCCGATGATCCCCATTGTTTACTCCGCGCGCTTCGGCACCCGGTCGATCGGCGTTGTGCTCGGTATCGTCGTGCTCGTGATGATTGTCGGGAGCTTCGGGTCGCTCTTTGCAGGCCTCGTTTACGACAGTACACAGTCGTACGACACGGCGTTTCTGGCCTTCGGCATCCTGCTGATTCCGGCGTCATTGCTGGTGGCTTTCCTGCCGTCTCCCGACAAGGCGCAGAAAGCGTGGCCTGAGCAGGCGCCCGGTGATAAGGAAGACCAGTGATTCTCAATAGCGCAACCCGACGCTTCGGTCGTAAACCCGCCGTGATGTTGGCCATATCGGCTCTTGCGTTCAGCTCCTGCCTGCAAGCCAGCGAGCCCGGCGAATACTCTCCGAGTGATTGCCGCGCTCATGCACAGATTTACGCCGACAGAAACGCGGGAAGTGCCGGCGGGCTTCGAAGCGCCGCAAGAGGTGCAACCAAAGGCGCCATTGCCGGAGCCATCTTTGGCGACTCAAGCAAGGCCACTCGCAGAGGGGCAAAAATTGGCGCCCTCGCGGGCATTCTCGGCGGCGCCATTCGCAAGGGCAAACGCAAAGACATGCTGTTCGATCAGGCGTATCAGGCGTGTTTGAAAGGAAATTTACTGTAATTGGTGGACAGTTTAGTGATGAAAAAACTTGCATCCATAAGTGCGGCGCTTGCGATCGCGTTAGCGAGCCCTGCTTCCTTCGCACAAGAAAAGGTGAGCATCGAGAAGACCAGCTGCCGCGAATTTCTGACGCTCGGTGGCGACGACAGAGACTACGTATTCTTGTTCTTTCACGGCTACATGCTAGGAATGAGCGATCAACGGGAATATTTCCCGAACAGTCTTGCGGTGAAGTCTGATCAATTCGTTCAGGACTGCATCGACAACCCTGAAAAGTCTGCGTTTTCGGTCATGGAAGCTATTTACAAGAAAGCGCAGGACTAGCTTCCGTCGCTTCAACGGACCGCCCCCACAACAGCACCTGAACGCTTTTCTTCCGCAGCCGTGAATTCAAGCCCAGGCCAGCTTCTGTCCTTTTTCGCAGCAAGCTCGCTGCAGCTTTGCCTGCTTCTTTCGATGTCGGCACCAGCCCTCGCGGACACGCAGCCCGATGCGGACCAGGAAGACGAGGCTACTATCAGGCAACGAACAACGCCGCCACCCACACGATTTACCGCCTTCGGTGGCATCACGTTGCCCACGCCCTTCCTCGACGAGCAGGAGGCGCGAGAGTTACAGGAGCAAACGAATTACATCTTCCCTGCCTTCGACGATGCGCTCGGCTCATGGCGCGACCTCAAATCGAGGATGGAAAACACGCGCGCGTTTCGCATCGGCGGCCACTACCAGGTGGTACGACAAGACGCCAACAGGTCCATCAAGGAGCCCGACTACGCCAGCGGTGGACTGCTTCGCGTGCTCGGCACCTGGACGCCAAGCGGCCCGAATCAACCCAGGGCGCCGCGCCTTTCCTTCACCGTGGACCACCGCCACGGCTTCTCGTCGGTGCCACCGTCGGGTATGTCGGGGCAGATCGGCTACGCCGGCAGCTCTTCGGTCATCATGGGGGATACAAAGTGGGATCTGGTGAGCCTTTTCTGGAACCAGCCGTTCAAGTCGTGCGACGGCCTGTGCGGTTTTGCTGCCGGGAGACTGGACCCCAATGAGTTCTTTTACGTGTATTCCTTCTCCACGCCGTGGGCGGGGTTCATGAACAATGAAGTTGTCAATGTAACCGCGCTGCCACAGCCCCAGTCGAGCTGGGGTGCGGTCACCGGAAACTACTTTACCGACACGGTGTACGCCATCGCCGGCGTTTCCGACGCGAACGGCACTGCCGACGACGATCTTGAGTGGTTCAAGGATGGTTCCGAGTTCTTCACAGCTGTCGAGATCGGCTGGGTTCCGGACCGGAAAACCCGTCTCGACAAGAAAGCATCGCTGACCGTATGGCATGTGGATGAACGTGAGACGAGGGGCATCGATGATGCCTGGGGCTTTAACCTTTCTGCCTCCTGGCTTGCTGGCGACTGGAATCCGTTTATGCGACTGGGATGGTCTCAGGGGGAAGCGCCCACGTACAACAAAAACGTGCTTGCTGGTTTCAGAAAGAAGATGCGCAACGGCGCCGACTGGTTCGGCTTCGCCACCAGCTGGGGTGATTCGGCGAAGGGGCTTGGCGAGCAAATCTCAACAGAGATCTTTTACAGCTACTACCTGGCCAGGCACCTGGCCCTCACCGCGGACTTTCAATACATCAAGAACCCCCTGAACAATCCGGTACACGACAGCGTGTCGCTCGTTGCGTTCAGGCTGCGTATGACCTTTTGACGATGCGGGCCTACTGCCTGCCTGACACTTGAACGGCCGCAGGGCCAGAAAGCTGGAGTACCCACATGAACAGACTGCAGGACAAAGTAACCATCATCACCGGCGCCGGTGCGGGAATGGGAAAGCAGATGGCTTTCCTGTTTGCCAAGGAAGGGGCAAAGGTCATCGCCACCGACATCAACATGGAGAACCTCGAGGCTGTCAAAGCGCAAATCGAAGCTGACGGCGGCAACGTCGTGATCGGCGAGTGCAACATCGCGAGCGAAGCTGACGTCGATGCGACCTTCAAAATGGCCGTCGACACCCACGGCCGCGTTGACTCACTGATCAACAACGCAGGCATCATGGACAAGTTCGATCCCATTGCCGACGTGGAAAACAGCATGTGGGAGCGGATCATCAGCGTCGACCTCTCCGGCAACTTCTACACGATGCGGGCCGCCTGCCGGCAGTTTCTCACCCAGGAGAGCCGCGGCAACATCGTCAACATCGGTTCAGCCGCCGCCGTTGCTGGCGGTCGAGCCGGGGCTGCGTACACGGCGGCCAAGCACGGCATGGTGGGTTTGACCAAAAATACCGCTCACATGTATGCCAACGTGGGCATCCGCTGCAACATGATCGCCCCCGGTTCGACGGCCACGGAGATCAGCGCCGGGTGGGACATCAGCAGCTTCTCCGAACTTGCCCAGGAGCGTGTCTTCGGCGTGTTTGACGGCCTGAAGCCGCGTCGGGCTGAAGCCTGGGAAATCGCCACGCTTACGCTGTTCCTGGCCAGTGACGAGGCGAAGGCTATAAACGGTGCAATCAGTCTCCTCTTGTGAATTCAGG
>JBCAXP010000006.1:0-29033 GCA_038533995.1 Pseudomonadota bacterium
CACCATTGGCCCGGTCGGACCCGACACATTGGTGCCGGTACCACCGAACAACGAGGCGAAAAAGCCCACGATAATGGCGCCCCACAAGCCCGCGATCGGACCCGCACCGGACGCCTCGCCAAAGGCAAGCGCCAGCGGCAGCGCCACCACGCCGGCCGTCAGGCCGCCGTAGATATCGCCACGCAGGTGGGAGAAATCCAGGAATTTCGTATCAGACATTAGTAACTCCTTACTGGGAGGCTGTTTCGTCCGACGCTGACCACAGGCGTCGAACCGATTTGATGGCATCCTTGCTGATACCGCTCATGCGGCCCTCAACGAAGGCGAGACCCTCGACGATCCAGTCGGCAATTTCCGGCTGAATCAGGCGATAGAGATGACGGCGCCCATCCTTGCGGTCTTCGACCATGCGGTGGGCCCGTAGCAGGCTGAGGTGCTGGGAAACTCGCGGTCCGGGCAGGTCGAGTAGCTCAACGAGGGTGTTTACGTCCTTCTCCCCAAGGCGCAGTTCCTCGATGATGCGGACCCGGTCGGGATGAGCGATTATCTTAAAGATTTCAGCGAGTTCCTTGGCAACAATGACACGACTTGGCATGCTGACTCCTCGGAATTGATAGCGGGCAATACCTGCAAATCATCAAATCTTCGAAATTTCAAGACTTCATATATTCAAAGATGCGCAGATATCGAGGCGTGAATATAGGCAGACCAGGACGGGGAGTCAAGGACATCCGCCGGATATTTCCCGACGGGCGTTAATGATTGTTTTCGTCCCGGCCGGCCTTCCGCCGCGGTTACCGCTCCGGCCGGCGTTATACTCCGCCCGGTTCACCTGACTGCAGACCCGGCTGATAACTCATGGTTCATTTTGCTTACCCCGGGGCGCGCGTGCCCGCGTCGCTGGCCGTTGCCCTTTCCCTTGCGCTTCCCATCGGCGGCTGCTCGACCGCCTACTACGGCACGCTCGAGAAATTCGGCATCGAAAAACGCGACATTCTCGCCGACCGGGTTGAGGACGCCCGCGGCGCCCAGGAAGACGCCAGGGAGCAGTTCGACGACGCGCTCGAGCGCTACCAGGCGGTGGTGCAGGTGGACGGCGGCGACCTCGAGGACATCTACGATCGGCTGAACGCGTCCTTCAAGAAAAGCCAGGACGAGGCGCAGGAAGTCACCGACCGCATCGAGGCCGTTGAAGACGTGGCCGAAGACCTGTTCGAGGAGTGGCAGCAGGAACTTGGTCAGTACTCCAACCCGTCGCTCAAGCAGCAGAGTGAAGCGCTGCTGCGCGACACCCGGAGCGACTACCAGACCATGCTGGTCGCGATGAAGCGCGCCGAGGCGTCGATGCAGCCGGTGCTGTCACTGTTCCAGGACCAGGTGCTGTTTCTTCGCCACAACCTGAACGCGCGGGCGATCGGTTCGCTGCAATCAGAGCTCGGCAACATCGAGGCCGCCACCGCGGCGGCTATTGCGGACATGGAGAGGTCCATTGCCGAGGCGACCCGGTTCATCGACTCGATGAAGTAGGCCTTGATGGGCTGGGGAAACGGGGAGGATGGTGCCGGAGAGGTGACTCGAACACCCGACCTACTGATTACGAATCCGTAGAGGCTTTCAAATAAAAACAACAGCTTAACCCTTCAACTTGCTACCACAATAGGGCTGTAACGGCCCGATAGATCAGCGCCTTGCGGCGCTCTGGTAGCAAGTTTTTGGAGGGCTACAAGCTGTGAAAATCAATCTCGGAACCATCACCGTGGACGCCGCCACTCGGCGTGCCATCGGTTACGAAATCGCCCCAGACGTCCGGCGCCGCACGGCAACCCGCGAAGAGGTTCGGGAGTTTGCCATTGCAGCCATCGGCGTCGCAGTGGACAGCCTGAAGGACTCCCTCGACAAAGCCCAGGAACTGGACGCCAGCAAGCCCCAGAAGCCCGCCACCGAAGAACCGAACCGCACCTTCTCGCTGGGCGGCCAGGCAAGCACGGAGGGCGCCGGCGATGATTAGCTCCACCATCAAGTGCGACCTCTGCCCGGAAGAGGTAACTGTCCGCCAGCCGCACCCAGGGCAACTTTCGCCGCCCGCGAAATGGGGATTTCGCTACCTGCCGACTTATCAAGGCCCGCACCGTTCGCAGTGTCACATCCAACTGTGCCCGAAATGCAATGAGCGGATGACCGAGGCTCTTGGCCTTCCGATGACAACGGTAAACGACGAAATGCCAACGGCATCGGATGAACTCGCGGCAATCATCGGGGAGATGGTCGAGAACGCAGTCGGCGAGGCATTGAACCAATGAGCGCCGTCATGACCCCCGGCCTCACCCCGGCCCAACTGGAAGCACGCGCCGTCCGCCTGGGCGGCTCAGACGTCGCCGCGGTGCTCGGCCTCGACAAGTACCGGACGCCGCTCGAAGTGTTTCTGGAGAAGGCTACGGCTCTCGGCACGTACAAGCCCGAAGGCGACTACGAGCGCGAGGACATTAGCGACGCCGACCACATCGTGGCCGGGCACATTATGGAAGAGCCCATCGCCCAGATGTACGTCCGGCACGAAGAAAAGGCCGGGCGCGGTGGTTTCAAGCTGACCGAACCCCGCGCGCCCTACCTCAATGACAAGTTCCCCTGGCTGGTGGCCAACATCGACCGCGAGCGCGACAACCCCATGGGCGTCGAATGCAAGAACGTGCACTGGGCTCTCGGTGGCGACTGGGGCGAAGACGGCACCGATGAGGTAGCCGAGTACTACATGCTCCAGCCGGTCACGTACATGATCGTCACGGGCTGGCAGCGCTGGGACGTCGCGGCCTACTTCGGCAGCGCAGACATTCGTGTCTACCCGCTCGAGTACGACAAAGAGCTCGCCCAGCTGGTCATCGACCAGACGCACGACTTCTGGCACGACCACGTGCTCAAGGGCGAGCCGCCAGAGCCTGACTGCACCCACAGCACCACCGCTGGCCTGCTGCAGCGCCTGCACGGCGTCAGCGGCGACACGGTGCACCTACCGCCGGCGGCCGAGCACTGGCACCAGGTAGCCCAGGACGCCACGCAGCAGGCCAAGCACTACCAGAACGTCGTCGACGGCGCGAAGAACCACATTCGGCACCTGATGGGTGATGCAGCCCTCGGCATGCTGCCGGACGGCACCGGCTACAAGCGCAGCATCGTGAAGCGCCGCGGCTTCACCGTCGATCCCACCGAGTACCAGACCCTTCGACACACCAAGAAACCCTGACAGGAGTAAACCATGAGCAGCACAGCAGAAACCACAATTACCCAAGCGGCGATCGAAGGCCAGGCGCAGCCAGAGCGCACCCGCTACGAGCACAGCGACAGTCCGCTGGCTGACTTGCTCGAGCGTCCAGCGCTCGCGGTTCCGGCCGTCAACATCTTCGACTTCTCCACGCCTGACAACGCCATGAAGGCGGCCGACATGCTGGCGAAGAGCGATTTCGTGCCGAAGGACTACAGGGGCAAGCCGGGCAACATCCTGGTCGCTGTGTCCATGGGCGCCGAGGTCGGCCTGAAGCCGCTACAGGCTCTGCAGAACATCGCCGTCATCAACGGCCGCCCTGGACTCTGGGGCGATGCCCTCCCGGCGCTGATCCGCGTCCACCCGGAATTCGAGTACATGGACGAGTGGGAGGAAAACGAAACGGCCTACTGCGTCATCAAGCGCAGGAACCAGCCAGCCCAGACGCGGACGTTCTCCGCCGAAGACGCAAAGCGCGCCGGCCTCGCTGGGGGGAACGTGCACAAGTCCTATCCCGCTCGCATGCGCCAGATGCGCGCCCGGGGATTCTGCAGCCGCGATGTATTCCCCGATGCGTTGAAGGGGCTCGGCGTCGCCGAGGAAATCGCCAGCATTCCCCGCGAGGACTACAGCGACGTCGATAGCGGCGGCGCCACCAGTCGAACCGAAGCCATCAAGCAGAAGTTGCGCAAGGTTGACGAGCCCGAACTGACCGAAAGCGAGAAGGCCGGCGTGCACAGCTACCTGGCGGACATCAAGGCGGCCAAGACTCGCGAAGACCTCGACGGCCTGGGCCAAGCCCTCAAGGACGAATCCGAGGCCGTGCAGAACGCCGTGCGCAGCGCCTACGCCAACAAGCTGGAGCGCGTGAAGAGCGACGAGGGCAAATAGCGTGGCCCGCGGCGTATCAATGCCCGCCCGGGTCGACAAGTTCATTCGCGAGGTCTACGCGAAGGGTGGCGCCGCGGCGGTCATGAAGAAAATCGCGAAGCTGCCGATGGCACAGCGCGCCTACTACAACGGAGTCACCGCCGAGCGCATCAGGCAGCGCGCCTATCGCATCGGGCAGACGCGAACGGTCTACAAGGCGCCGAACTACACCAGCGTGGAGGATGACGCTATCAGTCGGCACCGGGGCGACTACCAGGCAATTCGCGAGGAACTTGCCGACTACTGGAAAGCCAACGGCATCAAGCCACGCCCTAAAGAATCCGTGCAGAGTCGAGCGCGGAAGATCGGGGCGAACAAGGCGATACAGGCTAGCGGCGACGTTTGCAGCGCACTGTCATTCGGCCGCCCGCCAGGCATCGACGAACTCCTGCAGAGGCCCGAACTGTGAAAGACAACACACTCAGCGACAAGAACCGTGGCAAAGGCTGGCCCGAGTGCAACGCATGCGGTGCCAAAGTGGGCCCGGTCAAGTTCGACAAGAACGGCGGAATCTGCGACCCGTGCGCCGGCATAGAACCGGCAACAAAAGCCAAGGGGAAAACCAAGGCAAGCATCGGCAAAGGCCGCGTAGCGCAACTTGCGAATCGTCTCGCGCAATCGAAGCCGGAGCTAGTACCCGATCCAGACAGCGAAGCCATCGTCGCCTACCTGGCGCGCAGGGCCGCTGACCTTCACTCACGCGCCAACGCCCTGGAGGCGGAAGTCGCGGCACTTAAGCGGGGCCAATGAGCGCCCGCAAGACTGCGCGCGTCAGCCCGCTGGCTTGGCCTGCGACGAAGGAATGCAACGGCCTCGGCTGGCAATCGTGCGGCGACTCGTGCTGCGGAACGTCGAAGTGCAAGCAGTGCGAGGGCCGGCGCTACTACCGGTGTCCAGGGTGTGAACTCTGCCGGTTAGAGGAATGATGTTTCAAAAAAGGTTACCGCTCGCCGACGAACTCGTTGTCGATAACTTCGCTGGCGGCGGCGGCGCGTCAATTGGAATTGAGCGCGGCATCGGCCGGGCAATAGACGTTGCCATCAACCACGATCCGGTGGCAATCGCGATGCACCAGGCTAACCACCCGAATACCGTGCACTACGCGGAGAGCGTCTGGGACGTTGACCCATTGGAGGCATGCAAAGGACCGGTCGGGCTGGCATGGTTCAGCCCTGACTGCACGCACTTCTCGCGTGCCCGTGGCGGTGTGCCGGTGAAGAAACAAATTCGCGGGCTCGCGTGGGTGGTATTGCGATGGGCCGCCACCGTGAAGCCACGCGTAATCATGCTGGAGAACGTGCCCGAGTTTGCGCAATGGGGGCCGCTGACTCGGAAGCGCGGCCGCACGAAGCACCCGCGCCCGTGCAAGTTCCGCACTGGGTCTACTTTCGAGCAGTGGCGGGCCCAGCTGGAGGCGCTTGGCTACGAGACCGACACGCGCGAGCTTGTTGCCTGCGACTATGGCGCGCCGACCATTCGGAAGCGCTTTTTCCTGATCGCCAGGCGCGACGGCCTGCCCATCGTATGGCCCGAGCCAACGCACGGGCCCGGCCTGCTGCCATTCCGCACCGCTGCCGAGTGCATCGACTGGTCAATACCCTGCCCCTCGATATTCGAACGCAAGCGCCCGCTGGCCGAGGCGACAATGCGGCGCATCGCGGTAGGCATCAAGCGGTACGTGCTGGACTCGCCGCAGCCTTTCATCGTTCCAATCTGCCACACCAAGGGCGGCAACCAGCCGTCGCCGCTCTCGGAGCCGCTACGGACGATCACGACGGCCAGGGGCGGCGAGATGGCCTTGGTAGCCCCCTCCCTGATTCAGACTGGCTACGGCGAACGTCGCGGCCAGGCGCCGCGGTCCCTCAACCTGGGCAAGCCCCTGGGCACAGTCGTCGCCGGCGGCAGCAAGCACGGGCTTGTCGCCACGTTTCTCGCCAAGCACTTCGGCGGCAACGAGTCGCCAGGCTGGCCTCTCGATAAGCCGATTAGCACTGTGACGTCGGTAGACCATCACGCAATCGTGTCGTCCCACCTGGTGCACCTGCGCCGGAACTGTGCGGCACGATCCGTAGAAGACCCTGCGCCCACGCTCACCGCCGGCGGCAACCACCTGGGCGAAGTGCGGGCCTTTCTGCTGAAGTACTACGGCACGGCAATTGGCACGCCGCTGGGCGAGCCCATGCACTCGACGACCTCGAAGGGCCGGTTTGGCCTAGTCACGGTGCACGGCGAGGACTACCAGATAGTCGACATCGGCATGCGCATGCTGCAGCCGCGCGAATTATTCAACGCTCAGGGCTTCCCGAGCGAGTACGACATCGACGTGACGATGGCGCAGAAGCCCCTCACCAAGGCTCAGAAAATCAAACTTTGCGGCAACAGCGTTCCGCCGCAGTGGTCCGAGGCGCTTGTGCGGGCGAATTTTGCGCACGAGCGCGTTAACGAGGCCGTTGCGTGACAGTCAACACCCACGAGCAGCGCCACGGTTCGAAGATGGAATGGCTTACGCCGCTCTGGATCTTCGAAGCTCTCGGCGTGGAATTTGACCTGGACGTCTGCGCTCCAGTCGGAAGGCCAACTCACGTGCCTGCAGCGCGCAGTTACACGATTGAGGTAGATGGGCTGCTGGCTCCCTGGCAGGGCCGCGTCTGGATGAACCCGCCGTTCGGAACCGCCAACGGTGTGCATGAATGGCTCCACCGCTTCTATCAGCACGGCAATGGCATCGGCATTATTCGCGCCGACACGCCGACCAGCTGGTGGCATGACTACGTAAGCCAGAGCCCGGTGATCGTGCTGCCGCGCGGTCGGGTGCGCTACATCAACAACAACGAAGGCCAAGAGAAGGCACACGGCGGCCCAGGCTTTGCGAGCGCCCTATTCTGCGCCGGTGATGAGTGCGCCGCCATCTTGCGCGATCGCGGCCATCGGATTGGCGCGGCATGGGATAGGGCGGCGCAAACAACCAACTCCGCCCACGCGGCGGTAGCGAGGAAATGACATGAACGCAACGCTTAACGATGAAATCGAATCTCTCGAAGGCGTGATTGACCAGCAGGAAGACGGGGCGACACGCACACATCTGGAATCTCTATTGAGTCGAATCGCGAAGACTGAGGCAGCTCTCTTGTTTGCTCATCACGTAGACAAGCTCCCAGAGATTCGTGAGATTTGGAGCGGTGACGAATGACCCAAGCCTACCCCCTGCAATGGCCGGCCGGAAAGCCGCGCACCGCGAGTCCGCAGCCGTCGCGGTTCGGTACGAACCACTGGAGCCGCGAGAAGCGCATCAGCCTTGACCGGGCAGTCAGAGACTTGCTCTGGGAAATCGACCGACTCGGCGGCATCAACGAAGTGATTTCCAGCAATCTGAAGCTGCGCAAGGACGGCCTCCCCTACTCTTCGCAGCGCACTCCCGATGACGTGGGCATCGCCGTGTACTTCCAGCTGCCTGACGAGCGCGGCAACATGCAGGACGTCTGCATGGCGTGCGACCGCTGGAACAAGCAGGCGTGCAACGTCTGGAGCATCGCCAAATGCGTGGAGGCTCTACGCGGCCTCGAGCGCTGGGGCGGCGGCGACATGGTGCAGTCAGCGTTTACGGGCTTCACCGCCCTACCAGCGCCCGCAGAGACGCCTTGGTGGGAGTGGCTAGGCTTCAGCAGCGAGACCGAAGCGCTGCGCGGTGACTTCGAGCGTGCTGCGCGGCGCGGTATGCAGTACCACCACCCAGATGGCCCCAACGGCGACGCGTGGGCATTTGACAAGGTACGGAAGGCGCGGGACCGGGCGCGGGAGTTGGCAGGGCACTAGCGACAATTGGCGGGCAGCTTACTTATCGTCGGTCCTTCGGTGGAATGCCGTACATCGTGTCCAGCTGAACCTCGTTGTGGGCGGTTAGGTGCTCCATCAGAGCCTGGATTGGCGGAATCATCCTGGTCTGGCCGCGGGCGTGAAAGCAAGACCGTCCCGAGCGGTGGAAACTGAGCCCACCCGAATATCCAGCTCGTGACAGAATTACGCGCTTTTGGTGACCGCTATTGACAGCATGGACATCAGCCAGCTGATAGGTCTCCAATCCAGCATGGCTGTTGTGGATGATCATCTGATCACCCGCCTCCAGCGGTTTCTGAACGACGTAGTCCTTGACGGAATCCCAGTCCCAACCGAAGAGCGGAGCGCCCTCAGGGCTGGGAATCACCAGGGGCAATGTGATCGCTCTACGGCTGCGACGCTGCGAGTGACCTACGCATTCCTCGATCGATCCGGTCGTTTGAGCCAAATACCTCGGCGAGCGCGTCAACTCTTAGCAAAGACCGTCTGAAGAACCGCATCTTGCGAATTCGCCGATATGTTGCGTTATTCGCCCTGCGCAGTCCGTCTATCGTCAAAGCCACCACCTTGAGCGGTTGCACCACTACCGCGAACAGAATCGACGTGTTCAGCATGTACGACAGAACGGCGAAGTTCGCGTCATCCATTACGCCCTGAATTTCGGCGCGCAACTCTGGTGATAGACCCTCGAGAGCGCGCTTACGCCGCTTGCCCAGATCGATCAGTAGTTGCTTGGATTCTGAACTCAGGCGGCCAAAGCTCCAAACCTTGATGAAAATCTCCAAGATCGAACTCTGGTGCGCGAACCGAAGGAATCCATTGATCACGCGTCGACTGGAAGTGTAAGCCGGGTGATCAAAGGCCAATTCTTCATGGTCTCTGGCCAGAAAGAACAGACGCTCACGAACGGAGAATAGATCTTGTCGCAGCACGTCTAGGCGATAGTTCCGATACGGCCAACAGAAAAGCCACCAAAGGGTCAAGCAACTCAACATCGTGACTAGAAATCCGAGTAGATTTAGCATTCCTCGTTCTCCTCACGGGGGTGATCACCGGCATAGTTCAAGCCACTGGAGGACCTGTCCGGGTCAATATGCCGTTCAACCATGGTTCGGTACCTTCCAAGATCGTACACTGCCTGCTTTCGAAGGCGTCGCTCGTGGAAACCGTATCCGATCGCGTAGGCTGTGGTAATGACGCAGCTCACAATTGCCGCAATTACCCATCCCGGCAAACCGCCCACGTCCGCGGATACACCGAGCTCGATATCGGCAATCGTGGTGCGCCCAGCCCATGCCTTCGCGATTCTCTCTCCGTAGTAGCCGGCAAAAATTACAATCCCTAGCAAAACGCCATTGCGAATTATGGAAAGCGCTACACCTCTGATCGTGGCGCCTACGCCTTGTTCCCTCAATATTTCGTTTTCCAGTGATAGGCGTGTGACTGCCTCTCGAAGCTCTGAACGACTGAGGTCACTGATTTTTTTTGACAATGTGCGTCGCCTTTTTGCAATGGCGGCAGTAGTTTACACCCAACCACCCGTATTCTGTCAAAAGCACGGCCTGCAAGATAACGTCGGAGGTTGGACGATGGTTGCTCTCCGTTGCCGCCCAACTGGAAGAGGCGCCGCCGGGAACAGTGAAATTGTGGGGAATGTTGGCGCCGCTGGTCTTCACTGACTCGCCGGAGTATCAGGACGAATACGGCGCCGAGTGAACGGGGCGGCGCTACGGGCCGCCCTTGCGTACGTGGGATTTACTCGCCGCGCGGCCTGTCGCCAGGCTCGAGGTCCAGCGGCACGAAGTCGGGGATTTCATCCCAACGGCCCTCATTGATGAGCACCATATCTTCAGGCGTTGCACGCCGATACACGCCACCCTCTGTCGGGATCTCCATGTAGGACTCGGCATCGTCTAGCGGGTAGTCTTCGGGATCGGTGGGCAGGTCTCCGTCGCGGCTCGCCACCTTGTTCTGAACATGTTTCTCCAGTTCGGCAATGTCAAAGTCGCCTCCGACAGACTGAGGGCCACCGCCGCCCCCGGGGCACTGGCAATAGAGGTTGAAGTTGGTTGTCCCCGAAGATGCCACGTCCTTGATGCCGTTGTTGTAGGTCGCTTGCGCCCAGACTTTACCGAGGTCAGTCCCGTTGAACTCGTGCGGGTGTGAACCAAAACTCAGGTACCGCACGGGGAGCCATCCACAAATCGGAGGTTCCGTGCCGGCGTTGCATGAGCTCACGTCCATTTCCAAGCTCGGCGTGCTGTTGTCCTTCGTCCAGATTACGGTGTCCGTAATCGTCAGGCCCGTGCGGCCTTTCATGTCTGCCTTCGTTTGCCATATCGTCACGTGGTCGTCGTGATCGCAGGACAGGTAGTTGACCGAAACGGTAGGGTTGGGATTCGCGTAAACGGCCATTGCCGAGGCCAATAGAACTACCGCGGTAGTGAGAAGTGCTCTGAGCATGTTGGTATCCCTCCAGTCGGGCTTATCTTACAACGATGAATGCGGGTAGAACCATCGGTTTAAGCGAACGGTGCCTTGCAGCCCTACCCTTTCAGCATTTGCCACAGCGACGAGACAACGCCGGCAATGGCAGTCACGGTAGTAGCTACAGCGGCCGCAACACCCGAAATAAACCAGTGAGCCTTGTTGACCTTCGCGCGCAGTTGGATCAATTCTTTGTCATGCCTAGCCGTTGTGGCCTCCGACTTCTGCAGCGTGTCGTCAAGTCGCTCGGACAACTGGCCCAGCGTGTCCAGAATCTGCGAATAGCGTTCTTCAAGCACTGCCGTAGCAACACGAATATCAGAAAGTGTTTTCTCGAATTCGTCCATCAAGTTCGCCCGTTTCATTGCCGACCTGCTCCGTTTTTCCCAAATCGGGAGTCTTTTCCCAACTCCGAATTCGGGTAAAAAAAAGAAGGCTAACCGCTAAAGTGCCACCTGTTGTCGTGTGGGTAGTCGTAGGTTTCGATGAGTGCGTTCGGTACAGCCTCGCGCATCCAAACCGGCGGAGGATTGCCGTCGAAATAAGGCAGTTCCCAGCCTTCAACGCTTAGCTGTTCCTCGGGCCGACTTGTGTACCACATGCCGTCGTATCGGGACTTAATGCGAGGCTCAACGTAGCCGCCTGGACCATGCCAGCGTACCCGAACGCGCTCGCCCTCGCGGTGCTCGTCCTTAACCACAACACCGAGAGATGGGTAGGCATCTACGTGCATGTCGGTGACATCGATCGACGCATTGCGAACCTCGATCGACGGCAACGGGACGTACGGGCTTCCAATGCCGAGGAATGCCCGGCGGATGTCATGCTTTCGTGCCGTGCATGCGATGTGCCCGCGGCTGACGTGTGCGTGATTGAACCACACGCCCTTGTCGCCTTCGTTGCGCCAGCCCTGCTCTACGGCCTGCGACACCTGGTTCTCAAAAAGCATGCCGCCGCCCTGGCCGTGGTTGGTGCAGTCGACGTACGCACCCATGCTGTGACGCGCACAGGGGCGCTCGTAGCCGCGCGATTGCCAGATAATGGTCCCATCGGGGCGGCCGGCCTCGGTAACGGCGACATGCAGCCCCCACACGCCCACAGGCGGCTCGAAATGCACCCGCGTGAGTGTAGGGGCGCCTGGGTTCTCGAGCGTGAGTTGTGCCTGCTCTCCGCACGGATCATCGCCGCCGCCAATGAAGGACACGTCTCGCAGTTCGGTGTGCCAGTTCCCGAGATGCAGCGGCGCGTCGATGAATGACCGACCTCTGCTCTGGCCGACAATCGCTGTGCCTGGCACGCCACCCTCGGATTCCAAGAACTGCGCCAGCTTGTCGCCGACAATTTCTCCCTGAATTTCAATGAGTGGCGCAATCCGGCGCCCTTTACCCACGGTTGCCGCCCTGATCTTCACTACCGTGACTCCTCAAGGCACCAGTAAGCGGTGCCGAGCATGATGCAAAAAACGAAGACACCACCGAGAAGCGGCCCGATTGTTACCTGCACGTTGCCACCGGTGATCCACGCCCGGAACGTCCACAACGCGAGAAACGACAAGGCCATAATGCCGGCCATGCCAGCAGCCCTGACTTTGCGAGCGGGGTAGTATGTGGGTTGAGGTTGCGTGCGCATCACTGCATCCAAAGTCGCGCCGGGCGAGGGCTCATGGCGCACGGATTCCCAGGGCGACCATCAGGTTTTCGATGTTTTGCGCTTCGGCTTCGGCTTCCGTCAGGTTGGCTTTTGCCTCCTGTTCGTCCGCCTCGGCCGACAGCTTGCGGGTCTCGTCAACTTGCTGCTGGAATTGCAACTGGTTTAGCGCCTCCTGGAGTTGCGCAATTTGCTGGTTACGCGGGTCGTTCGGGTCGCCCTGAACCATCTTCTTCCAGCGTTCCTTGACGTCCGAGCGCAGCGGTGACATCTCGATATACATCTCGGGCGGGAACTGCACCGCCGGCGCCAGCTGCACCATCGTCGCCAACTGCTCGGCCTGCAGGTTCACGTAATCCGGTGACTCTTCCACGATCACGTCGACGTCCATCTGCGGCAGTTGGTTGATGATCTGAGGGCCAGCGGGCCCGGCGACTACCTGGTTCAGCGCGCGAAACCGCACGTCGTTTGTGTCACCCGTGCGGATGCGAATGAACTTCTCGCGCGTGTAGAACTGGCGCGCCATCCACCAGGACATGCGGGCGATGCGCAACTCCATGGCCTTGAATCGTGAGATTTGGTGCGACAACTGCACGAGGCCGGCCTGCTGGTCAATCTGCGTTTTCCGGCCGCTGGCAGAACCGGGCGCCTGCCCCAGCAGTGCGTCGGTGGGTCCAACGTTCGACAACTGGGCTTCGGCGTGCTGGAGCATGGCCGTCTGCGCGGCGGCGAGCTCAAGGTTGCGGGCGATCTCGAAGCGAAACCCGCGATTGACCACAATGTCACCGTCGACCTTGTTGACTTGCCGGCGCATCTCGGCCGGGTCGTTCACGGCGCCATCTTCCCGAATGGTCTGGTTCATGCTGATGAAGTGCAGCGCCTTGGAGCGGCGTTTGTTCACTTCGTCCTGCATGTCCTTGTATCGCTGCACGACGCCGTAGCGGCCGCCCTCTCGCGACACGTGGGCACTCTGCCATGGGTAGGGAATGTAGCCGCGCCCGTTCTCGTCCTTGTAGGGGCTTTCCATGGGCTCCTGAATGAACCCGCCCCGGGTGATGGTTGCAGACATCGCGCCGTTACGGGTGCGCCAGTAAATCTCGACAATCATCACGCGTTCGCGCGGCTTGCGCGCTACCCATGTCGATGGCCGGTCCTCGAACTTGCCATGCGACGACATCGCGAACGCCTGGTCGATGACGTCTTTCTTATCCGGGTATAGGTCTTCAGCGACGTCCCGATCCATCCACAGGGCGATACCCATGTAGCGCGCATCGGAATAGTCCGGCTTGCGTGAGTGCGGATCCCAGAACGCGCGGTCGTAGGGAACCCACGCCAAGTTGACCTCGGGTTCTCCGTTCCCGTGGTCCAGCACACTGAGAACGGGCAGAGCCGTGCCCTCAATGATGAAACTGGCGGCAAGCTCTGGGCGAATCTGCTCGTCGTACTGGTTGATGTCCCGCACGTACGCCAGGATGTCGGTCACGGTGTCGGCGTCGTCCTGCTTCTCCGGCCGGCGCGGGAAAGCCTTTGCCGCAGTGCTGTTCTGGGTCATCAGGCCGATTAGCGCCTGCACTTTGTCGTAAATGAGGTTGTTGGTGATGACCGGCTGACCGCGGCGCTTGAGCTCGGCAACCTCCGGGGAGGTCCACTGTATGTGGTCCACGTAGTCGCGAGCCTCACGTGCGAGTTCGTCCCACTGCTCGTTCATGTCGTGCGAGTCTTCGAACCAGTTCACCAGCTGGTGGTGCTCGGACTCGAGCATGGCGCCGTCGTCGCGCTTCGGCGGCTTCGCATCGGTAGCAATCAGGCGTGTCACTTGCTCTGGCATCAGTTCACCCTTGAGGCGTCAACGTCGCCGAAAGACAGCGAGTAGCGATCTGCGGGCGGCGGCGTGTTGGTTGTTGGCACTGGCACCCAGGGCCGCGACATGCAGGCATAGCGCCACTCGTCGGCCGCATGGTCTTCCATGGCGGTATCGACGTCTTCAGCGCGCGACAAGTCGTGCTGCAGCGCCGGAATTGTGCGGATGCTGTCCTTGCAGGTAGCAAAGCAGTAAATCATCGGCACGCCGGTAGGCTTCAGGTCTTCGCTGAGCAAGCCAGTCAGGCGGCCGCGCATCTGATCCCAGCCACCCACAGGGCCAGCGTTCTTGCCGCTGCGAGTAACCCGCTTGTTGTCCGCCGGCGTCCACAGGGGCCCGGGGTAGGACGCGCCGTTCACATGAACCGCGGCGCGCATGCGCTCGTCGATGCTCGGGCCACCATCCTCGGCGAAGATACTCGGGTCGGCATATCCCATGTGCACCGGTACGGTCATGCCAAGCTCACGTTCGACGATCCCCTGGGCGACTTGCTCAGCGGTCATCTTGAGGCCCTTGTTGGGTCCGCTGGCGCCGTACCACTCGGCGTAGCGTACGAGCGCGCCACGGGGCAGCACGCGGCCTGGCACCGGGAAGTCTTCCGTTACCACGGCCCACCACCCCACGCTAAAGGGGCTGGCAGAGCCCCAGTCGAAGGACCGAAACCGCGGCCACTCTTCGGGAAGCGTGAACGGCGCGAGAACGTGGAGGTCGCGGTGCCAGTTGTCGAAGAATGCGCCATCAACGATGTCCCAGATTCCCTCAAGCCACGCTTTGACCAGTTCAGCGCTGCCCGCCAGGTTGAGGCGCGCCGCATAGCGCGGATCCGCGTTGAGCAGTGCCGGGTTGTCCTGGAGCTTGGCCGGAATGAACATGCGCTGGTTGCCGTGCTCATCTTCCAGCAGTTTGTATCCTCGCGGCGCCGGGTCGATGTAGCGCTCTTTGACACACACGTGCCCAGGGCCGCCCGGGTTGCACGTGCTGCGAAGACCCACAGGAACGCCAGCCGCGCTCCGAAGGGTTGCCGACATTTTGTCGATGGGGTCCGGCTTCGGGTAGTTCGTGAGCTCTTCCGGGTAGACACGGGTGTAGTCATGGCCTTGGTACTTCTCGGCGTCCTTGTCTTTCTCCAGGGGACGGAAACTGAGTCGGCCGCCACCTGGCATGATCCACGTCTTCTTGTGGTCCAGAAACTTGGCGCCCAACGGAAAGTAGAGTTGCTTCGAGCGCTCGATTGCGGCTTCCAACTGCGGAAGTTCACGGCGAACGAAAATACCCTTTGCATTGACGCCATAGTCGCCGCTGTGAATAGCCCAGTCGCCCAGACTGCCATCAGTCTTTCCGCCGCCACGGGCGCCGCCATAGCAGACATCGAAGATCGGACAGGAGACGTAAGCCGCCTGCGGTCCTGGTTGTGGTGCCCATACGACGTGCACACGTCAGTTCCTCGTCGTCGAACCGTTGCCGTTGATGACGGTGCCGTTGCCAGATCCGTTGGCACCGTTCGGCGCGTGCTGCTCCAGCCACTTGTCGACGTCGGTGGTCATGGGCTGCGCGGCGATCACGAACTGCCGGTCGTCGGTCGATACGGTGTCTACCTTGACTGCAGCCAAGTCCGGCAGCGTCTTGCGCAGCAGTTTCATCCAGCCATCCAGCTTGGCTTTGTTCTGCTCGATGTGGAGCTTGGCGATCTCAGCATCAAATACCGTGGTTGTCGTTTCGCCGTCGACTTGCGTTTGCAATCCACGCGCGAGCCAGTCCTCGCCAAGCAGCTGCGCTATCTCTCTGACGACGTACAAGTTCTGGATTTGCTCTCGGACTTCGGCACGGCGCTTCTGCCGGTTGCCCTTGCGCTTGTTGCCGTCCTGACCGGCTGCACCCGCCTCGCCCTTCTGCCAGCTTGCGTTCTTTCTCGGCATTACCAGGTGCCTCGCGCGTAGTCCCTCGGCGGCGCGGCAACAGAGATCGCGGAAACCGCAATGGCCTGCGAGATTTCCTGGCCGTCCGTCGTCGTCACCTTGTTGGTCAGATAGGCGCGACCTGCCTGCGGCAGTTGAATGGTCGCGCGGGTAATTCGGCCATTCGCGTCGATCGCTTCCCCGGACACAGAAGCGGTGCCGGCGTCGACACTCCATTCTTGGGCCGTGATCGGGAACGTCACACCCTCAACACCGGACCAGTCGACGGCGTACTCGCGCACGTCGTTCTCCCCCTGCTCGAAGGAAACGAGGCGCCGGTTCTGGGATGCGTAGACGGTAGGCATTAGCCGACTCCGTGGTTCACCGACACCGTGATGGTGTTCGACTGCACCACGTTCGGCGGCGCGAAGTCGTCGGTGACGTCACACCGGAACACCGCCTGGCGCAGCTGGTTCGTCCCGGTGGACTGGAAACTGGTTGTTGCCGACGTCGACGCAACGGCCGTGATCTGCGTATCACCAGACACCCGTGTCCACTGGTAGGTGTAGGGCGCGTCGCCGCCTGCTGCTTCACACGTTCGCGTCTGCGGCGTGTTCTGCGTGCCGTTCGCCACGTTCGAGAAGAGGTTGCCGAAGGAGATAACCGCGGTCAGCGGCTGGTCCGTCTGGACCGTGGTCTGCACGGTGAATTTCTTGATGACCTCGACGCCATCGGGCGGCGTTACGCCGATTTGCAACTCGCCGGTGCTGCCGGCGGCGTCAATGGCGGTGACCCGATACGATCCAGCATCGCCGGTAAAGAACTCATTGTCGGTCGTGTTTACCTGACCAGTGCAGCCGATTGCCTGCACCAAACGGAAGGTAGAATTCGCCGTCGCGTCCGAAGCGCCAGCGGTGACAGTGACCTCACCCGTGGCCGCGCCGAAGTTGCCATTGCCGCCCGAGTCGACGTTGATGTTAACCGACTGGTTCGAGAGCTCCACCGAAAATGACGGATCGGCGTTGATCTGCGTTGGAACCGCCCAACTACCGAGAAGGTCGCCGTTGCCGTCCGTAAAGGCGGTAGACACCCACAGTTTCTCCGTGCCAGGCGGTTGGTCGGCCGAGTCGAACCAGCCCGAGGGGATGGGATTGCCGGTCGGTGTGGCCGGTTGCGTTGCCGAACGCCGGAAGATGAACTGCTGACCGGATTCACCCTCGATCTGAACCGGGACAGACCAATTGCCCTCTGCCTGCCCCAGTGCGTTCTTTTCAACCCTCGACATCCACAGAAACCCTGGACCCGTGGCCGAGTTCGGAAATGCCCACCAGCCGGACGGGTTGTCACCGGTTGGTGTACTTGGTTGCGTTGTCGATCGCCGAAACCTGAACTCGATCTGGTTACCGGTTGAGCCATCCACGCCATTGGTGCCATCGACGCCATCATTGCCGACCAGTTGGATCGGCGGCGACCACGTGACCAGGTTGATGTCCGAACCAGACGCCTCGGAAATCCAGTTGGCGTTACTGGTTGGCATCGTGGACCAGCCGTTGCTGTTCTGTCCGCCAACGGTCGGCGTGGCAGGCGGACTCCCAAGCGGCGCCTCGTTGTACGTGCGGAAGACGCTGGTTCCGGGTGAGCCCACGGCGGCGCCGGTGCTGTTCAAGCCAATAACGCCGTCTCGGGTCTCGATCACAGAACCGGCCAGCGTCCGGCTCTCTACGCGGTAAGGCGTGTCCTGCAGGAAAACCGGTGGATTTACGAAGCCGTTGACGTCGCAGATTGAAGGATTCGGCGCCGGAATGGTCAGCGCAGCGTCCAGAAACACCGCTTTCGGCGTGGTCGTCAGGTCTTCGAAGAAGAACACGCGGGCAGCGGGCACAGGCTGACCCGCCTGCAGTACCTGGAAGCCTTGCGTGATGAGTAATCCGGCCATTTTGCTACGCCCTCACCGATTCGCGTACCATGGGGAGCCCAGAAGCCAGGGCAAGGATCCACGTGAAGCACATCACTTTCGGCCACATGGCAAAGCGGTTTTTCCAGGGTTTCATACTCGGACTTCCCATTTTTGCGGTGAATCCTTCAAGTCGAGCGGACGACGTGATGGCCAAGCTAGTCGTCTGCGGTTTTTTCGGTGTCATAGCCATGATCTACGGCGCCATCAAAGGGCCGCCTCCGGTAGACGAAACTCCCCCGTCCTAGTCACAGCGCACCGTCCAACGATTCGGTTTGCCGGCCAAATTCGCGTGTCTGCGCGCGTGCTGCCTGTCTCGCGCGCTGCTCTTCAAGCTGCCAAATTCCAATCAAGGTGCTCACAGCCTGAACGGTCGCAATCGACTGCGGCCCTGGCCGGGAAATCTCCCGCAATGCCGCACGTCCGCCGGGGTCCGCCATGGCCGAAGCAATGCGCCGCACGGTTAGCACTTCGCCGGCTATGCGACTTACGCCGGTCACGTTCGCCACGTTTCCAATCCCGCCACCAACAACCCCGGCGAAATCGCGCAGCATCTGCCATTTGGCTGTATCGGAGCCTGAGCGCTGAAATACTCGCGCCATTGCGTTGGACGTCCGCTGAAGGTCGCGGAACTGATCTTTCGTCATCGACGCGCGCAGGCGCTTGCTCGTCTTCGCGTTCAGAAATTGCGTTCGAAACTTGGCGATGCTGAATGTCGATCCCTCAGTTACGCCCGCGTTGCCGGATACCACCGATCGGTCGAGCATTTCTTCCAGGATGTTGCGTCGAACGGCGCCCGCGGCTTGCGAATTGTTTTCGACCAGAAACGCCATGGCCTGGCGGAGCTCGCTCGGCGGTAGTTTGCCCACCCGCTCGGCCAGCACGTCGTCAGCTGGCAATCGATTGACATTCAGCATGCGGCCCAGCGCGGAGTCTTCGAGTTCACCCAGCACCTGGCTATTCAGCCGGTAGTTGTCCCGAGCGACAGTCAGCGCCGTGGCAACTCTGGCCGCCTCGGCACCCTCCCCGCCCAGGTCTGCCAACTGCTTCAACTGTGATGGCGTCAGGCGGTCACCGAGGGCTCCGGCAGCACGCCCTGCAATAGCGTCAAGGTCTCTTTGCAAGGCATCCGCGAGAATTCCGGCGACCCGGCGCTGCTCGGCACGCTCGAGGTCTGCAAAAACCCGGCCGGTGCCTTTTGAGGCGCGCGAGAACGCCGACAGCGAGTTGGCCAGCTTGCGGCCCGAGATCACTAACTGCCCTTGAACAGCGCCCAAGTCCTGCGCTTCCACTTGGCCGTCGATACTCTTCTTCAGCTTCTGGAGCGACGAGAGAATCGGGCTTCCGCCGATGATGTCCTCGGCGTCAATTAGCTCGTCCAGCGTTGCCCTGAAATTCTCCACCGGAATGATGGGGCGGCTTCCAGTGACGCTATCGATCACGGCGAAATCACGCTTTGCAGTGCGCCGCCGCAGTTCCAGCGCGTCATCGACAGCCTTGGTGAACGTCGTGCGCACCAGCCGGCCCGTGTTCTCGGCGCCTTCCGACCGCGACAACCGCTCAGCGATGCCAGTAAGGCGATTTGCAACCGCTTCGACGGCGGCGTTGTCTACTTTCTCGACCTGACCGGCGGTAAGTGGGTGCCGCCTCGCAAGACCTTCAAGACCCAGCAGTAGCGAGGAGTTGGTTTCCTGTCCCGGAGTGAGCGGAATACCAGTCTGCCGAGCACGTACAATGCCGCGGCGCCCCCCGAACGATTGCTCAGCACGACGTGTTGCCGCAGGAATGATGTTTCTTGGATTGGCTGCCGTTGCCGCTGGAGCAAACAACCGCTCGGCGCCACCTTGAGCTGCAGCACCCAGTCCACCGGCAACTGCCGTACGTCGAGCAACCCCGGCAAGGTCTGTGCCAGAGTCACCCGGGAGCGCGGCGGAGACGGCCTCACGCGCCAGTTGTCCACCGGCGTCAGCACCACCCACCGCTACGGCGCGCAGCGCAGTGCCAGCCAACGTGCCTGCCCGGCCGCCGGGGGTTTGCTGCATCAGGCCGACAGCAAACCCAGGGGCTGCAGACATCAATTCGCCGGTGACGTCGGCAATGTCACCAAGCGTAGCTTCTTCTTCGTCAAAGCGGCGAAACGACTCGTCTGGCGAGCGACGGAATGCGATTCGGCCATTCGGCATCATGAAGACGTTGTCAGCACCGAATCGTTCGCGCAGCAGATTCGTTTTGGCCTCAGGAGTGGCGGAGAACGACGCCTGCAAGCGCTCGCCAAACGTAGCCGGGGCCGACTGCGGCGGGAACCGCTCGCGCAAGACCGCCTTAATCTCCGTCTGGCTCATGCCTTCGGGAAACTCCAGCGTCTGGCCGTCTACCTGTACGCGAGTCGCCGGCACTATTCGAACTCGCCGGTCGATGGGTTGTACTTCAGCACACCATCGCTGGACGTGGGCTCTTCGAAGTCCACTTCAAACTTGCCGGTGTACGGGTTGAACACCTTGTTCGAGTCGAAGTCGCGCAAACCCGCTTGAATCTCCGTCGCAATATCGGCATTGCGGCGCAGGTTCGCCTTGGCGCGTTGTGCCTCCTCGTCGTCTCGCGATGTCGGGAAGTACGTATCGCGCAGCCGAACTTGCTCATCCGGTCGCGCTGCGGCACCGGTGCTGGCACGCAACATCTGCTCAACCCAGTTGTCGGCAAACGAGTTGTAAGCACGCACCTGGTCGCTACCGAAGATTGATTGGACGGCGCGAGCACCAGGGAACAATCCCGACTCGCTGAAGCCCTCTCCAACCATTGAGGCGATGGCGGCCTCTGAGCCTCGCATCAGTGACAAAAAGCGGCGGGACCGTAGCATTCCCTCAGTAGGTGGCCGCCCCTGCGCTGCTTTTCTGTCAGCCTCGGCTACCTGAAACTGGAATTGCCGCTCTGCCCTATCTCCGGCGGCAATTGCCAGATCAAGTTTTTCCCTTGCCATGCCAAACTGCTGCTGGTCGAGGTTGAGGCTTTCGGCGCGGAACAAGTCGTCGGTAGCATCGCGCTGCGCTTGCCGCTGCTCGCCGCGGACTGCACGACCCTCCGCTGCCTGAGCGCGAGCTTCAGCGTTCCTGCTCGATTGCAGGTTCTGCAGGCTGCTGGCAGCAGCCAAGCCATCTTCGCCAAGCCGCGCAAGGTCGGCCAGGCCGGTCGGCGAACCGTTCACCGCAGCACCCAGCGCGCGTCGAAGCTCAGCAGCCCGCAGCAGGTCAGCCTGCGACTGAGTGAGTGCAGCCTCGCCGGTGCGCAAGCGCAGGTCATTGAGCGCTGATTGCTGGTTGAATGCGGCGCCCTGCTGCTGGAGTTGTGTGGCCGCCTGCTGCCCCTGCAAGAAACTGCCGACAGGGTTCGCCACTTGGGCACCCCGGGCCAGAAGCGCAAGTTCTTGCAGTGCCGTAGGCATCAGGCCGCTCCGCTGTACGGGTTGAAGCCGCCGAAACCACCGGTCGCGATGGCGCCGCGCTCACTTGATACCGATGGCGTAAATACCGATTGCGGCTGATTCTGGTTGCGAAGCAGGCCCGCGAGGAATGCCGCGTTGTTGACGCCGCCGGCGATGGCGTTGGCGCTGCCGATGGTCCCGGCCGCGTTCGCAGCGCCGATGTTCGCAAGGCTCTGGGCAACGCCCTGCCCGGTATTGAAGGCGGCATTGCTCACTGTCTGCGTGCCTGCCACGCCCAGCCCCGCGCCTTGCAGCAACTGGGACACCCGGTTGTTGAAGGTCAGATCGCCGAGCGCCAGTTGTCGGTCTTGCAGTTCCTGGAGCGTGCCGCCAGAGAACAGTCCGCCCGCAGCGGCGCGCGAGCCTTCAACGGCCCGAGTGGTTTCGTCCTGCGAGAACTGGAATCCCGGCGACGCCCGGAGTGCGGCTAAGGCCGCCTCGGCATCACCTTCGCCGCTCAGACCCAGTAGCGCGTCGAGCTCGGCCAGGCTGTTGTCGCGAAAGTCGGTGAGCGGTTCGTTCAACTGAACGATGTCATCAAACTGGCGCTCCTGCGACTCAATGGCTGCCAACTGCGCCTGCACACTCTGGCGTGCCGCTGCGGATGATGCACGACTGCCAAGAATGCCTCCGAATAGTGAAGCACCGCCTGCGATAATTGCTGCCCCGATAGCCATTTCAGATAATCCCTGCTTGCCTTAAGAATTCCTGCCAGTCGCTGTTAGAGCGCGGCAGGTTGACGTTGACGTCCGTCAGGCCGGTGTCGAGTAGAAACCGGTGCCACTCAGCGTCCGACCGCGGCAGCGACGAGAGCGAGTCTGCGGCGCCGTCCAGGTCTGCCGCGCGTGTGAACTCCGACCACTCCTGATCGTTCGTCGGTTGCCGGTAGAACGTCGGGTGACTCATTCGAGAAACCAGTTACCCGCCCGGTCTGCGTTCAGCCGAGCGCCGCTCAGGTGCACCATGGCCTCGCTGGTGCCGTCGCTTGAGGTTGTGACCGTCCGCAGAATGGAGCCCTTCCCGGTCAACTGCGTTGCGTAAGTGCTCTGCGTGACGCCGTTCTCTGTCGTGCGCGAAAGCAGCTGCCAGAAGTCGGGCTGCGTTTCCGGGTACACCGCTTCCTGGAAGGTCTTTTTCTCGCTCATGGTCCGCTCCCCAGTGCCAGGTCTGCATAAACGCCGTGGAGGCGCATTTTGTAAGGGTCAGTGCCGCGCAGGCGATATACGCGCTCATTGGCGCAGCCGAGGCGCCACCACTTCGGCACGAGCTCGGTCTGACCGTCTGCGCCGATGCTGCGTGTCATCTCAGTGCCGAAGGGCTTTCCGTCGTCGGCCCAGTCGAGCATGACTTCGGACGCCTGGTCCTCGGTGATGCCGCCCACTCCGGCTTCGAACTTCGCCCAGAAGCCGCCGTGGAACACCTTGAAGTGGTTGTCAGGGTCGAAGATGGTGTCCAGGTGCACTTCCCAGCCGAGGAACGCGCCGGCATCGGTGCCCACGCTGTCGTCGAGCTGGTACAGCACCGGAGTAGCAAAATCGCCGATGAGCTTCAGTCCGTTGAACTCCTCGAAAGCGTTTGCACGCCAGCGGCCCAGTTGCCACGTCTGCCGCTCGTGCCAGGTGCCGGTATTGAGGTCGTACAACCACGTCACCAGGTCGGTGGGGAACGTCAGGCACCAGAACTTGTGCCCTTTCCATGTGTGGAAGAACGCGAAGGCATCGTCGACGGCTTCAAGCTCTTCCCACTGGTGCTCCTGATCGTGCCCGGAGATCCGCAGCGGCGTGCGGCCGTTCATTCGGTACGCAATGCGGTCTTCGCCCAGCCAGAAGTCGGTCGAGTCTTCGTAACTGATCGTCGCCGGCGCCGCGATGCCGCGCTCGATCGCACCAGAACCGAGGACCACCCACGGGTCGCCGCTGCTCGCGCCGCTGTCAGCGTAGACCTCGATAGATTTGCCGCCGTAGAGGGTCAGCTGGCGCTGGTGAGCAGAGCCGCCCAGCAGGTTGTCAGGTAGCCCTTCGGCGTTTCGGATGTTGCCCGCCAGAGTCGTGTTCGGGATTGCAGGATCGGTCCATACGAAATAGCCGGTGCTCTTGTCGCCGAAGATGAACCGCTGATTCATCGACACCACCCAGTCGAACGACTGGAAGTTGCCGGCCGGGAACCCAGGATTCGTGCTTGCCGAGAATGTCGTTCCGTCGTAGTACCAGTAGTTGGTCGCGCCCGAGGCGAAAGCGATGTGCAGGATGGTCGTTGCAATCGTCACGCGTTCCGGGCCAGGCACCGATCCGATATTGGTAGCGGCGCCTGCGGGGGTGACCTCGAAGACGTTGGAACCGACTACCACATACAGGTTGCCATTCCAGACCTTCGCCGCCCGGATTTGGCCCGATGCACCGTCCGGCGCCAAGTCCTTCCACAGCGTCGCACCCGGCACGCCCCGCAGGTACACCGGGCGCTTCGCTCCAGCTGGTGCCTGCTCGGCGTAGCAGTTCACCAGGCGCGCCGCAGTCATCGGCGTGTCCAGTGCGGTGCTGCTAATGCTGATCGGGATGTTTGGCATCAGAAGTAGGTCGACTGCGAGTTGGTGCTTTCAGACGTGGACGCACCCTGCGGAAGCGTCGTCAGCCTGATTTCCGCCCGGTTGGGGTTGGCTGGGTTCTCGGCCTCGAAGTAGAGGTCAGCCTTCACCCGCTGCGGCAGCGAGTAGCCGGCCTTCGAAAGCGCGTACGCCATGATGTCGATGACCGGCCCAGAAACGACGTCAGGGATGTCGTCAGTGTCACGCTGCCAGGTCGCCTTGCCCTCGGCCTGCAACCGCGCGTAGACACGGTTGTAGGTCTTCTCGAACTGCTCGGCTTCCTCGCCCGACACGGCGTCGACGGTCGCAATAACGCCCATCTTGAGGAAAACTTCGCGCTGCAGTTCGTCGCGGGTCATCGGCGCGGCCTGCTATTCCTTCGGTTCTGCTGCTTTCTTCGGGCGGCCAACCTTGACCTCCTCGAAGCAAGGATTCAGCGACAGCTGCGTCGCGATGTCGTCGGGAACCGCCACACTCTCGCCCTGTGGGAACGTGATTCCACGGAACTGCACTTTCGGGACGTCCCCGATGTATTTGAAACTTGGCATATTGCCTCCGGTTGAAAAAAGGCCGAGCCGAAGCCCGGCCGTAGGTAAAGCGCTATTCGCTGTAGCGCGGTTATGCGTCAGCCACACCCGCCACGAAGAGCGTCAGCATGCCGTGGTCCTTGTTGTTGAAGGACATCTTGTCGTACGCGACGTACTCCATGATTCCGGCGCCGTGAACGAAGCCGTAATCGCGGACATCGGTAATTGACTTCGACCGCATGGCGTAGGCGATACCGGTTGCCTGGGCACCGCAGAGCGCGCACTGAGCAACGTCAATGCCAGCAGCGCCTACGCCGGCGATGGTGGGCATTTCCGGCACTTCGCGCACGATCACGTTGTCCACGATCAGGTCGCCCGGATTGAAAATCGGGTTTCCTTTGCCTCGAACGCCGGCACCCTGGTATGTCGGGTCCATTTCGTCCTGAAGATCGCGGAACGCGAAGGTCGGCACGTAGAGCTTGAACCACTCTTCGATGGCGCCGGTTTCGCTGTTCTTCACGCGAGCCGGGCGAATGTGCGGGTCGGCGTTCGTGCGTGCGATACGCCGCGCCAGGCGCACAATGGCCTTGCTCAACGTCATGGCAGCGGTGATGTTGCCGAGGCTCGCCGCGTGGTCACCGACCACGTAGTTCGCCGCCGCGTTGCCGTAGAGAAGCCGGTCGATGTTCGCCACGTGCCAGCCGTTGCGGTTGGCCGCGCTGGCTGTTTCGTACGTGACGTTGACCGCGCCGTTGATGATCTTGCGCAGCGAGTCGATGATGCTGTCGCGCGTTTGATCGAGCAGCCAGTTGAGAAGCACTTCGCGCCGTGCCTGCAGCAGGTCGATTACCGTTACCTGCTTTTCCTTCTCGGTGGTCGCCACAGCGTTACGACGGACATCCGTCGTCAGCTTCTTGGCGTAGTTGTCCATCTGCTCTTCGTTGCCTTCGAGCTCGTTGTTGCCGGTGACACCGGAACCAGTCAGGCGGGTGACGAGCGGAATGGAGACCTCTTCGCCCTTCTCACCGGTCAGTCGTTCGTTGACGTGGTGGATGGCGTTGGTCGAATTTGCCATGTCCTGGGCAAACTGGTTGCCCCGAACGTACTCGGAGAAAATCTGCGACTCGAAACGAGTCACGCGGTTGTCTGCTGCTACCACTGTGATAGCCATGATGAAGCCTCGCTAAAAGTGACTCGCGAAGACCTCTCCCAGCGGCTGGAAACCAGTGTCCTGCGTTGCAGTCTCACCGGCTCCGACCTGCGTGGCGAGGCTCGCGGGTGGGATAGTCGGTGCGGACTCCTGCTGTTCTGACTTCTTGGTGTCGACTTGCTTGGCAATTTCCTGCTTGTACGCCTCGACGGCTTTCTGCCGCTCAAGCTCGAGCAGGGCCGAGAGATCACCGTTCGCCGTTGTCAGCAGGGCAAGGTCGCGGCCGGTCTGGTAGACAAACTCGCCCGGGTTCGGGTGCTGCTTGAACTGGTCGAGCAGCGTCGAGTCGCCGGTGTTGAGTTGTGCCTGGGCTGCTTTCTTGAATGCGTCGACCTTCTCGTCGTAATCGTCGTACTTGCTACGCGCGATCATTTCGGAGAACGTCCGAATCTGCTGCTGCATGGCCTCGTTCTGCTGTTTGAACCCTGAGTCCATGAGGCTGGTAATCGCCTGCTTGGCGCCCTCGGGGTTGTCGAGAAAGTCGACGTCCTTGAACGGGTCAGCAGGTTTCTCGGCTTTCGATTCCTGGCCTTTGTTCGCCGCAGACAGCGCCTGCACAAGCTGCTCTTGCAGCCGGGCATTTGCTGCCGAGGCGTCGTTGGCGAGTGCTTCGGCGGCCTGCCGTTTTTCGCGCTCGCTCTTCAGCGCAGCCAGGGGCACGCTCTGCGGTTCCTCGGACGGCTTTTCGCCGCCGTCGTCAGTAGCCGCATCCTGCGCCTGGGCTTCGGTATCCGCCGCTGCTTCCGTGGTCACGTCTTCGCCGGTTGGGGTTTCGGACGCTGCCGCTTTTTGGGCCTGGTCCGCTTCGGTGTTCGGCGTTTCGCTTACGGCAACAGGGGTTTCGCCCTCGCCCGCAAAATTGCTGTCGAAAATGTCTTTCAGTTCGTCAGTCATTGGAGTCCACCTGTCGTTGTGGTTACGAATCGCCGTGTTTTCAGCTTGGCGGGTACTGCATCGCCCGGTTACGCCCGGCGGCGGCGCGCTGGCTTAGTTCCAGCGAGTGACCCGACTGTCAGCGGCCATGCGCGTGATGTTGTCGGGTACCAGGAAATTTTCGATGCCGACCACGCGGGCTGCTTTGGACTTGATGCCAGCCACCAGCAGCGGCAGCTGGTCAATGCCGAAGTCAGTGCCGGCTACAGGCGTGTCGGTGAAGTTGTGGAAATGGAAGTTGACCGGCATCTGCTTCTGAATGCAGGCGTCGATAACGGTCTCCATTTCGGCCCAGTTCGAGAAGTTGGAACCGCCGACGCCCATGTTGCACGAGCGCATGACGAACGGATCCGGGCCACCGGGTTCGAAGATGCCGTGGTCGTTGAAGCGCTGTTCGAAGGTGATGTGACCAGGGCGAACGGTGCGACCTCGCAAGAACCCGGAGTCGGCCAGCGTCGTCAGGACGTTTTCGTCTACCGCGCCGGTCGGATACACCGCCATCTGTCGTTCCAGCGAGTTGAAGCCCTTCTGGCGCATCTCGTCGATGTGCAGTTGGAGCTTTGCGGTCAGTGCCGCCTGGGAAAGACCGGTCCACACCGCGGCGTCGTTGCCGTGGTTCATGTGGGTCCAGCCGGCCGCGACCATCTCGCGCAGTTCCGCGCTGGTGATCGTGTTGCCGCCCTCGTCCAGAAGCCCGCTGATGATCGCGAGGGATGCCGGCCAGCCTTCGGGCTCGAAGTACTGCTTGAACAGCACGTCGTACTGCGTGCGGTTGCCATCGTCGCCGGTGAACGTGATCGGGATTTCGCCGTTTGGCCAGCGCCAGTTCGTGAAAACGCCGTCGATGTAGACGTCTGCGACAGACGGCGGCGTGCTGCTTGCGCGCCACATCACGAAGATTTTGCCAACAGGCGCGTCCCAGTCCATGCCAGAACCCTGCTGCGTGAAGTCCGCCGTGTTGAGCACGATGGTCTCGTAGCGTTTCTTCGGGGCGTTGTTCAGGATATTGCTGGCGAGCGCGTGGTTGGCGTTGAGCGCGATAGACGTGCCGTTCTGAGCCATCACCCGGAAGCTCATCTGCTGCTGCACGTCGTTGACGTCCGCCGCCGGCAGGTGCAGCCGGATCATGATGTTCGACCCGGTGCCGATGATCTTGTTGCCGGGGATCGGGATACCAACGCGCAGGAACTGGCCCGAGGCACTGGGGTTGCCGGTCATGCGCACGGCGTCGACGTTCTGGTGGCCTTCGACCTGGGTGAAGATGCCGAGGCCGGTGGTGGCGCGGCTTGAGGAAATCGCTGCGTTCGGCACGCTAGACCCGGCGTCGAGCTGTAGGTCTTCAGCGTCGGCGACCAGAGACAGAACTTCGGGCCGTTTCTCCAGTGTGTAGCGCGTCGTCATGCAATTTTCCCTCGGCTCGCGGTAGTAAGGCGCCAGTGCCTTCGGGATCAGCAAGCAAGAGATCAGATTTCGCAACGCTTCTCGCCGATCCATTGGCGAAAAACGTATGGCAAAACGCAACGCGCTACACGTGCGCTTTTTTTTAGGGGCTAGTTAGGGGGTAGTTAGGTATCTGCTGGCGTGTTTGCTCTCGGCGGCGCTGCGTCCTGTAGCGCACTTTCGGCAATTGCAGCGGCATCTCGCCACTCACGGAAGGCCACTTCCTTCGACAGGTGCGGTGCCCTGCCCATGGACGCTTCGTAAGCCAATTCACCGGCCTGAAAGTACGCAATCAGCGCTTCGCCGAGCTCTTCGGCACGCTTGCCGATGATGGCGACCTTTGCCGCTTGGTCGAGTGTGTGGTTGTCGCTCACGTGGGTGCTCCTGTTTTCATCAAATCGAATTCCAGCATGCCGGCGTAGCAATTGGGTAGTCGCGGCACAACGCACTTGGCGATATGCCCGGGGTCACCGAAACCAATATGCTCGACAACGCGCCTGGCTGTTGTCAGTGGTTCAAGAATCATTGCACCAAACTCCACATGCATGGAGTTGGATCGGCGCGTCGCATCCACCATTTGTTCTTGGTGCAGCACAATTCTGCAAGCCGCATCGTCAATCCAGCTTCCTGGCATGTGACGATTTGCGAAGACCGGCAGCGTCGCCTTCATCATTTTTTGCTCACTGGTTGCCTGCTGGACAGCATTGCGGGACGTGTACAGAACAGTCGCTTGGTCTGGCACGTCGACCAGCGGATACCAGTTGACTTTCGCCGCCTGATTCTCGCCCAGCGTTGCCAGCGTCGCTTCGACGTCAGCGAACGCCGGGTTCAGTTCAAGCGGTTCGAACGCCGGCCACTCGCCCAGGCAATCAGCACCGGCCACGTGCAGCATCTGCATCAGCAGCGACGTGCCGGTTCGGGGTTGGCCGAGGACGATAATCATTCGGTGCTGCCTTCCGGCCTGACGCTAACAACGACGTCTAGCGCCGCCTGAATGTTG
>JBCAXP010000007.1:0-28356 GCA_038533995.1 Pseudomonadota bacterium
GCCCGACTCGAACGCGCGATGGTGCAGGACCAGGCCTACCTTCGCCACGAACTGACCCTGCCGTTGCTGGCAGAAGCCATCGGTTGCTCGGTCAATCACCTCTCGCAGGTAATCAACGCAGGCTTTGGCATGAGCTTCTTCGAGTACCTGAGCAGCTTCCGGGTGCAGCACGCGAAGGTGCTGCTCGCCGACGCCGACAGCCGGAGCAACGCCGTGCTCAACATTGCCTTTACCGTCGGCTTCAATTCCAACTCCGCGTTCTACGCCGCCTTCAAAAAGTGTGTCGGACAGACGCCGGCGCAATACCGGCGCACACTGTTGAGCGGCGACAGCCAGTGAGTTCTGCCTGCAGGGTCGGATGCGCGCGCCCGCGGGCCGCGCAAGGATAGCCGGCATGGTGAACAGCACCACAAACCCGCAGGAGCACACCGGCTCGTACTACGCAGCCTCTGTCAACTCAGTCACAGACTTCGCGCCGCTGGCCGGCAACGAGCGCGCCGATGTTTGCGTGGTGGGCGCTGGCTTCACCGGCGTTTCCACCGCGCTGCACCTGGCCGAGCGTGGTTACAACGTGCGCGTTGTCGAAGCCAACCGCGTTGGCTGGGGCGCATCAGGCCGGAACGGCGGACAGATGATCGGCGGCATCGCCGGCGAAGAGGCGATTGCCCGACACCATGGCAGGGACGTTGAGGAGCTGTTTTCCGAACTTCGCTGGGCCGGCCACCAGATCATCCGGGAACGCGTCGAGCGTTACGGCATCGACTGCGATCTCAAGCACGGCTACCTGGATGTTGCGATCAAGCCGCGTCACATGGTCGACATCGAGCACGATTACGAGCGGCTCAAGGCCGCGGACTTTCCTTATCACGTGGAAATTCTGTCCCGCGACCAGGTCAGCGCCCTGATTGGCACCGACGCCTACATCGGCGCCCTGCTCAATATGGGCAACGGCCACCTGCACCCGCTCAACCTGTGCATTGGCGAAGCCCAGGCGGCCGCAGGTCTCGGCGTTGCGTTCCATGAGCATTCGCCGGTGCTCGCGATCGAGGAGAACGACAAGCCCACCGTGGTGACCGCCAGCGGATCAGTCACCGCTGACGCCGTAGTGCTGGCGGGCAATGCGTATCATGCGCTCGACCGCCGGCTCGGCGGCGTCATGTTCCCGGTGCGCAGCTACATCATCGGTACCGAGCCGCTGGACGAGGCGACGGTTGCCGCAATCAACCCGCAGGACCTGGCGGTGTGCGATCCGAACTTCGTGCTGGAGTACTTCCGGCTCAGCGCCGACAAGCGGATGCTGTTCGGCGGGCGCATCAACTACTTCGGCGAAGATCCAGCCTTCATCGAGCAGCGCCTGCGCAAAAAAATGGCGCGCATCTATCCACAGCTCGCGAACATCAAGATCGACTACGCCTGGGGCGGCACCATCGGCGTTCCACTCAACCGCGTGCCGCGCTTCGGCCGGCTCGGTCGAAACGTCTACTACTGCCAGGGCTACTCGGGGCATGGCGTGAACGTCACTCATCTGGCCGGGCGAATCCTTGCGGACGCCGTGGCCGGGACACTGGAGCAGTTCGATATGTTTGCTTCAGTGAAACCCGTTGTTGTGCCCGGTACCCGTCACCTTTGGAAGCCGATGGTGGCGCTTGGCGTGATGTACTACCAGCTGCGGGACCGCCTTTTCTAGGCGCAAGGCGCGGGTCCGCGCGTACAGGGCTGGATTTTCAACAGCCGGCGCCACCCGTATGATGATCCGGTGAGCACAGTCACTTCCATCATCGCCCGCGCGGACCTGGCCCGGGCGCAGCAGATTATCAAGTGGATCGTCTACTCGCTGCTGCTCGTCAACTTTGTCTTCTACGCTCAGGAAGACATCGTGCGCGCTATCCACACGCTGCACGACGGCTCAACGCTGTTCAAAATTACCTCGGAGTTCGCGACCACGATCGATACGCTAGCGTGGTTTCTGCTGCTCGCCATGTTTGAGCTCGAAACTTACCAGCTGGACGACGACCAGTGGAAGGGTTGGGTGTCGAAGACGGTTCGCGGCGTGCGAATTGTGTGCATTATTATGATCGCGCACACCCTGGCCGCCTACGCCGAGTCTGTGATCGACTACGGCCCGGAGCGTCCCTTCGAAGGCGTCACGAACCTGTGCGAGCTTACCGGTCAGGACCTGTCGTTTGTGTACAACCTCGAGTACACCGATATCACCAGCGAGACCTGCCAGACGCTCAGCGATGAAAGCGCGTTTTTCCGGCTCGGCAAAATCAATCCGCTTGTCACCACCGCGGAGGGCCTCGAGCTCGAGCAGGATCTGGCCCTGGCCGACCTTATCGAGCTCATCGCGTGGCTGGTTATCCTGCTCGCCATCGAGGTGATCGTGCGGCTCCAGGGAAAGGGCGTCACGGGCGGCACCACGCGCACCGCCCTGCAAGGCGCCAAGCTCGTCGCATACGGCGTGCTGTTTTTGCTGTCGGTGTACTGGGCCAGGCTCGGCCACTGGTTATATACCTGGGATGAATTCATCTGGGTGGCGGGCTTCGCCGCGATTGAGATGAATGTGCACGAGTGGCGCGACGAGCTGCTTGAGAAGAGCCCATGACCGTTTCGCACAGGCTGCAGGAACATACGGGCTCGTACTACGCCGCTACCGCCAATAAAAAAACCGACTACACGCCGTTGCGCGAAGACATCAGCGTGGACGTGTGCATCGTCGGCGGCGGCTTCACCGGCGTGGCGACAGCGCTGACGCTCACCGAACGCGGCTACAGCGTTGCACTGCTCGAAGCCAACCGCGTCGGCTGGGGCGCGTCCGGACGTAACGGTGGCCAGCTAATCAACGGCGTCGGCGGCCTGGAGCGCATCCGTAAGGAACACGGGGACATTGTCGAAGACCTCGTGTGGGGCATGCGCTGGCGGGGCAACGAGATCATTCGCGAGCGCGTCGAACGCTATGGCATTCAATGCGATCTCAAAGACGGCTACGCCGAGGTTGCGCGCAAGCCCCGCCAGGTGAAATACATCCTTGAGGCGGCGGAAGAGCGCGAGGCACGCAACTGGCCGCACCGTTACGAGGTGTGGAATCTGGAGGAAACGCGGGCAAAGCTCGGCACCGACCGGTTCCACGGCGCGTTTGTGTGCTACCGCGACGGGCACGTGCACCCGCTCAACCTGTGCATCGGTGAGGCACGCGCCGCAGTCGAACAGGGAGCGAAAATCTTCGAGCACTCACCCGTTACCGGCATCGAGCGTGGCGCCCGGCCCGTCGTTCGCTGCCAGAAGGGAAGCGTTACAGCAAACGCCGTGGTGATCGGTGGCAACGCGTACGGCCGACTGGAACCCAAACACCTGTCGAATCTTGTGTTTCCGGCAGGGAGCTACATCATCGCAACAGAACCGCTTTCGCCAGAACTCGCCGCGAGTATCAACGCCAATGACGTTGCCGTTTGCGACCTGAACGAGGTCGTGGACTACTACCGCCTGTCAGCCGACAAGCGACTGCTCTACGGCGGCGCCTGCAACTACAGCGGTCGCGATCCTGCCAGCATTGAGGCGTACATACGGCCGCGCATGGAAAGGATTTACCCCCAGCTCAAGAATGTGGGGATCGACTACGAGTGGGGCGGCAAAATCGGCATCGTGCTGAACCGCATTCCAGCGGTGGGGCGCATCGACGGCGACATTTACTACGCGCAGGGGTACAGCGGCCACGGCGTCGCGCCGACGCACCTGATGGGCGAGATTCTCGCCGACGCCGTCAGCGGCACGATGGAGCGCTTTGACCTGTTCGCCAACATCAAGCACTTCCGCATTCCCGGCAGCCAGTGGCTTGGCAACCAGATCATTGCTTTAGGGATGCTGTACTACAAGATGAAAGACCGGCTGTGATTCAGCGCGGACCCACGGCACTCACGAACAGGCGCCAATGAACTAGTTGTCGGGGCGCTGGTACGGCACCTGGATTTTCAGCGTCAGCTCCGGCGAGTCCAGCACAAACACCGTGTCTTTCCACCGCGGCGGACCCATCCTTGGCTTGGGGTTGTTGGACGCGCCGCCGGGCTCCTTGGGTTTGCCGTACCAGTGCCGCTCCATCTTGCCGTTGTCGTTCACGTCGTGGTGCACGAGTACTGCGTACTCACCGTAGGGCACGTCTTCCGCGTGCCACTCACCGGCCTGGTCCGCGATCTCGACGACGCCCGATTGCACAGGCCGCTTCAGAAACGTGTCCTTTGAGGGAAACACAACGAAACGCAGCCTGCCCTCGTTAGATTCAAGGCCTTCGGCCTTTACGACGAGCGTTCCCGTCAGGTTCTCGCTGGTACCGCCATCGTCTACCGCCGCGGGGTCGGCGTCTTGTGCTACCAGCGAGCCGGCCCCGGCCATCGCCACGGCGACCAGTGCGAGCATACGCGGCCAGTGCCTCCAGCCTGTCCTGCCGGACTTAGTTCTGTTCCAGTTCCGATCGGTCATTTCCAATCCTGTCGGGTGACGCCAGGCAGGGGCCTGCGGCGGACCCAAAAGTGTTAAATACCGATTGCTGCTATTCGTATCCTGCGGTAATTATGGTACCTGGCGCAAACAACAACACTCAGCAGTCGCCGGCCGCGTCGGGCGTGAGCCCGTCGACGCCAGAAGCTAGAGGAGGAATACCAATGAAACGCATGGTTTTGCCTGGTCTCGCGCTCGCGAGTCTCCCACTCACCGCAGTGGCCGACGTGGCCAGCACGTTCGATACAGATTCGGAGGGCTGGATGCCGCACCCCGGTGGCGCTACCAGCGTGACGTACCAGACCACGGGCGGCCTGCCTGGCGGCCACATCTCGGTGACGGATACTGGCAATGACTGGGGTTACGTCCGTGCACCCGCCACCTTTGCCGAAGAAGGCGCTTACGGCGGTCAGCTCCGCTTCAGCCTGCGCGCCTTCACCGACGATCCGGTTAGCTACCCCATCGAGTACAACGTGCGCGTGGCGCTGACGGGCAACGGGCTAACGCTGATTGCCGAGGCCGAGGACCCGCCGACGGAATCGTGGCAGAACTATCTCTTCGCGCTTGTGGAAACTGATAGCTGGCGCAAGTTCAGCGGACTGGATCAAAACTACAGCTCCGGCGCGCCGGTGCCGACGCAACAGGAACTGATTGACGTACTGGCAAACCTCGATGGCCTGTACATCGCCACCGACTACTCCGATGGCACCACAACCATCGGCGTCATCGATCGCTCGTTCATCGACAACGTAGTGCTAACCGGCACGAGCGGCAACGATCCCGACGCCGACGGCGTGCCAGACCTGGTGGACAACTGCCTGGAGGTGATGAACGCCGATCAGCGCGACAGCAACGCCGACGGCATCGGCAACGCCTGTGACGCCGACCTCAACAACGACTGCGTCGTGAACTTCAGCGACCTCGGGCAGATGAAGGCGGTGTTTTTCAGTACCGATGCCGATGCTGATATCGACGGCGACGGCGTCGTGAGCTTCAGCGACCTTGGCGCCATGAAAGCAGCCTTCTTCCAGGCGCCCGGCCCGAGCGGGTTACCGAACGCCTGTGGCGGCAGCTGAAGAATCGCGGCTGGAAGCCGCTCCTACGCTTTGCGGCGAAACGCCGTGAAGCCAATAGCCGAGGCGAACAGGGCAAGCGCGCCTGGCACTGGCACCGGGGCAGCGGTGAGTATCACGTTGTCCAGGAAGACGATCGGGTTGCCAGGCGCAGCATTCGCGAAGCTCAGTACCGACGCCGTTTCGAGCGCGGTGAATATCACCGTGAAGGTCATGTAACCGCCGGCGCCGGGGGCACCAGTGGGAACGAGCTCATCGCCATTGAGGGTTACGTCGATAGCACCGCCCTGGCTGTCGAATGACAGCGTGTACTCGGTGCCGATGTCGAGCATTAGCGCTTGCGAGATTTCACCCAGCGAGTTGGCGCCGAAGCTCGACAGGTCAACGAAACCTGCGCCATCCGACCCGCCATTGCCGTCGCAGACGTCGAGACCCCATGCTACCTGCGCACCGATGTCCCAGCCATCGAGCGCGGTGCTGCCCGGGTTGACTGCCATGTAGTTGCAGGAGTCGTTGACGTGCGCGCCGCTTTCAAAGCTGCCGTTGGCAATCAGGTTGGCGCTGGCGCTTGAAGACATCAGAAAAAGACCGAGCGCTGTGAGACTCAGGTGCCTGTTCATGGCTGGTGAACCCTCTTGTTGTTATTCGTTATTGGGACAGTTTAGCAGGCGGGCGCGCGCGTTCAACGCGACATCAGATTATGTGAATTGAATCGCGGCTAAAGCCGCTCCCACAGATGCCGCTCCCACAGATGCCGCTCCCACAGATGCCGCACCTACGAGCCGCCGCCGGCGAGCGAGAAGCGCTCGCGCAGGAAGCGCGCGATGCCTTCCTCATCGTGATGCCCGATTACCGAGGTCGCGGCCGCCTGCACCCTCGCATTGGCATTAGACGGCGCGTAGCTTTCATCTGCCAGCGCAAACATGCTGAGGTCATTGTCATTGTCGCCGAAGCAAATCACCCGCTCGATGCCCAGCATGCCCTTCAGCACCTCGATCGCGCCGCCCTTGCTTGCGTTGCTGTGGTGTATGTCCAACCAGTTGAGATTCTCGCTTTCGAAAGCCGTGCCGGAATACGCCACCAGGTGTTCTTCGTTTTCCACCAGCGTGACGACCCGCCGAATGGATGGCGGCACACCGATCGCGCTCACGTTGGTGATCTGCGCTTCGGCAGGCAGTTGGCTTATTGGCGCCACACGAAGATCGTTGGCACGAACATAGTTGTCTGCCAGGCGCCGCTCGATGTCGCTCAAAAGCGGGGGATGATAGACCGCGTGGTTGTCCTGCCCGTCGAGGGTAAACACAAACGGCGTCAACGACTGCGCCATGCAGGCCTCCACCACGTGCTCCAGCTCGACCATCGTCAGCAGGTTGCGGTGCGAAAACTCCAGCGAGTTCGGGTGCCAGATCATGACGCCGTTCTTGTAGATGTGCGGCAGGTTGAAGCCATGACCATCGATGATGGCGCGCGCAGCGTGTAGCGTGCGCCCGGTGGCCACCGTGTACGCGACGTCGCGGTCGGCCAGCAGTTCGAGCGTCTCGCGTGTGTAGGACGATATCGCCGAGTCGCTGTTGAGCAGCGTGCCGTCCAGGTCGAAAACCACCAGTTCCATTGCAACTATCCTACTTGCTGGCCTACTCGCAGGCCTGAGCCTGCTGCTGTACCACTACCGTACTGCGCGCGCGTTACCGGCCGGTGTCCGACAGACGGGCAATGCACTGCTCATGATACAGCGGGTTGGCCTCGAAGCCGATGAAGTTGCGGCCAAGGCCGCGTGCCGCCACGGCGGTCGTGCCGCTCCCCATGAACGGATCGAGCACCGTCTGCCCTTCCCGCGTCGTAAGCTCGATGAGAAATTCCATCAGCGCCAGCGGCTTTTGCGCCTCGTGGATGCGTGGCTCATCCGCGCCGAAGCCGAACTCGAGCAAATTCGTGGGGCTCACTCCATCACTGCTGCACGCGGCAATATTTAGCGCCCCGACGTCGTTGTCGAGCACGTTGTCGGTAATCGTCCCGCCAATTTTGTACGGCTTCATGAACCACGCGACCGGTTCCCAGATCGGCGCGAGGTTGCCGAGGCGCCAGCCCTGCCAGCGCTCGGCCGCCTCGCTCAGGCCTCGCCGTTCGAGTACGGCGCTCACTCGCTGCGCGCGATGGTGTGCCGACGGCTTCTTCCAGGCAAGCATGTCCTTCAACAGGAAACCGCTGTCTTCCAGAGCATTCACGGCGCGGTGAATTGTGCGGCGGGCGCCAAACACGAACAGGAACGACCCGTCCTTCATTTTCGGATACACGATTCGCGCCCAGCCTTCACACCATTGCTGATACTCGGCGCCGATGTTGCGGTCGGCACGAGCCCAGCCATTGATGGGCTTGCCGCGACGCTTGAAACCACTCTTGCCTTTCTGCGCGGGCGACTGACCGAGGAGCGCGGAATTCGTATTGTCGTGAAGCACATCCCAGTCATCAAGGCCGATGCCGTAGGGAATGTCCGACAGAAACAAATCGATACTGCCATCGGCCAGCCGTGGAAGCGCCTCCAAACAATCACTTAAGCCCACCTGGTTCAGAAACGTCTCGTTCATTTTTCTGACTGTAACCAATTTCACGTGGTCTTCACATCGAGATCACAGACACTTCACGCCAACGCTCCTACCGTGCGTTTCGTCTTTTCCGACACCCCAGGGCGCGCGGCGGCATTGCCGACGGCGCCTGACCGTATTTAGAACAATGCTAGGGAGTTTTGCATGAACAGATTGACCATGATGGCGGCGATGATTCCGCTGGCAGCCCTGATGAGCGGCTGCGACGACGGTTCTGACGGCAACGATGGCGCGGACGGCCTGAATTCACTCGTTGCTACCCGCGCTCTGCCGCTCGGCGACGCCGACTGCCCGGGCGGCGGCCTCGCCTTCGACAGCGGCCTGGACAGCAACGCCAACGGCGTGCTGGACGCCAGCGAAGTCACGGCAACCGAGTTCCTCGAGTGCGAAGCAGCGCCGCTGCTGCGTGCCTTCCACGCCTCGCCGGACGCACCGGCCGTAAACATCCTTGTGAACGGAGCAGCGGCGCTCACCGACGTGCCGTTTAAAGCCGCGTCCGGTTTCCTGCCCGCTGCCGAGAGCACGCAGTTGCAGGTGGAAGCCATCATTCCCGGCGGCAACGCCATCGTGATCGACGAGACTCTGCCGCTGACGTTCAACACCGAGTACACGGTTGTTGCGCTCGGCACGGTGAACGCGCCGATCTCCGCAATTGTGATCGAGAACCCGGCCGGCGAGCCCATCTTCCCGGGCAACGTGCGCGCGCAGGTGCTGCACGCGGCTGAGGGCGCTCCGGCAGTGGACGTGTTCGTAACCGCCGCTGGTGCGGATCTCACGGCAAGCGCGCCCGTGAACACCACGCCGCTTGCCTTCCAGGGCTTCACCGACCGGGTGGAAGTGCCCGCCGGCAACTACCAGATTCGCGTGACGCTCGCTGGCGATCCCGCCACCGTGGTCTATGACACCGGCGAGATCCCGCTGCCGGGCGACGTCGACCTGCTGATCGCCGCTGTTGACAACACTCGTCCGGGCGACCGGCCGATCGAGCTGGTGCTCATCGACAGCGAAGGCGCCTCGGACCTCGATGACGCTGCCAAGCCCTCGGCTGCCATCGCCGTGCACGCATCGCCGGATGCCGGCAACGTCGACATCCTTGCTGACGACGGCGCCACCGCCGAAGACGACGCGCTGGCGCTGGCCGTGAACGTGCCGTTCACCGCTGCCTGCATCGTGGAGTCCGTGCCTGTGGGTTCGTTCACGCTCAACGTCACGCCGACCGGCGACCCCGCCACCATCGCGCTTCCGATTCCGTACGAGTCGGTGGCAGGCGCTGCGACAACTGCCATCGTGACCGGCTTCCTGATGTCGACGCCGGAACTGCAGCCCATCGCCTTTGCCACCGACGCTCGCAGCGTCATTACGGAGACGCGTCTGCGCGTGACGCACGCATCCCCGAGCACCGGCGACGTTGACATCTACCTGCTGGCTGACGGCACCGACTTCACCGACGACAGCGTCGAGCCCTCGTTCGCCGCCGTGCCGTTCACGGCAGATACCACGCAGCTGTCCATCGCTCCGGGCGTGTACGACATCTACGTGACCCCCGCCGGCGACAAGGACACCGTGGCCATTGAAGTGCAGGACCTCGCCGTCAACGGTGGCCAGGTGCTTGACGTGATTGCTCGCGATCCGGCGACCGACGGAAGCGAAGGTGCACTGCCCCAGCTGATCGTGATCGACTACGACACGCTTGGCGCTTGCGCGATGTAAGGAGCGCTTCGCAACGAAGCTCTCAAAAGAGCAACAAAGAAAGACGAGAGTCTTTCGGCTCCCCGTGAGCGGCTTCCCCCCTGTTTGCCGCTTACACCGGCTCGGCTCCCGTCAGCATCTCTCGCTGACGGGAGCGAGCCACCGCCACACCGTTACGATCTCAACACGATGCGGCATTGCCAGGCTGGTGCAGCGTGCGGATGGCGCGGTTGCGTTACTTTGACTAAACCGTAAGCCGGCGACATACTGCCAGTGGGCGAACAACAACTCTAATTGCGTTTGTTTTGCGTAACCCGCATCGAACTCTACGCATCCAACTCCCGCTGAGGTTCCCACATGACGCGCTACCCCGCACGGCTTTTGCTAACTCTCATCTCAATGCTGCTCTGGCACTCTGCGAGCGCGATAGACTCCGACTGTGGCGGCCCCGGAAGCCCCTGCACGCCGTTTACCGCCGAGGAAAAGGAACAGATTCTAAAGAAGCACAATGACTTGCGGGCCAGCCTTGCTCGCGGAGAACTGCTGCCGGTCAATATGCCTGCTGCGGCAGATATGAACCAGCTTGTCTGGGATGAAGGCCTTGCGGCTATTGCGCAGGCCTACGCGGAGACCTGTCCCCTCGGAGGCAATCCTTCAAGCGACGTCGAGTACCTTGCACAGCGCAACGCAGGCAACACGCGCTGGGGCGACAGTGACCCGGAGGATCAGTTTATCCCTGGCTTCCCCTGCTCGGCTGGCTCGGAGTGTCTTCCCGTGGGTGAGAACATCTATCTGGATGCGTCGATATTGACGATTGATGCCATCACCTTGAACGGCATCGAGATCGGTTGGTGGAACGAACATCTTCAGTGGCTTTTCAGTCCCTACGGCACACTCGGAACATGCGCCGGTTCGTCATGCGACAACTTTACGCAGCTTGCATGGGCTAACACCCGCTACGTGGGCTGCGGATATGCGAACGGCTGTTCTGGCAGTGGCTTCAACGTACTCGTCTGCAATTACTTTCCGACCGGCAACTTCGTGTCGTTTACACCCTACACGCAGGCCGATCAGACCCAGGCCTGCACGCAATGCCTGCCGGACAGGGAGATTTGCACAGACGGCCAGTGCGGAGGCCCTACCTGCCCGACGATCGTCGACGGCGGCACCTTCACCCCGCAGACTGCCGACAATTTCGATACCTGCATTCCCGGCTCAACAGATCTGTCTCCTCCTTCGGGGCAAGGTGCGACTGACTGCGATGAATACGATGGCTGTGCCATCGACAGCATCGACTGGGTTGACTTCGAACTCGGTGAGGACGGCGTCTGCTTCGAGGCATCGCGCACGCCGAATGCCCAGTGCGACACCGTCGGCGATGCAGACTTCGACGGCATTCCGAACGGTGTGGACAACTGTGTGAACGTGGCAAACGCCGATCAACTGGATACCGATGCCGACGGCTTTGGCAACATCTGCGACGCCGACCTGGACCAGGACTGCGTCATAAACTTCCTCGACCTCGGTCTCATGAAGAGCGTTTTCTTCAGTGCAGATCCCGATGCCGACATGAATGGCGACGGCGCGGTCAATTTTGTCGACCTCGGACTGATGAAGACGGCGTTCTTCAGCGAGCCAGGGCCCAGCGGCCTCGAGTCGAACATCTGTAACTCACCGCCGGTGCCACTGGACGTCAGCGTGACCTACACAGTAAGCGGCGCTCCCGGCCTTTACACGTATAACTTCACGATCACGAACAACTCCAATGACCCGATCGATGTGTACTCGTTTGCGCCTTCGTCCATCGGACTCACGTGGGCCGGTGCGCCGCCCGGCTGGGGTCAGGGCTTGTTTGCCCCGGTGCAGTGGTGCACCAACGGCGACTGCTTTGGTACGACCGGTGGCATCATGCCGGGAGAAAGTCTGTCCGACTTTGTCGCTCTCGATGTCTCGGGCACGTCACCGCAGCAGATCCCGTACACCATTGCCATCGTCGGCCCCACGGTGCCTTCGCTGGACCTGCCAAATACCAGCGGCGACACCGCGGCGGTTGAAGGGGTCGCTACGGCGCAGTGACGGTTAGCCCGGCCAGCAGCCTGAAAACTGTCATGCCCGGTTGCATCGGCCGGCGGCTTACCGGACCATCGCGGCATGTCTACGGAAGACCACAAGCCGAAGAACGAGACCGCACGCAGCGATGCCGACGGCAACACCCGCCTGTCGAGCCTGCCGGTGCGCAGCTTCGTACGCCGCGAAGGCCGGCTGACACGCGCGCAACAACGTGCACTCGACGATCTGTGGCCACAGTTCGGTATTGAGTACACCGGCCAGCCCCTGGAACTCGATGCCCTGTTCGCCCGATCGGCGAATACCGTCATCGAGATCGGTTTCGGCAACGGCGAGTCGCTCGCACAGTGCGCGCAGGATGCGCCAGACACCAACTACATCGGCATCGAAGTGCACCGGCCCGGCGTCGGCCACCTACTGCTGGAAATCGAACAGCGCGGACTAACGAACGTGCGCGTGATGTGCCACGACGCGGTGGAGGTACTGACGAACCAGCTCGCCCCGGGGAGCCTGGCCGGGCTCAACCTGTTCTTTCCCGACCCCTGGCCCAAGAAACGTCACCACAAGCGGCGCATCGTGCAGCAGCCGTTTCTCGGGCTCGTGGCGTCACGAATGAAAGCCGGCGCGCGATTGCACGTTGCGACCGACTGGGAGAACTACGCGGAGCACATCTTCGACACGCTCGAGGCATCCCCGCATTTTTCCAACACTGCTGGCGGCGCCGATTTCAACAGCGCCAGCGTGCCACGACCGGAGTTCCGCCCGCCCACCAAGTTCGAACGCCGCGGCGAACGACTTGGCCACAGCGTGTGGGATTTCATCTACGAAAAAACCTCCTGAGCCAACACGCTCAGAACCGGTCCAGCCAGGAACTTGCGGCGACCGGCCGTTGCGCTATAGTGGCCTGGAGGGCAGGTGGACACTGCCACCTGCCACTGTCTGCAGCAGGACGCTGCGGGAGTATCAGAAATGACCGATATCACACCTGTGATTGGCGACTGGTACAAGAGACTGGGCGGGTACCTTTTTGAGGTAGTAGCGGTCGACGAAAGCGAGCGCACTATCGAGGTGCAGCACTTCGACGGCACGGTCGGGGAATTCGATCTTGATTCCTGGCGTGACCTGCTGATCGAGTCAGCCCAGCCTCCCGAAGACTGGTCCGGATCACTGGACATTGTTAAGGAGGACTACGGAGTCGACTTTGAGGCCGCCCCCGGTGAACACTGGGACGACCCGCTGTCGTTTTTCGACAAGACCGAGTAGCCGGGCCGCTTGTCGTTTAAGCCCGGCGCACCTGCACCTGGCCTTCCACGACACGCACATCCACCCGGCGCAGTGCCCGCCCCGGACACGGTCCGGCGACGCACTCGCCACTGGCAATGTCGAACATCGCTCCGTGAGCCGTACACATGATCGTGCGCCTGTCCCTGGTGAGAAAGCCGTGCGGCTTCCAGTTCAGCGGCCGGCCGGCGTGCGGACACACGTTCTCATAAGCGAACACTGACGTCTCCTGACGAACAACAAACGCCCGCAGCGGCCAGTCGCCCTCGCCGACTGAAAAGCCGTACGCGCCGGTTTCTTCGAGATCAGTCTCGGCACACACCGCGTGCCAGTCAACCGCCTTCACGCGTCACTGCCCTTGCCGACGATCCGGTCGTGCTTTCGTGCAACTACAATCGCCAGGAGGATGGCGGGCACGCCGACGGCCGCCGCATAGAGAAAGAAGCCGAACCAGCCCATCGATTCCTGCACGTTGCCGGAGTACCCGGCCGTAAATTTGCCGAGTAGCGCACTTAGCGAGCTCAAGAGCGCGTATTGCGTTGCCGTGAATGACTGGTTAACGAGGCTCGACAGGTAAGCAATCATGACTGTGCCGCCAACGCCCATGGCGAAGTTGTCGGCACTAATCGTCACGGCCAGCATCCAGAGCTCGTCACCGACCGTCGCCATGAGCGCGAAGAACAGGTTCGTGCTGGCAATTAGCACTGTGGCAATGATCAGGCACCGGGCCACACCATATTTAACGACGGCCCAGCCACCAGCGCCTGCGCCCACCAGCGAGATAACAACGCCGTAGATCTTTGCGACGCTCGCGATCTCCGCCTTGGTAAAGCCAATGTCCAGGTAGAACGGATTGGCGAGTATCCCCAGCACGTAGTCGCTGAGCCGAAAACACAGAATGAAGGCGATGATCGTTGCTGCAAACCAGCCGAAACGACGGAAGAAGTCGAGCAGCGGCGCGATCACGGTGCGCATCACCCACGCGAGAATTCGCTCACCCACGGTGGCGCCCCGTGAAGACCGCGGCACAGTGTCCACTTTGGGCTCACGGCAAAACAGCGTCGTTCCAAGCCCAACGAGCATGAAGCACGCCATCGTGAGATACGCCGTGCGCCACGACCAGTACTGCGCAATGTATAGCGCACCGGCGCCTGCCACGAGCAGTGCAACCCGGTAACCGTACTGGTAGGAAGCGGCGAGCACGCCCTGCAAATCAGTCTCCGCGCACTCGATGCGGTAGGCATCAATAACGATGTCCTGCGTAGCCGAGGAAAACGCAACGGCAACGGCTATCAGTGCAAAAGCGCCGATCGCCTCGCCCGGGTTGCTGTTCGCCATTACGAGAAGGGCCCCGCCAATTGCGAGCTGCGACAGCAGGAGCCAGCTGCGGCGCCGGCCGAGCAGACGTGTCAGGCCGGGCAGCGGTACTGCGTCAATAAGAGGCGCCCACAAGAACTTCAGGCTGTACGCAAAACCCAGCCAGGCAAACGTGCTGATGGTGCTCTTGGTGAGGCCTTCGTCGGCAAGCCAGGCAGACAGGGTTGAGTAGACGAGCAGGAACGGCAGGCCGGCAGAGAAACCGAAGAAGAAAAGCACAACGACCTGCCGCTGCAGGTAGTAGCGCCAGCCCCTTTCGGCGGCAGCGGCATCGCTTGTGCCAGCTTTCACCATGCCGCAGATTTCTTCAGTGCGTTAAAGAGCACTCGCACCGCCAGCGCCTGCATCAATGGTCAACGGCGTAATCCATGATCAGGGGCGCATGATCTGAAAAGCGCTGGTCCTTGTAGATGCGGGCCGACTTGATTGTGTCTTTCAGCTTGGGTGTCACGATCTGGTAGTCCAGCCGCCACCCCACGTTGTTGTCCCACGCCCGGCCGCGGTTTGACCACCACGTGTACTGGTCGGGGTGCGGATTCACCTCGCGAAACGCATCAACGTAGCCCACGTCGTCAAACAGCGTGGTCAACCACTCGCGCTCCTCCGGCAGAAAGCCGCTGTTCTTCTGGTTCGAGCGCCAGTTCTTCAGGTCAATGTTCTTGTGTGCGATGTTCCAGTCACCGCACAGCACGAACTCCCGACGCTTGCGCCGCAGCGACTTAAGGTACGGCAGGAACAGGTCGAGGAAGCGAAACTTGGCGGCCTGGCGTTCCTCACTCGACGAGCCTGAGGGCAGGTACAACGAGATAACGCTGAGCTTACCGAACTGTGCCTCGAGATAGCGGGCCTCGCGGTCGAATTCATCCCAGGCAGGGTCCGCACCGCGCACCGATAGAAAGCCGCGATACACCCGGTCGGGCTCGCGCTTTGAGTAAATCGCTACGCCGCTGTAGCCCTTCTTCTCTGCGTCGACATAGAACGTGTGGTAGCCACGCGGGCGAAACACCTCGTCCACGAGCTGGTGCTCCTGTGCCTTCGTTTCCTGCAGGCACCACACATCGGCTCTCTGCCTCGGCAGCCAGTCAAAAAATCCCTTGCGCGCGGCGGCACGAATGCCGTTCACATTTGCCGTTACGATTCGCATCTGGCCCTCACCTGAATTCAGCGAGCGTGTATCATACCGAACGCGCGCGAGCGGCGCGCCGGCGCGGGAAGAAGCCAAGCATGCAGACTTACCAGAAACAGTTCATTGACCTTGCCATCGAGCGCGGCGTGCTTCGCTTTGGCTCGTTTACGCTCAAGTCCGGGCGGCAGAGTCCCTACTTCTTCAACGCCGGCCTGTTCAACACCGGGCGGGCGGTGGCCGAATCGGCGCGCTGCTACGCGGCCGCGCTCATGGCGTCAGACATGCAGTACGACATGCTGTTCGGTCCGGCCTACAAGGGCATCCCGCTGGTGACCGCCGTCGGTGCGGCACTGGCCGATCACCATGGCAAGGACCTGCCGTTGGCCTACAATCGAAAAGAGGCCAAGACTCACGGCGAGGGCGGCCAGCTCGTGGGCGCGCCGCTGGAGGGGAACGTGCTGATTGTCGATGACGTGATCACCGCCGGCACCGCCATTCGCGAGTCAGTCGCCATGATCCGCGAGGCCGGCGCCACCCCAGCCGGCGTGCTCATCGCCCTCGACCGGCAGGAGAAGGGCACCGGCGAACGCTCGGCGATACAGGAGGTCGAACAGGACATGGGCCTGGCCGTCACGAGCATCGTGCGGCTGGAAAACCTGGTGGAACACCTCGCAGACGACGAAGGCCGCCAGGACGAGCTACGTAACATAATGAAGTACCGAGAAAATTTCGGCTGCTAGGGGCGCGGCTTTGGGAGCTTCGTCACAAAGTTCGTGGCAACCCTTATGTTATAAATTTGGGGGTATGCGCAAAGCGACAAGAAAATACGCGCCAATCGCTGTTGGACTGTGCCTTATCGGCGGTCCGTCGGCGTCGTTTTGCCAGGACGGAATGCTTTACAAATGGGTCGATGAAAATGGCGTAACCCATTACGGCGACACGGTTCCCGCCGAGTACGTCAAGCAGGAACGCCACATTATCAACGAGCACGCCGTCACGCTTGAAACCCTGGCGGCGGAAAAAACTGCCTCCGAACTCGCCGAGGAAGCCGAATCCCGCAAGGCGCAACAGATCGCAACGCAGCAGGCGGAACAGCAGGCCGAGCGCGACCGCATTCTCCTCAACACATACTTAAGCGTGGCGGAAATCGAGATGCTGCGGGACCGGCGCATCCAGGCGCTGGAAGCCCAGATCGCGCTGACGCAACACTACATTACGAACCTGCAGGTGCGGGCCGAGCGGCTGAGCAAGCTGGCCGAACCGTTCGACACCAAGGGTGAGCCGCTGCCGGACCGGCTGGGGCGGGACCTCAAGTCAACAGAGCAGAACCTCGACACCTACCGGCGCGCGCTCGCGGCGCTGAGAGCAGAACAGGGCGGCATTCGCGAACAGTTCGCCCAGGACATGGATCGCTTCCAGTCCCTCAAGGGCATCAATAACTAATCGCGGCTGGAAGCCGCTCCTACGATTTTCCGGAGTGGCCAAAGCCGCCCTCGCCGCGGCTCGTCGCATCAAAGTCTTCCACGATCTCGAAGTTGGCCTGGACAACGGGCACAAACACCATCTGTGCGATGCGGTCGCCGGGCTCAATGCTGAACGTGGTATCACCGCGGTTCCAGCACGACACGTACACCTGCCCCTGGTAGTCGCTGTCGATCAGGCCAACGAGGTTGCCCAGCACGATGCCGTGCTTGTGGCCCAGCCCTGACCGCGGCAACAGCACGGCGGCCAGGCCGTTGTCACCGATATGAATGGCCATGCCGGTGGGAATGAGTTCGGTCTGACCGGGCTCGAGCGTCAGCGTCTCGTCCAGGCACGCGCGCATGTCGATGCCGGCAGAGCCATCGGTGGCGTGCTTCGGCAGTTCAAATTGCGTACCCAGACGCGGGTCGAGAATTTTCAGCTTGATGTCGCGCATGCCTACCCCTTTCTAGGATTCAAAGCGCTCGGTTACCAGCGCGATCAGGCGCCGGGCCAGTTCGGCCTTGGGCGCGCGCTTTAGCGCCTGCTCGCCGCCGGCCCAGTACACGGTGAGTGCGTTGTCGTCGCAGTCGAAGCCAAGGCTCTTGCCCTCGGCGTCCGGGCAGGTGACCTGGTTTGCGGCGATCATGTCGAGCTTTTTGCGTTTGAGCTTGTCGGTGGCGTAGCCCTCGACGTTGTCTGTTTCCGCAGCAAAGCCCACCGTGAACGGACCACCGTCGAGCGCCGCGACGCTGGCGAGAATGTCTGCGTTTTGCGTCAGGCTCAAATTCAGGTCGTCGCCGGTTTTCTTCATCTTGCGCTCGGCAACTGAAGCGGGCCGGTAGTCAGATACCGCCGCCGTGCTGATGAAGATGTGGGAGCCTTCCACCTGGCTGTGCACGGCGTCGTGCATCTGAGCGGCGGTGATCACGTCGATGCGCTTCACGCCTGCGGGAGTGGCGAGGTTCACAGGGCCTGACACCAGCGTAACCGTGGCCCCGGCGTCCCGCGCTGCTTCGGCAACGGCGAAACCCATCTTGCCGGAGCTGCGGTTCGACAGGTAACGCACCGGGTCGATGGGCTCCCGCGTGGGCCCCGCGGTTACGAGCACGTTGCGGCCAGCGAGCGGACCGGTTGGTGTCAGCAAGACCGCGACGGCGTCCCGGATGGCCGCGGGCTCCGACATGCGGCCCTCGCCCGTCTCGCCACACGCCTGGTCGCCGGCCTCCGGGCCGACAAACCGCATACCCCGGCTTGCGAGCAACTCACGGTTTGCGTGGGTGGCCGAATTGGCCCACATGAGCCGATTCATCGCCGGCGCCGCCAGAATCGGCGCGTCCGTTGCCAGGCAGAGGGTCGCGAGAAGGTCATCGGCCAGGCCAGCTGCCAGCCGTGCGAGCAGGTCGGCAGTTGCCGGAGCCAGCACGATAACGTCGGCCCAGCGCGCAAGCTCGATGTGACCCATCGCGGCTTCAGCCTCGCTGTCCCACAGCGCATCGCGCACCGAGCGGCCGGACACCGCCTGGAAAGTATGAGCGGTGACGAACCGGGCCGCCCCAGCGGTCATCACCACCTGCACCTCGGCGCCCTGCTCACGCAGGCGCCGCACCAGGTCCGGGCTTTTGTATGCGGCAATGCCGCCGCTCACGCCGAGCAGAATTCGTTTGCCATCAAGCATAGGCCGATTATGACATGGTGAGTTGCGTGCTGGTTACTTCAACGCCTTTGCCGGTACCTTCGGCGGAATTTGCCCCTTTTTGCCGCCGCAGAAGCCGCGCACTATGGCGCGACGCAGCCGAACGACCATCGCTGCCATGACAAGGACGTCACCAATGACTCTCGACAAACTTGATACGCGGGCACGGCCCCGCGAGCGGCTGCTGGCGCTGGGTGCCGGGCAACTCAGCGACGAAGAACTGCTGGCGGTGTTCCTGGGAACAGGTCATGGCCGGCGCGACGCGCTGGCCCTGGCCCGCGATCTCCTGGGCGTATTCGGCACGCTGCGCGAGCTCCTGCGCGCCGACGCCGTCCGGTTCTGCCAGCAGAACGGCCTGGGCCCTGCGCGCTTTGCGCAGCTGCAGGCGGCGATGGAGATGGGCCGGCGAAATTTGCGGCAGAGCCTGGACCGCCGGGAATCCTTGAACAGTCCGGCAGACACCGCGAGCTTCCTGCAGGCGCAGCTGCGCGACCGGCCCCACGAGGTGTTTTGCTGCCTGTGCCTGGACAACCGGCATCGGATTATCAGCTTCGACGAGCTCTTTCGCGGCACCATTGACGGCGCGAGCGTGCACCCCCGCGAGGTCGTCAAGCTGGCGCTTGAGCGCAATGCGGCGGCGATCATACTCGCGCATAATCACCCGTCCGGGGTTGCCGAGCCCAGCCAGGCGGACGAGATGATCACCCGCCGGCTGGTCGATGCGCTTGCCCTGGTGGACATCCGGGTTCTGGACCACATCGTGGTTGGCGACTGCGTCTGCGTATCGTTTGCCGAGCGCGGCTTGCTATGAAGCCGGGGTCCCGGCAACGTTTTACATAACGTTACAGCACCAGAAACACGGGCGGCTTGAATCAGCCCGCCGATACTGCTATAAAGTGCGGCCTTTTGCGCGCCTCGCGGCGTGCCGGATCAGTATTGAAAACGAAAACCCAAGGATTCACACGTCATGGCTAAAGTCTGCCAAGTCACCGGCAAGCGCCCGACCACCGGAAACAACGTTTCCCACGCGAAGAACCGCACCCGCCGGCGCTTTCTGCCAAACCTGCACACCCACCGCATCTGGGTCGAGAGTGAGAACCGCTACGTGAAGCTGCGGTTGTCCACCAAGGGTTTGCGCAACATCGACAAGCACGGCATCGACAAGGTGCTGGAAGAAATGCGCGCGCGAGGCGAGCGGGTCTGACCTGCTCCCACGCCTGCCGCTTCAGGAGTACTAAATTATGAGAGACAAGATTCGCCTTGTGTCATCTGCCGGCACTGGTCACTTTTACACGACCACCAAGAACAAGCGCCTGCATCCGGAAAAGGTCGAAGTGAAAAAGTACGATCCGCGCGTCCGCAAGCACGTGATCTACAAGGAAGCAAAGATCAAATAAACCGGCCTCGCCGGTTCGCGGACGGCCCGGCCGGGCCGTCTGCCAGATTTCAAAACCTACGCGGCAGCCGGCTCCATTCGGTAGCTGGCCAGAGACCGCGCAAATTCCTGCAACGACTTGATGCCGCTGGCCTCTGCCTGCGCCAGCCACTCACGGAAATCCGCCAGCAGCTTTTCGTTGCTCACGGTCGCACCGTCCCAGAGTTTCTGCAGCCGCTCCCGAAACTCGTGCACAGTCTTGAGTGACTGGTGATTCTCCAGCACTTCCTTGAGTCGCTGCGTCTTGCGCTCATCGAGAAGCGCGGGCTGGCGCACCAGGACCTTGCGCGCTTTGCGCAGCATCTTTTGCCATTGGCCGGTTTCGGTGGCGGCGACTTCCGTGCGCAGCACCGGCAGCGTCACGCTCTGGCTGTACTCGCGCAGCACGTGCATGCGGTTGACGATGACTGCCCGCAGCGTTTCCAGGTCCACGCGGGACTCGGTGGCCTTTACCGGCCGCGGCGCGACGCGGCGCACCTTGGCAAGGCCCACCGACTTCAGCACGGTGATGTACATCCAGCCGATGTCGAACTCCCACGGGCGCATCGAGAAGCGCGAGGAGCTAGGAAACGCGTGGTGATTGTTGTGCAGTTCCTCGCCACCGAGGAACACACCCCACGGCACGATGTTCCGGGCAGCGTCGCTGCACTCGTAATTGCGGTAGCCGGTGTGGTGACCGACGCCGTTGATGATGCCGGCGGCGCAGAACGGAATCGTCATCATCTGGATCGCGAAAATCGTGATGCCAACGACGCCAAAGAGTACGACGTTGATCAGCAGCATCAGGGCGATGCCGAGGAAGTGGTTGCCGCGCCGGTACAGGTTGTTCTCAATCCAGTCGTCGGGCGTACCGCGGCCGAAGGTGTCCTGCATGCCCGGCTCGGCGCCGGCGTCCTTGTACAGTTCGGCACCTTCCAGCAGCACTTTTTTCAGGCCGTGAATCTGGGGGCTGTGCGGGTCCTCTTCGGTTTCGCAATGCGCGTGGTGCTTGCGGTGCACGGCCACCCACTCCTTGGTGGAGATGCCGGTGGTCATCCAGAGCCAGAAGCGAAAGAAGTGCCGCACGACGGGGTGCAGGTCGAGACCCCGGTGCGCCTGGTCGCGATGCAGGTACAACGTGACGCCGGCGATGGTAATCTGCGCGACTATCAGCGTGTAGAGGGCGTAGCCCCAGAAGTCCAGGCGAAACAGGCCAAATGCGTAATCCATGAATCGATTCCAGAATGAAGTAATCGGGGGTCGGGGGGCGACAACTATAGTGCATCGTCCAGTGACCGTCCAAAGCGGCGTTTGTTGCGCCAATTCCCGCGGCAACGCAGCGAAACCGCGCGGCACTGCAAGCGTCGCGTGCTCATTTCTTATACGCCCGCGTTTAACAGGCGCACACGTTCCAGTTCACACTTTCGATGCCTGAGCTACCAGAGGTCGAGACCACCCGCCGCGGCATCGAGCCGCACCTGGCAGGGCAGCCCGTGCGCCGGGTCATCGTACGCGAACGCCGCCTTCGCTGGCCGGTGACAGCCGCGCTGCCGCGCGAGCTTGCCGGCCAGGTCGTGCAATCCGTTGAACGGCGGGCAAAATACCTGCTACTCGGCACTGACGCAGGCAGCGCAATTGTGCACCTGGGAATGTCCGGCAGCCTTTGCATTGTTCCCGACGACGCTGAGCCGCGGCTTCATGACCACGTGGACATCGATTTTGGCAACGGCCAGCGGCTGAGGTTCAACGATCCGCGCCGCTTCGGCTGCATGCTCTGGACCCGTGGCAGCCCCCTGGCGCACAAGCTGCTGCGCAACCTCGGGCCGGAGCCGCTCGGCGAGGACTTCGATGGTGCGTACCTTCACGCCTGCGCCCAGGGCCGCAAGGTGGCCATCAAGAACTTCATCATGAACGGGCAGATCGTCGTGGGCGTGGGCAACATCTACGCCAGCGAGGCGCTGTTTTTGTCAGGCATTCACCCGACCCGCGCCGCCTGCCGGATTTCGCGCCAGCGCATGGACGTACTTGCGGCGAGCATTCGCGAAGTGCTTGCCGCCGCCATCCGCGAGGGCGGCACTACCCTGCGGGACTTCATCGGCTCCGATGGTTCACCGGGGTATTTTCAACAGGAGTTGAAGGTCTACGGCAGGGCCGGCGAGCCTTGCCACAACTGTGGCCGGGAGGTTGCCTCCCGCGTGATTGGCCAGCGTTCTACGTTTTACTGTTCGGCTTGTCAGCGGTAAGCCGCTCGTACTTCACCAGCAGCTGCTCGCGCGTTTCGACGCGGTTCTCGTCGAGGGGAATGCAGTCTACCGGGCACACCACCACGCACTGCGGCTCGTCGAAGTGGCCCACGCACTCGGTGCACTTGTCCGGGTCGATGTGGTAGATCTCCGGCCCCATGTAGATGGCCTCGTTCGGACATTCGGGCTCGCACACATCGCAGTTAATGCACTCGTCCGTGATTTTCAGAGCCATGTGTTACTTCTTCTTGCCGGCGAAGCGCTCAATGAGCGCGTCGCGCACGGGCGGCGCGACGAAGCCCGACACGTCACCGCCATAGGCAGCAACTTCCCGCACCAGTGAAGAGGAGATGTACGTGAAGTTTTCGTCGGGAGTGAGAAACACCGTTTCCACTTCGTCATTCAGGTGACGCATCATCGTTGCAAGCTGGAACTCGTACTCGAAGTCCGACACGGCCCGCAACCCGCGGAGGATAACGTTGAGGCTGTTCTCCCGGGCGAACTCCACGGTAAGTGCTTCGTAGCCCATCACCTCGACGGTCGGCAGGTCGCTCACAACTTCCCGCGCCAGCTCGACGCGCTGCTGCAGCGGAAAGGCCGGCGCCTTGCCGGGGCTCGCCGCCACGGCGATGACAATGCGATCAAACAGCCTGGCCGCCCTGCGCACGAGATCCAGGTGACCGTTGGTGATCGGGTCAAAGGTGCCGGGGTACATTGCCTGCATAGTTCTTCCGCCCTGCCAGGTTAACGATATTTTTCACGAATACATAAAGCATAAGCCACGTTGCCGGCGCGGCCGGAACGGCTCACCGCCCAGTTGTCGGGCAGCTCAGGAGAGTCTTGCGACCCGGCGTGTTCGAGGTACACGCGTGCGCCGTCGGCAAGCCACCCGCCCTGCTCGAGCAGTGTACACAATTCCGGGAGTTCGCCGGCCTTGAACGGTGGGTCCAGCAGCACCAGGTCGAACGGCTCTGGCGCCCCCTTGAGGAAGCCACGCGCTGCACCGTGCACCACGCTCGCCGAGGTCTCGCCAAGCAGCTTGAGATGCGCCTCGATGGTGGTGCAGGCGCGCTGGTTTGTGTCTACAAACGTGCACGTAGCGGCCCCGCGCGACAGCGCCTCGAGGCCAAGCGCACCGCTCCCGGCAAAAAGATCAAGGCAACGGCTTCCTTCGATCAGCGGAGCCAGCCAGTTAAACAGCGTCTCCCTCACACGGTCGCCTGTAGGCCGCAGGTCCTGGCCGTCCGGAAACGCCAGCCGCCGACCGCGCCAGCGGCCGCCGATGATGCGAAATTGGTTACCGGGCGAGCCGTTGCGTCTGCCGCCGCGGGTGTGTCGTCTGGTCACTGGCCTGGCCTTTTCCAGCGCGGCAGCCTTGCCGGGCGTGAGTTGGTGTCGATGGGAACATCCGGTGCTGTGCAGAACCGGTGCAAATCACCGGGTAAGCGGCTACTATTCTCGACCGTCCGGCGCGGCAGGCGCAACTGACGGACCCCCACACGCCAAACCCCGGCCGCTGACCGCCAGCACCGGCAAAATGGTGCGGTTAAGCACAAGCAGACCCTGAAGTACCCATGTTCGGAAGAAAATCCAAAGACAAGGAAAAGCCGGCTCCCGCAGCGGCCGAAGAAGCACCCCAAGGCGGTGACAAGAGCGCAGAGAAGCCGAAGGGCGGGTTCATCAAGCGCCTGCGCGCACGGCTCAACAAGGGCGACTCTTGGCTTACGTACGATCTTGCCAACCTGGTGCCGGGCGGCAAGATCGACGAGGACCTTCTTGAGGAACTGGAAACGCGGCTGCTCTCAGCCGACGTCGGCGTAGACGCCACCGAACGAATCATGTCGTCGCTGAACAGCAAGGTGGCGCGCAAGGAACTCGCGGATGCCGACGCGCTGCTCAATGCGCTGAAGGGTTCGCTAACCGAGATTCTCCAGCCCTGCGAACAGCCGCTGCCCGCACCTGACACTGAGGGGCCGTGGATGCTGCTCATGATCGGCGTCAACGGCGCCGGCAAGACCACCACAATCGGCAAGCTGGCGCAGAATTTCCGCGCCCAGGGCAAGTCGGTGCTGCTGGCCGCGGGCGACACGTTTCGCGCAGCCGCCATCGAGCAGCTCCAGACCTGGGGCGAGCGCAACAATGTGCCGGTAATCGCCCAGGCGCCGGGCGCAGACCCCGCGGCGGTGATCTTCGACGCCTTAGAGGCAGCTCGCGCCCGCAACATTGACGTGGTGATTGCGGACACCGCCGGGCGCCTCCACACGCAGGGCAATCTCATGGAGGAACTCAAGAAGATCAAGCGGGTAGTGGGCAAGATCGACGCCACCGCGCCTCATGAAGTGATGCTGGTGCTGGACGCCGGCATTGGCCAGAACGCGCTGAACCAGGCCCGCCAGTTCAACGACGCAGTTGGCGTAACCGGCCTCACCGTGACCAAACTCGACGGCACGGCAAAGGGCGGCGTTGTCGTGGCCCTCGCGCAGGACCTAGGGCTGCCTATCCGCTTCATCGGCGTTGGCGAAACGGCCGACGACCTCGGCACCTTTCGTGCCGCCGACTACGCCGATGCCCTGCTGAAGGGCAACTCCGGCGACGCGTAAGGCAAGCCCGTAGCCGTGATCCGCTTCGAGAATGTCTTTCTGCGCTATCCGGGCGGCCGCGAAGCGCTGTCTGGCCTTGACCTCCACGTGGAGCGCGGTGAACTTGCCTACCTCACCGGCCACTCCGGCGCAGGCAAGAGCACGCTGTTGCGGCTCATCGCGCTGATACTCCGGCCGACGCGCGGGCAGGTTTTCGTCAACGGACAGAACACCGCCCGCATCTCGCGGCGGCGCATTCCAGCGTACCGCCGCAACATCGGCATGGTGTTCCAGGACCACAAGCTTCTCTATGACCGCACCGTGTTCGACAACGTTGCGCTCCCGCTCGTGGTGGCCGGCGCCGGTCGCAAGGAAACCGGCCGCCGCGTGCGCGCCGCCCTCGATCAGGTTGGCCTTCTGGGCAAGGAAAAGCGGCCGCCCGTCTCGCTGTCCACCGGAGAACAGCAGCGTGTCGGCATCGCGCGGGCGGTAGTTGCAAAGCCGCCGCTGCTCATTGCCGACGAGCCCACTGGCAACCTTGACCCCGGCTTGTCGGAAGAAATCATGAGCTTGTTTACGCGTTTCAGCGACGTGGGCGTTACCGTGCTGATCGCAAGCCACGACCTTGCGCTAATCGATCGGCTCGGCAACCGAATTATCCGCCTGGACAGCGGCAAGGCCGTTGCTGACGGCGTGCCGCCGCCACGAGAGGGTGACTACCGTGGTTAGCTCGCGTATCAAGCGATACCTGGCGCGGCATCTGCAGATGCTGTTCGGCTCGCTGGGCCGCCTGTACCGGCAGCCCCTTGCCAGCCTCATGACGGTAGCGGTCATTGGCATTGCGCTCGCACTGCCGGCGGCGCTGCATATCATCATCAGCAATGCCCAGCTGCTGGGTGGCCGCTGGGACAGCGTTGCCGACCTGTCCGTGTACACGCGCCTCGACGTCACCGAAGAAGAGGCGGTCGCGCTGGCCGAACAGTTGAGGACACGCGACGACGTCGCCGAAGTGACTCTCGTCACCCGTAACGCAGCGCTGGAGGAGTTTCGCCGGCTTTCCGGCTTTGGCGATGCCGTGGCGGCGCTCGAAGACAACCCGCTGCCGCACGTGCTGGTCGTGCGCCCGGTGGCCGGCCAGGACAGCGCCGCGGCAGTGCAGGCCCTGGCAGGGCAGCTCGATGCGCTCGAGCAGACCGACATCGTACAGATGGACACCGAATGGGTGCGCCGCTTCAACGCCATCGTCGACGTGGTTCGCCGCGCCGCGATCATCGCTGCCTCTATGCTGGCGGTCGCCGTCATCGTGATCGTTGGTAACACCATCCGGCTTGATATCCAGAACCGGCGAAGCGAAATTGAGATCACCATGCTGATTGGCGCGAGCCGCGCCTTCATCCGCCGCCCCTTCCTGTACAGCGGCCTGTGGTACGGCCTGGCGGGCGGACTGGTGGCGGCCGTGCTCATCCAGGCCACCCTGGGGCTCCTGAGCGAGCCGGTGGGGCGGATCGCTGGCCTGTACGGCAGCGATTTTCGGCTGGCCAGCGCCGGCGTTGCAGGCACCGCGGCCCTGGTTGGCGGGGGCGCCCTGCTCGGCTGGCTGGGCTCATGGATTGCTGCGGCACGGCATATGCAATCCATCGATCCACGCTGATTTTGTAACCAACTGTTTTTGTGAATCTTTTCACATTCCTATTTCGGGAACTGCGGGTAGACTTACCACTCTAAGGGTAGGACTGCTAAAATACTGGACCACTTTGGAGGTACCTGCAGACGATGAATCAGAACCTGATACCGGCATCACACGAACTCGCGCTTGCTGGCCCGATGGGCAGCCTGTCGAGCTACATGGACGTGGTGTCGCGGTTCCCGGTGCTCGAGAAGGAGCGCGAGCAGCAGCTTGCCCGGCGATACCGTGACGAAGACGACCTCGATGCGGCCCGTGAGCTGGTGCTGTCGAACCTGCGTTTCGTGGTTCATATCGCCCGTGGCTACGGCGGCTACGGCCTGAACATTGGCGACCTCGTGCAGGAAGGCAACGTGGGCCTTATGAAAGCGGTGAAGCGCTTTGACCCCGACGTTGGCGTACGCCTCGTCTCGTTCGCGGTGCACTGGATTCGCGCCGAGATTCACGAGTTCGTGCTGCGCAACTGGCGCGTCGTCAAGGTCGCCACGACCAAGGCACAGCGTAAGCTCTTCTTTAACTTGCGAAAGGCCAAGAAAAACCTTGGCTGGCTCGGCAAGGAAGAAACCGAGGCCGTGGCAAGAGACCTGGGCGTATCTGCCCGCGAGGTGTCCGAAATGGAGCAGCGCCTGGCGGCGCGCGACCTGTCGTTCGACCCTGTTCCGATGAACAACGACGACGAGGACGACTACGGTCCGGCCACGTACCTGCCGGGCAACGACGCCGACCCGTCGACGCTGGTGGCAGACGCAGACTGGGAAGAGAATGCCAACGCGGAGCTGATGCAGGCTCTCGATGAGCTTGACGATCGCAGCCGCGACATCGTTCAGAGCCGCTGGCTCAGCGACAACAAGCTCACGCTGCACACGCTTGCGGACCGCTACGGCGTATCAGCCGAACGCATCCGGCAGATTGAAAACCAGTCGATGAAGAAGCTGCGGGGCCTTATCGCCAACTAACTGGGCCAACTAACTGGGCCAGCTTGCAGCAATGTGGGAGCGGCTTCAGCCGCGATAAACCTCACTGCCCGGTCTATCGCGGCTGAAGCCGCTCCCACAGTTGTCGATTTACTGTTCCTTGTCGAGCTCGACGACGATCGCCTGGGTGATGTCCGCAACCGGCTTCGCGAGGAAGCTCGTTTCTTTGCGAAGCACCAGGTCGATATCGTTGTCTTCCACGTACTGACCGAGAAGAACTTCGATCTTCTCGCGGAGCTCTTCAACCAGCTCGTTGATTACCAGGTTTTGCTCCGCCTGGATTTTCTGCGTCGCAAGCTGAAGGTCGGCCTGAACGTACTCCATCCGCTTTACGTGGCTCGCTTTTTCCTCATCGCTCCAGGTCACGGCGTTCTTATTGGCGCGCTCGTTCATGGCCAGGAGATCCCGGCGCATCCTGTCTGCGTCCTTGATAAGCGCTGCAACCTCAGGCAATTCCCGCACCTTCGTAAACCGTTCCTGTGCCACTTTGGTACGCAGCAAGGCCTCGCGCGCGTCGAAAACCACGACCTTGCCGGCGAGACTCACGGAGCTCACCATCATCAACATCGCGGCAAGCAGAACTTTCTTAAACATCAAC
>JBCAXP010000008.1:0-27961 GCA_038533995.1 Pseudomonadota bacterium
CAGTCTCGGTATCACGCGGCAGCAGGCTGACGCGCTTGCCGCGGCGGAGCAGGCGCAGCGCTTTTCGGCGATGCGGGTGGAGGCCGGCGAGAGCGCACGCTTCGAATTGCTGGATGCGCGCCAGCAGCGGGCCGAAGCATCGGTACGCCATGCGTCTGCGCAGACCCAGGCGTCCGTTGCGCTGGTGTCGTTGTACAAGTCGCTCGGGGGTGGTTGGGAGGAATAGCCGGGGCTCGGCTACACTACCGCTCGATACTTCCAGCCAGAAGTGTGAGAGCGGCACATGCGACATTTCCGACTGACCCCGAGTCTACTGCCCTGCCTAGCCACCGCTTTTATGCTTGCGGCGTGCACCCCCCCGGCCGACGAGCCGCCGCCGGCAGTGGTCGCAGACCTCGTCATGGTCAACGGCAACGTTGTCACCGTGGACCCAGGCTTAGGTACGGCGCAGGCGCTCGCGGTGGTTGGCGAAAAAATCCACGCGGTGGGCAGCGATGAGGAGATTCGCGAGTGGGTAGGTGACACCACCGAGGTGATCGACCTCGCTGGCCAGACTGCCATTCCCGGCCTGATCGAAGGCCACGGTCACTACACGAGCTTCGGAGAGTCGCTGCTCACTCTGGAACTGCGCTACGCGACGAGCTTTGCCGACATCGTCGCGAAGGTGGAACAGGCAGTCAGTGAGACGCCGCCGGGCGAGTGGATCATTGGCCGCGGCTGGCACCAGGATAAGTGGACGTCCACCGAAGACACCCTGGTCGAAGGCCTCCCGCTGCACGGAAAGCTCAGCGCCGTCACCCCCGACAACCCTGTCATGCTGATTCACACGAGCGGACATGGCGTGTTTGTGAACGCGGCCGCGATGGCACTCGCCGGCGTCGAGGACGACACCCCGTCACCCGACGGCGGCGAGATTCTGCGTGACGCAGACGGCAAAGCCACCGGCATGATGCGCGAGGCTGCACAGGATGCGTTTCGCCAGGCCTACGCCGGCCACCAGGGCCGCCGTCCGGCGGGGCTCCAGGAAAGCGAACTTCGGCGCATTGCCACGCTGGCCGGCGAGGAGGCGCTTCGCCACGGCATCACGTCGTTCCAGGATCTCGGCACAACGTTCGCCGAGGTCGACGTGCTCAAGGCCATGGCAAGCGAAGGCAAGCTGCCGGTGCGGCTTTACATGGCGTTTGAAGAGCAGGCCGCCGACATGGCGGGCCGCCTCGCGGAGTACCGCATGGTGGGGTATGGCGGCGGCTTCCTGACGGTGCGCACCATCGGCGAGAAGGTGCTGGACGGTGCGCTGGGCACGCACGGCGGCTGGCTGCTCGAGCCGTACACTGACCTGCCGCGCAGCCGCGGGCTCAACGTGGTGCCGGTAGAGGAAATCGAGGCGTCGGCCGAACTGGCCATGAAGCACGATTACCAGATGGCGATCCAGGGTATCGGCGACCGCGCGTACCGCGAACTCCTCGACATCTACGAGGCGCAGTTTGCGCTGCATCCGGAAAAGACCGACCTGCGCTGGCGCATCGAACACGCGCAGGTGATTCACCCGGACGACGTACAGCGCACGGTGGACCTGAAAGTGATCCCCGCCGTGCAGGGTATTTTCGCCTGCTCCGACGGCCCGTGGGTGGTGGACCGGCTCGGGCCGGAACGCACGAAGGAGCGCGGCTACATCTTCAACACGCTCGCCGACGCGGGCCTTGTGCCGACTAACGGCACCGATCCGCCGGTGGACGAGATCGATCCTATCGCCAGCTTCCACTGCTCCGTGACGCGGATCCTGCCGGATGGCACGCGCTTCCAGCCGCAGGAGGTGTACTCACGCGAGCGGGCGCTGTATTCCTACACGATGGGCAACGCGATCGCTGCCTTCGAGGAAGACATCAAGGGATCCCTGACGCCCGGCAAGCTGGCCGACATCACCGTGCTGTCGCAGGATCTCGTGACCGTGCCGGACGAGCGCATCATGGACACGGAGGTCGTCATGACCATCCTGGGTGGCAAGGTGCGCTACCGCGATGGCGAGATCGTTCGTTAGGCCCAAGTTAGGCGAGATGCTCGCGGAAAAACGCGATGGTCCGCTGCCAGGCAATGTCGGCCATGCGTTCGTTGAAGCGCGGCGTCGAGTTGTTGTGAAAACCGTGCCGCGTCCCGCTGTACAGGTGATGCGTGTAGTCCTTGCCGTGTTCTTTCAGCGCTGCTTCGAACTCCGGCCATAGCGCGTTGACGCGCGGGTCGTCTTCGGCGGCCTGGATCATGAGCGGCGCGGAGATTGCGGGCACGTCTTCAGGGTCCGCCGCGCGTCCGTAGTACGGCACGCCCGCGTCAAGGTCGTCGCCCATGGTGACGGCGAGGTAGTTGACCGTGCCGCCGCCCCAGCAAAAACCCGTCGCGCCGAGTTTGCCGTTGCACGCCTCGTGGCTTTTCAGAAAGTACGCGCTGTTCAGCATGTCCTTCTTCAGCTTCGCCTGGTCCAGGCTGCGCTGCAGGGTGCGCCCGTCATCGTCGTTGCCCGGATAACCGCCCACCGGTGACAGGCCGTCTGGCGCGAGTGCAACAAAGCCCGCGACCGCGGCGCGCCGCGCCACGTCCTCGATGTAAGGATTGAGGCCGCGGTTTTCGTGAAGAACCAGGACGCCCGGAAACGGTCCCTCGCCGCGAGGCACCACGAGGTAGCCACGCATGCTGCCGCTCGTGCCTCCGTCCGACTCGTAGTCGACGTACGTCGCCTTGATGCGCGCATCGGTGAATTTGATCGTTTGCGCCTGCGCGTAGCGCGGCAACAGCGACTGCGCGAAGAAAAGCGCGGCGGTGCCTGCCACGACCGCCGCCGAGCGGCGAAGAAACTCGCGCCGGTCCATGCCGCCGTGGCAGTACTCGTCGTACAGATCGTAAACCTGCTGTTCCTGCTCTTGCGTCAGGGCGGGGCGGCTTGCGGTCGTCGGTGCGGTCATGGCGAGTCCTCGTGCGCTGGAATGGTAAGGACGCCAATTGTTCCGCAGGAACGGCGCGGTTTCCAGCGGGACTCACTTCTGGAGCGCGGCCTCGACCAGGGCGCCGGTATGCCGAAGCAGGGCCGTGTCGCCCACGGCGCCATGGCCGGGCACCACCGTTTCGATGTCAGGATAGCGGCGTGTCACGGTGGCCAGCGATGCCTGCCACTCGTTTACGCGCGCATCGGCGACGTTGCCCAGCGTCTTTGCGCCAAGAGACTTCACGAAGCACCCGCCGTAAAGCAGTTTGTGCTCTGGCAACCAGACCACCACGTTGTCGGGCGTGTGACCACTGCCCGGGTAGAACGCTTCGATCTTGCCGGGTAGCAACTCGGTCTGTCCATCGAACTCTCTCGTGGCGGTGGCCTTGCCGGCTACCTTAAGAAACCGGTTGGTGCCGATGAGGGCCACGGTGTCGATGCCCTTGTCGTTCAGCCAGGCAAAGCCCGACGTGCGATCGTCATGGGAGTGAGTGGCGAGAACGGCGCGCAGCGTCAGGTCGCGCTCGTTGATCCAGGCAACCAGTGCCGGGGTGTCAGCAACGGGCCAGGGGCTGTCGATGACCCATGCGTCCGTGCCGTCCACCACGATGAGCCCGTTGGACGGAAAGTATTTGCCGTTGCTGAACATCTTGTAGGACGTGTGCAGGTACAGGCCGTCGGCGAGCTCAGTGATCTGGAGCTTGCCGTCGTCTAGTCCTGCCTGCGCCGCCGGGGTGGTGAGCAGCGCGAAGGCAGCGAGTAGCCCGGGAAAAATACCGGCGGGGCGAAGGGTCGTCATGGCGTTGCCTGCAGTCATCAACACAGGCGCCATGCTGCGGCAAGCACCGCTGGCGGCGCAAGCCCCGCTTTGAGACAGCTAACTCCCGGGAATCAGAACGGCGAGGCCCGGAAACTGGCTCACCGTGCAGCATCGCGCGCTGAAGATGGCTGCTTGCCTTGCGACCTCCTTGTCGAGCGCGTCCTCGAGGTCGTCCATCGTGCCGGGACGTGGGCTGTGGGCCGACACGATCATCGCGGGGTTCAACTCGAACTCGCGCAACGCAATCGCGAAGCTGCGCGTGGACTGCACGGCCGGTGGCACCGGGCCGGACCGCGGCATCGCAAAGTGATCCGCTTCGAACAAAATGCGCTCTTTCGGCAGCCAGCCGACCAGGAGGTGCTCGGTGTGGGCCGTGGGGCCGATGTCGATAATCTCGATGACGCGGCCGCCGTTGCGGATGACGTCGCGGTCGCCAACGAGCTTCAGTGACAGCGCCTCGCTATCCTCCGCGGCATCGCGTACCACCTGCTCATGCGCGGCGGCCGCGATTACCGTGGCGCCTTCCTCGGCGTACGGTTGCACGCCAACTACGTGGTCGAAGTGGTGGTGGGTCATTACGCCGTAGCGAATCGGTTTGTCGGGTACCACCTCGCGTAAGAGGTCAATGCGCTCGGGAATGCCCGCCGTGCCGCCAAAGGCCACGACGAAGTCGTCCATTTCCACAAACATCGCGTAAGTGCCGCTGCCGCCAATGAGGTACACGCCGTCGGCAAGGGCCTGGCGCGTAAGCGGGTCGGGCTCGAGGGCCGCAACGATCTCGAGGTCTTCCTCTGGCCTGGCAAGCGGCGCCACCGGCACGTTCAGCTTTGTGCTCAGAATTTTCCGCTCGATGTTGGCATCGCCGTTCAGGTACAGCTCGAAGCGCGAGTTGAACGGAATGCCGTCCACTGGCTCCTGGTCGTAGAAGCGATATTCAACGAGGCCAATGCCGGGAATGAAGCGCTCGCTGCGATTGAGCAGGTGCGTCATCTTGTCGAAGTACAGGCTGATGGCGGGGCCAACCGCCATGGAGAAGCCGACGACCTCGTGCGCCTTGCCGTCTACGTCGACTTCGCCGAGAAAATGCGCGGTGCGGGCATTCTCCTGGAGCTGGCGCACAAGCAGAGCCGGCGTAACGCGAATCAACGGGCCAGACGCGGTATCGAAGTCCGGCTGGGCGAGCGGCTGGGCGGTGCCCGCGCGGTAGTTGATCTGGAAGCTCTCGTTACCGTTGATGATCGTGCCGTTGTGAAACTCAAAGCCGCCGCCGTCGCCGCTGCTCACGTTCACAAAAATGTCATTTTCGAAGTCGATGGCCGACATGCCCCTGGAATAGTTCTTGTCCCAGGGCGGTTCCGGCTTGAGGCTCTGGCCGGTGGCGTAGCCGGTGTCTTCGTTTTCGATAATCACCGAGGTCAGGGCGGCGAGCCCGTCGCTGCCGCCGTACGTGGCTATCGCCGCCTCGATAATGGCGCTGGTGCGCTCTGCATTTTCCTCGGTCAGGTTGGCCGCGTTGGCCGCGGATGTCAGCGCGAGGCTTCCCGCCACGATGCCCGTCAGAGTCCTGTTCAATACACCGGCAATTGTCTTCATGACACTTCCCTCGAGGTTTCGAATACTTGCGACTTTCTAGAGTGTTGATGCCGTCCAAAGTGCAATGGTTGCGGCGAACCGCAACAATTTGACGACGAGTTGTGACCGCTGCCGGGAAGGCGCATCGATACAACCTGAAATGGCGGCCATGCCGAACCGCGGGTTACGCTTTCGCAACATGTCGGAAGACTCAAATCCTGGAGATTGCAATGAGCGCCAATGCCCAGAAGCGATCCGCGCCGCCGGTGCGCGACGCGCTTAACGGCCTGTACTTTTTCACCCGCTTTGCCTACAGCTTCAGCGCCCTGGGCTACCGGCAGCGGCGGCTGTGCTGGTCTGATATTGGCAATGCCTTTGAGGGGCAACGCTGGCTCGTGACCGGCGCCTCTGGCGGCATCGGCAAGGCCGTGACGCAGGGTGCCGTCGACGGCGGCGCCGACGTGCTGGCGGTAGCCCGAAGCGCGGAGAAGCTCGCCAGGCTGGCCGGCAGCGCGGAAGGCGTCGAAACGCAAGTTTGCGACCTGTCGCTGATGGAGGACATCCGGCGGATGGTGGACGCACTGGTTGAAGAGGACGTCGGCCCCATCGACGTGCTGGTGAACAACGTGGGCGTGCTGTTGAATGCATGGCAGGTCACAGAGGAAGGTCACGAGACGTCCTTCGCCACCAACCTGCTCGGCCACTACGTGCTGACCGAGGCGATGCTCGAGCGTGGCTTGCTGAGCGATGACGCGGTCATTATCAACATGACCTCCGGGGGCATGTACAACGTGCCGCTGTCCGTCGAGCACCTGGACATCACCGACCCGGCGTCCCACGACGGCGTGCTGGCCTACGCGTACCAGAAGCGCGCCCAGGTGGAACTCAACCGCTGGTGGCGCGAGCAGCACGCCGACGGCAACCGCCAGTTCTTCGTGATGCACCCCGGCTGGGCGGATACTGAAGGTGTCAAAACCTCGCTGCCTGCCTTTCGCAAGCTGTTTGCCAGTGTGCTTCGTGATGCCGAAGCGGGCGCAGACACTGCACTGTGGCTGGCGGCGACACAGCCGGTGCAGCGGCAGGGCGACGCCGTATGGTTTGATCGAAAGGCGCGCGCAGCGCACGTCAGCCGCGCGACCCGTCGCACGACTGACGATGCGGCCGGCCTTGTCGCGTTTTTGCGAGACAGTTTGTGAGGCGACCGGGCGACTGCGCAGCCTGGTGACAGCCTATGGTAAATCGCCCTGTGGCGGCCAAGGGGCAGCGAAGGGGGTGTGGTACAGTGAAGCCGCAGCCGGGCATTCCCAAAAGAAGAAAAGCCGGCCTGATCGCCGAAGAAAAACAGGGGTCGCTCCAATGTCCACCATCCGCACACTGTCGATAGTTCTCTTATCGCTCGTGGCCACCTCAACCGTGACAGCTGCCACCGAATCGGCCCCGAATCGTGGGCTGGACTGGCCGGCAGTGACCGGCACAACGATCTGGACGTCGCCAACGCAGCCGGGCTGGGTGCCCGGTTCCGGGGGTGTGCTCGACTTTGCCGCCGACGGAACCGGCGTGTCTTACGAGTCACTTCGCGCCGGACAAGACCTGGCCGACACGGCAACCGTGGCCGAGTCGCTTACGTGGTCGGTCACAGGCGGCGACCTGGAGATTGTTTACGACGACTTCTCGACGGTGTCCTTTATCGGCGTCGGCTATCCCTTCGATGTGTTCGTCGACTTCTACGGCTTCGATCAGGAAGTGACCGACTTTCTCAACCAGGCCTTCGAGGACGGGCTGTTCAACCCGCCGGCGGGCCAGGTCGAGCTGACAACCATCACCGTTTCCACTACGAACACGATCACTTCAGAGGCCAACGGCCGGGCGCTTGCGTCGAGCACAAAGCGCATCGAGTACAGCATCGATGAGGTGCTGATATCACTCAATTGGCCCGGCCCGCTGCCGCGCGGCGTGCAGCTGGACACCTCCGAGACGCTCGTTTATCTGCCGGCCGCGATCACGAACGGTCTTCAAAGTCCCCCGGGGATGGGTGACACCTGGGCTGTTCCGACGCTCTACCGGCCCCTCGACCCGCGCGTGACCGAAGAATCGCCTCAGGGTTGGTTGATCGACGTGTTCACCCTGGAGGCGGGCAGCACCAGCGCCGGGCTCATCGGCCAGGAAAGCTACGCCTGGTCTGCGACAGCCGATGGGCTGGTTCTGGACGACGGCAGCGAACGTTACACTTATGTGCCGATTGAGACCGATGGCGCTCTGTATTTCGCGCTGGTCACCTACACGGTCAACGGCGTCGTCGAACTGCGAAGCGGACAGTGGATTGCGCTTGGTGACGGCACGGGCAGTACGATGATTGGCGACCTTGTGACGCCTATCCCTGAATACTGGCAGTCCGGGATCAACCTGTGGATTGCCGAGTTCTATGACGAGAGCGGGCAGCAGTTGCCATCGCAGGTGTTCGGCTACTCCCTGGCGAATGACGGCACGTCTTTTCGTATCTTTGGCGGTGGCGAGAACTGCCTCAACGATGAATTTGATCCGTGCTTCGTTTCAGAGGCCGAGTTTGGATCAATCTGGAACTGGTCGGCCGTCGGTGACACGATTGTCCGGAACCTGACGATTCCCGGGCTTTTCAACAGGGAGCGCACCTGGACCGTGCTGCGCTACGAGCCGGGCGGCCGCGCCACCGTCTTCGAGTGGGGAGTGTGGCAGTTTCTACCCGACCCATGGTACTTCGCGATTCCGCCGCGCCTGACATCGCTTGAAGTGAAAGCCCTAAGCGACTGGCCCGAGGAGTGGGCCGACGCGCAGGGTTTCTATCCGGACGACGACGCCGACGGTGATGGCATTGCGGACGCGGCAGACAGTTGCGTGGCTTTGGCGTCCAGCGACCTGCGTGACACAGACGGCGATGGCATCGGCAACGTCTGCGACACGGATCTCAACCAGGATTGCCAGGTGAATTTCGAGGACCTTGGTGTCGTGAAGAGCGTCTTCTTTACAACGCCCGGCGACTCAAACTGGAACCCGGACGCCGATTTCAATGGTGACAGCGCCGTGAACTTCACCGACCTCGGCATCATCAAGAACCAGTTTTTCCTGCCGCCGGGGCCAAGCGGAGTGCCGAATCTGTGTGACTAGACCCGCCCCGGGCAGCGGCTAGCCCTCGCGCCTGGTGCAGTTCAGCGCGAGGGTTTCAAGGTAGGCGACCAGTTGGTGGATTTTCTCCGCCACGCGAACGTCCGCCCGCTCATCGGCGCCCTCGTCGAGCCAGAACTCCATGCCCCAGATAGGCATTAGCCGGGTGCCATGCGCGGCGAACTGCGTGCGGCCGTCGATAATCTTATAAACAGACTCGGCCGGGAATACGCCGTCGTTCTTCGCGCAAAGCGCAGTCAGGTCCGGCACCGTTGGCTTGAGCACTGAGGCAACGATGCCGTCGCCGGCGCCGCTGGCACCGTGGCAGGCCGCACAGTTGTCTGTGAAGGCGCTTTGCCCCTGTGCGATGCTGGCCGGTTCCTTGCTTGCGTCGGCCTCATCGGCCGTCGCGCATCCAGCGATTACAAACCACAGCGTAAACAGCACGGCTTGAACGGGTTTCATGGGCAAATCCTGAAGCAGATTGACGGTGTCGATTGTAGTGTCCGGTTGCGCTGCGGGGAAATTGGTACAATTACGGGCTATACGACACGCGACTACCATTGGGCGACAGCCAGTGGTGCCGCGCCGTTTTGTCTCGCCAACCTGGAAGATACATGCCTGGAATCGTTGCAACGTTCTTCAAGCGGGCGGCGGTCGCCGTTGCCGCGGTCCTTCTGCTCGGCGCCGCCTTTGTCGCCCATGAGTGGTACGCCAAGCCGTTTTTCATCAACAATTTCTTCAACCGGGCCTTCATCCAGTTCATTCTCGACAAGCCGGAAATGCTCACCAGCATGGGCATCCTGGAGTCGCTCGGCATGCACGGGCACAACGCCGAGTGGAACGACAGCTCGATAGCCGCTGCCGACCGCGACTTCGAGTTTCTCGACGACGTGATGAAGACGCTTGCGAAGTACGACGAGAGCAAGCTCACCGAGGCGGAGATACTGTCGGTCAAGGTGCTCAAGGAGTTGCTCGGTAATCCGGAACAGGACCGGCGCTTTCGCTTCCACGATTATCCGGTGAACCAGCTTTTCGGGCTGCAAAACGCCATACCGCGCTTTCTCGATACGTTCCACCGGGTGAATACTCCGGAGGACGCCGACAACTACATCAGCCGGCTGTCGAAGATCGACACGAAGATGGAACAGACCATGGAGGGCCTGAAGATTCGCGAGGAGCGCGGCATCATTCCGCCGACCTTCGTAATCGAGAAGTCCGTGGGCATCATGCAGGACTTCGTCGATCAGCCGATCGAAGAAAACGTGCTCTACGTTTCCTTCGATAATAAGCTTCAGGAAGCTGAGGAATTCGACGACGCCCAGCGCAGCGCCTACCTCGACCAGGCGCGAGAGCAGATCGAAACGGTGGTGTACCCCGCCTACCAGGGCTACATCGATTACTTCACCGCGCTGAAGGCAAAGTCCACATCGGATGATGGCGTCTGGAAACTGCCGAACGGCAAGGACTACTACAACTACCTGCTGCGCGGTCACACCACCACCAACATGACCGCGGACGAAATCCACAACACGGGGCTGGCCGAGGTGGCGCGCATCAAGGACGAGATGCTGGAGATCTTCGGGGCCGAGGGCTACGACACGTCACTGGGGGTCAAGGCGCTTTTTGACCAGCTCGCGACGGAGGAACGCTTCTACTATCCGGACACCGACGAGGGGCGCGAGCAGATTCTCAAGGACTACGCCACGATCATCGACGAGATCGAGGTCGGCATGCCCGAGGCCTTTAACGTGATGCCGAAGGCCGACGTGGTGGTGAAGCGGGTGCCGGAGTTCAGCGAAAAAACCGCGCCCGGCGCGTACTACAACGGCCCGTCGCGCGACGGCAGCCGGCCGGGTACCTTCTACGCCAACCTGTACGACATCAAGGCCACGCCGAAGTACGGCATGCGCACGCTGGCGTACCACGAAGGGGTGCCGGGGCATCACTTCCAGATCGCCATCAAGACCGAGCTGCAGGGCATTCCTGAATTCCGCAAGGAAGCGGGCTTCACCGCGTACTCCGAAGGCTGGGCGTTGTACACCGAGCAGCTTGCCTGGGAGCTGGGTTACCAGGACGACCCCTACGACAACCTTGGCCGCCTGCAGGCAGAGTTGTTTCGGGCGGTCCGACTCGTGGTAGATACCGGCATTCACGCGAAGCGGTGGACGCGGGAAGAGGCCATTGAGTATATGCTGGAGAACACTGGCATTGCCGAGAGCGACGTGGTGTCAGAAATCGAGCGCTACATCGTGATGCCCGGGCAGGCGACGGCCTACAAGGTCGGCATGATGGAGATGCTGCGGCTGCGAAGCGAGGCCAAGCAGGCGCTGGGTGACCAGTTCGACCTGCGGGCGTTTCATGACGTGGTGCTGAAAAACGGTGCGCTGCCGCTAACTGCCTTACGGGAACAGGTAATGAAGTACATCGCTGAGACCAAAGGCAGTTAATCGAGAGCAGCTGAGAAGGGCAGCCACTATGAAGTATCGCCAGCTTGGCAGCAGTGACCTCAAGGTGTCAGAGATTGCGTTTGGCACCTGGCTGACGTTTGGGCTCGGCATCGACAAGGGCACGGCCCGCGCGTGCATCCGGCAGGCGTTCGACGAGGGCATCAACTTCTTTGACACCGCCAACGTGTACGGCCGCGGTGCTGCCGAGAAGGCCCTGGGCGAGATTCTGCGAGACCACTCGCGCGACAGCTACGTGCTTGCAACGAAGCTGTACTTTCCCATGAGCGACACCGACCGCGGCCTGTCCCGCGCACAGGTGCTAAAGCAAATCGACGGTTCGCTTCAGCGCCTGGGTGTCGACTACGTTGACCTGTACCAGTGCCACCGCTACGACGAGGAGACGCCGCTGGAGGAAACCATGGCGGCTCTGTCCGAGGTTGTCGCAGCCGGCAAGGCGCGCTACATCGGCTTCAGCGAGTGGTCGCCGGCGCAGATTCGCGCGGCGCTGCAGGTGCCGGATGTCACCAGCTTCGTGTCGAGCCAGCCGCAGTACTCCATGCTGTGGCGTCAGCCCGAGGCCGAGGTGATGCCACTGTGCAGCAAAAACGGTATCTCGCAGATTGTCTGGTCGCCCCTCGCTCAGGGCGTGCTTACGGGCAAGTACGATCCTGACTCGCCACCACCGGTAGACTCGCGGGCCGCCAGCGAATCGATGGGCGGCTTCATGGGACGCTGGCAGGACCCGGTGGTGCTGGCCGCCGTGCAGGAACTCAAAACCCTGGCGGCACGGTGGCACGTATCGATGGCCCAGCTCGCGCTCGCGTGGGTGCTGCGGGAGCGCAACGTGGCCGCGGCGATCATCGGCGCCAGCCGCCCGGCACAGGTCACCGACAACGCCCAGGCGTCCACCGTTGATCTGGACGACACGCAGCTACGAGCCATTGACGAAGTGCTCGCGCCCGCACTCCATCGCCTTGAAAGCTAGCGGGAAATTTGCCGTCGGAATTTTGACGTAGGTACAAGCCCGAATCCTTGAGAACACACGCTCCCTGCGAAGATGGTCTGCCAGCCAACCACTGACAGGACCGCAAGGAGCCACCATGGATTTTGATCTGCCCGTTCTCCGCGTAATGACCGCCAACCCGGTCACGGTGCAAGCCAGGCAGCACGTCAACGAGGCGCGCACGCTGCTCGCCGCCGAGAGCATCCACCACCTGCCGGTAGTAGAAGACGACCGCCTGGTCGGTATCATCAGCTCCAGCGACATCGTGAAGCTCGGCATGGCACTCCATGACGGGCCGGCCGATGGTCCGGGCGGTGTTGAGGATGACAGCTACACCGTGGACGCCGTGATGCACCGCCATCCCATCGCCGTGGGCGTCGACGCCACGGTGCGCGAGGCCGCCCGCATCCTGGCCACCGGCGGCTTCCACTCGCTGCCCGTCGTTGGCTACAACAACATTCTCAAGGGCATCGTTACGTCGACGGACCTGATTAACCTGCTCATAAAGCGTCTCTAGACAGCTCTGTCGGGGTCAAAACGCTGCTGCGCCCGGTGGCCGACTTGAGGCGGCCCACCGACAAGTGTGACAATTCCGCCACTTTCCGCAACGCAGGCAGCACCCATGGCAGAAGCAAGAGAGCAGTTTGGCTCCCGACTTGGATTCATTCTGGCAGCGGCCGGCTCCGCGGTTGGTATCGGCAACCTGGTCGGCTTTCCGGTCAACGCGGCCAAGAACGGGGGCGGCGCCTTCCTGCTTCTCTACGCGGTTTTTGTCTTCATGATCTGCGTGCCGGTGATGATTGCCGAGCTGTCCGTCGGCCGGCACAGCAAGAAAGACCCCCTCGGCGCCTACCGAGCCCTGGGTGGAGGCTCCCCCGGCTGGCTGCTCGCCGGCTGGCTCAGCGTGATCACGCCGTTTTTCATTGGCGTGTTCTACGCGGTCATCACCGTGTGGATCATGGGCTACCTCGTGCAGGCAGCCATTGGCAATCTCGACAAGCTCGCCGATGCGAGTCTCTTTTCTGAGTTCATCCAGTCACCGGCGGTGTTCGGCTACCTGGTGGTCGTTGGCCTCATCGTGTTTCTTATCATCGCCGGCGGTGTGAAGAACGGCATCGAGCGCGCGGCCAAGATCATGATGCCGACGCTGTTTGTTTTCCTCATGTTGCTCGTGGTGTTTGTGCTTACGCTGGACAACGCGTTTGCCGGGGTGGCGTACTACGTGGTGCCCGACGTTGGCAAGCTCAACGCCGCCGTGGTCAGCAACGCGCTGGCGCAGGCGTTCTTCTCGCTGTCCCTTGGCATGGGCATCATGATCACCTACGGCTCGTACCTCGACGGCAATTCGAACCTGCCGGGTTCCGCGCGTACGGTCGCCATTGTGGATACAGGCGTAGCGTTTGCTGCGGGCCTGCTAATTCTGCCAGCGGTTTTTTCCTTCGATCCGGATGTCAACGCCGCCGAGCTAAGTGACTCATCAGTGGCCCTGATCTTCACCTTTCTGCCTAAAATCTTCCTCGCGCTGCAGGACGGCATCGGCTACTTCGGCGCGAGCCTGGTGGCAACGGTGTTTTTCCTGCTGACGTTCTTTGCGGCCATCACGTCGCTGGTGTCGATCATCGAAGTGCCCACCGCGAGCCTGAAAGATGAGCGCAGCATCAGCCGGCGCAAGGCAATTTCCGTGATTGCCGGCATGACGGCGGTTTGCACCACGCTCGCGGCGATGTCGTTCGGCATGGTGGGGCCGCTTACCGAGTTCGTGAGCTACGCTGGCGCGCCGAAGTCGCTGTTCGATGTCATCTATGACATGTTCTACGACACGATTCTGCCGCTAAACGGGCTGCTCATCTGCCTGTTTGTGATCTACCGCTGGAAGCGGGCGAACTTTGATGCAGAGATCGAGAGTGGCAACGCGGACTACAAGGGCACGTTTCTCGAGCGGTACGTGAACTTTTCGCTCGGTACCTTTATTCCCGTTATCCTGTTGCTCGTATTCATTAACACCGTTGCGCTCAAATATTTCGGGAAGGCCTTCGTCGGGTAACGCAGGACGCCAGCGCTTGGCCAGGGACTGCCAGTCTATGAACCGTCGAACCCGCAGGCTCGTCAGCCTCGCGCTACCCAGCGTGCTGTTGGGCCTGCTGTCGCCGCCGGTGCTCTCCCAGAACAGCAGTGCAGACAACCGCGCCGCACCCGTTTACGCAAGCGGTTCGCGTCTCACGGTCAATCCAGATCTTGCCTCCGCCGTACCCGTGATGACCGTGTCGGCGGACGAGGCGAGGTTGCGCGGTAACCTTCGCGTGGAAGATTTCCTCAACACGCTGCCGCAGGTTTTTGCCGACCAGGCGTCCGAAGTATCGAACGGCGCAACCGGGATCGGGACGCTGAACCTGCGTGGCCTCGGGCCTGAGCGGACGCTCGTGCTGGTCGACGGCCGCCGCCTGCCATACGGATCGTCTCGCAGCGTAGCGGCGAACGTCGACCTTGTGCCGGTGCAGATGCTTGAGCGCGTCGAGATCCTGACTGGTGGGGCTTCGGCGGTGTACGGCTCAGATGCGATCGGCGGAGTCGTAAACTTTGTTACGAGGCGTGACTTCGAAGGTGTCGAAGTCGGTGGCCAGTACGGCATTGCCTACGCAGACAACGACGACGATTTCCTGGAGGGCCTGCTGATCAGCAATAGCGTGCCAGTGCCGGGCGACGAGTGGGACGGCGATGAAGCCTCGTTCTACGTCATGCTCGGAGCGGGTACCGGCGACGGCCGCGGCAATGTGACGCTGTTTGCGTCGTATGAAGACCGCGAGGGAATCTCGCAGCAAGATCGTATAACCTCCGCCTGTGCGCTAGGCGAGACCAACAACCCACTTGGTAGTTTTGGTGGCCTGGGTTGCGTCGGTACGGCCAACTTCCGCGCCTTCGGCGGTGACAACGGCTTCGTCTTCCAGGAAGAAAGCGGTGAAATCGTACCTTTCACCGGCGACCCGTCTCAGCTATTCAACTTCGGCCCGTTCAGTTTTTTCCAGCGCCCTGCCGAGCGCTACAACCTGTTCGCCAAAGGCCACTACGGCCTCACCGACAAGGTCGAAGCCTTCGCCGACTTCTCGTACACTAACAACGTCAGTGACGCCCGGATTTCACCCACCGCCACCTTCGGCAGCTGGGACATCAATTGCGACAACCCGTTTATCCAGGACACCCCTGGGATGCAGCTCACCGACCTCTTCGGCTGCACAGATCAGGATATCGCTGACGGCGCCATCATAAGAGGCGTGTTTGCCTCGCACCGGAATGTCGAGGGTGGTCCACGGAACACACGTCTCGAGAACAGCGCGTGGCGCCTGGTCGCGGGGCTACGCGGCAGCTTCGCCGACGACATCTGGGGCTGGGAGGCTTTCGTTCAAAGCTCGCAGGCGCGTGACTCGCGCCTCGCAACCAACGACTTCATCGTCGCCAACGTGCAGCAGGCTTTTCTTGCGACGACGGATGCCGACGGCAATGTCGTCTGTCAGGACCAGTCCGGCGGCTGCGTACCGTACAACATTTTCCAGCGCGGCCCCAATGGCGAGAGCCGGGTCACGCAGGAGGCCCTCGACTTCATCGAAGGCGTGGGAGTCGTGAACGGATCAACCGGGCAAACGGTGGTCGGTGCCCACCTGCAGGCAGAGCTGGGTGAGTACGGCTGGCGGCTGCCCACCGCGGAACACGGCGTCGCAACGCTCGTCGGTCTCGAGTACCGCAAGGATGAACTATTAGCGAGTCCCGACCAGCTGAGCCGTTTACCTGGCAGCGGCTTTGCCACGGACGATGACACTCTGCGTCCGGTGGAGGGCAAAATCGAGATCACTGAGTTCTTTACGGAGCTGCAGGTGCCTCTGATGTCCGGAAAGCCGGCTGCGGAAGAACTGACTCTTGCGGCGCAGTATCGCTACTCCGATTACAGCGCGGATGGCGTCGACGCGAGCAGTAGTTTTGACGCCGAAGCCTTTGGTGCCTCGCTGTCGTGGCGTCCAATCACGCAACTGCACGTTCGTGGTCAATACCAACGGGCCGTGCGTGCCCCCAACGTCATTGAGCTCTATACAGGTCAGCGCACCGGGCTGTCGTCACTGCCAGTCGTTCCCACCAACGTCGGACTTCCTTTATTTGACCCCTGTGCAACCCAGGACCCCGTATTCAGCCTTGCAATGTGCGAACGCACCGGCGTAACGCTGGAGCAGTACGGAACAATTACCGACGCAGCCTCCGGTCAGGTGGACGTGCGCACCGGCGGTAATCCGGACCTTAAGCCCGAGACAGCGGACACCGCGACCTTCGGTGTGATGTGGCAGCCGCACTTTATTCCAGGGCTACGGGTTAGCGCCGAATACTTTGATATTACAGTCGACGATGTAATTGCAGGCGGCGTTCCGCCGGAAACCGCTTTGTATGGTTGTCTTGAAACCGGCGACGCACGGTTTTGCGATTTGATCAATCGCGGCGCTTCGGGATCGCTGGCAGCCGGAACGCCGGGCGCGGGATTTCTGCGGACCAACGCCAACATCGCCAAGCTGGAAACCAGCGGAGTGGATTTGCAAGTCGAGTACGGCGTTGCCTTCGGCGCGTACTCGCTAAGCGTGGACTACTCCGCGACTTTTCTGGACCAGCTCGATACGGTCGCGTTTCCTGGCGATGAGGCGCTGCAGTGCGCCGGTTGGTTCGGCCGGGCCTGCGGCACCCCGAGCCCCGAGTACCGTCATCGCGCCCTGGTTACAATCGCGACGCCCTGGAACGTCGACTTCACAGGCACGTGGCGCCACTTCGGCAGCGTCGACAACGCGAACGAATTTGACGTGCTGGAGCCGAAACTCGATAGCGTCAACTATGTCGACCTGGGGGCCGACTGGCGAGTGGCGGACAATTTTCTTATTCGCGGTTCGATTCTCAACCTGCTGCAGGAAGACGCGCCGGTGTTCAGCGGGGCCACGGTACCCCTGGGAAATGGCAACACCTATCCGACAATCTACGACACGGGCACGGTGTTCGTTACGTCCTTTCAGTGGAACTGGGGGCGAAACCGCCGCTAGGCAGCCACTGCGTGTTTAACCGATCGACACCAGCGCAGCCAGGTCACAGCACCCTATCCCCCAGTCGGCGTGAATTCCTTGGATTCATCGCCTCGCGTATGGTGTCAGGTGCGCACGCGATTGCCTGCGCCTTGCCCAGGTTGTAGCGCCCTGAAACGAAGAGGCGCCTGGGTCCATCTTTATGCCTTTTCACGCTCGTCGCTCGCAGTGCGCCGGCCGGGAGTGGCGCGTTTGCTCGAGCAACAGGAGAGAGAATGATGTCGAGTCGTAGCCTCATCGCGAAAATAGTTGCGGCTGGAGGATTTGCCGTGCTGAGTGCCAACGTCATGGCAGCTGACTCAGCGCCCGCTTACGCGACCTATCTCGGCGGTGCCGGCGATGATTTCGGTGGCAGCGTGGCTATTGCTCCCGATGGGGATCGAGTGTTCTGCGGTTCTGCCGAGTCAGACGGCCTGGCGACGCCCGGCGCCATCCAGGCCGCGCGCGTGGGCAAGTCTGACGTTTTCGTCGGCAGAACGTCGGCCGACGGAGCGACCCTGGAGTTTCTGACCTATCTTGGTGGCGCTGGCGACGAGTCCTGCCGCAACATCGCGGTCGACAGTGCGGGCAACATCATCATCGTTGGCTGGACGTCTTCGGCGGATTTTCCAACGGCGAATGCCGCGGACAGCACGTTCGCCGGCGGTGGCTTGCGAGATTCCGACGCATTCGTTGCCAAGCTCTCGGGGGACGGCGCCTCCATCGTGTTTTCGACGTTTCTCGGCGGACTGGATTACGGCGACTCGCCGTTTTCTGGAGGGCGGGGCGACGAGGGTGCACGCGGCCTTGCCGTCGACAGCAGCGACCGCATCCTGGTATCGGGCGAAACGGCGGCGGGTGACTTTCCCGCGATGACCGTTCTAGGCGACGGTGAGTGCGGCAATGACCCCTTGCCGGTCAACATTCCGGAGATCACCGACCAGTTCGTGGCGCGCTACCTGCCGGACGGGACGGTCGATTTTGTCACTTGCATCAGCGGTGCCGAAGTCGACTATGCCTGGGACGTGGCCGTCAACGATGCGGGTTTGATTTACGTCGGCGGATCGACGTTGTCGCCTGATTATCCAACGACGCAGCCAGGCATTGGCCCCGGGCCTGCCAGCACCGGCGATTTCGATATCAGCGTCATCGCGCTCGACGCGAGCGGTACGCAGATTCTGAACTCGGTCAGGCTTGGCAGCACGGCCTATGACTTCCTCCAGACCATGGAAATCAATAGTGATGGTGAGATTGTCATTCAGGGACTGGTCGACGGACCCGATTTCCCGACGACCGCGGGTGCATGGCAAACAGAGCAAGTCGACAACGGTGGTTTCAACCGCGACAGCTTCGTTGCGGCCCTTTCGCCGCAGCTGGACGAACTCGTGTTTGCCACCTACGTCGGCGGCGAGGGTTTCGACTGGGGCATCTCCATGGCGTTGGACGACGATCGGCCGGTGCTGCAAATGCTGTCCGATTCCCGGGCGCTGCCGGTGATAAACGCCGTCCAGTCACAGAAGGGGCCGGACCTCGACGTTACCGCCCTGTTCGACACCACGCAGGCCTCGGCTTTCTCTTACGGCAGCGTGCTGGGCTGGGTTGGGCCGCCGATAATGGCCATCGTTGGGCCGGGCGCCAACCGCATTGCGGTCTGGGACCTGGAGACCGATCAGTATGTCCCGTTCATCGAGCTTCTCGAGGGAGACTTCGATACACGGGATGTTGTGTTCTGGAACTTCGACGGCGACGGTCAGGTGGATATGGTGACCGGCAACTACAACGGTCCGAATTTTCTTTACCTGGGTGAGGCTCCGAATGGTTTCGGTCCGCCCATTCCGTTTGGCGATCCGCAAGGCCGCACCACTGCGCTTGCCGTTACGGCAAATGACGGCATCACCTGCGTGGTCGAGTTCCTGGAAGATGCCGTGAATGTGCAACACGATTTCTCCCGCTCCATCCGAACCTTCGTCGAAGGTCGGCCCTACGGTCAGCAGGCTACCGCCTCCCGCGACGCGGTATCCAAACCCTACCCTGGGGAGCTAATCGAAATATCGGCGCCAGATCAGGTGACCGTATACGACGGCTGTGCGCAGCCTGGCGAAGCGCCGACAGCCAACGTGATCACGCTTGGTGGCCGCGACCTCGTCGCCGCCGCAATTGGTGCTGTGAACGACACGGACTTTTTCGACGACGACCTTGCGTTTGCTGACCGCAACGGAGGCGGCGTCGTACTGTTTGATCTTCTCCACAGCGACGCTCCCGTACCGGCAACCGCCACGTTCGACGGCCCGCCGACGAATGCAATCACGATCAACCCCTACCTGGGCGTGCTTGCCGCAAGCGATGATGCGTATCGCTACTTTCGCCTGAACGACGATGGCAACCTGGTGCTCGATTCCGAGCAGCCTGCCGTAAACGCACCACGTGCCGTCTCCATTGCTGAACGCAATGTGGTGTTCTCCGGCACCACCGCCGGAACGGAGACCGCGTTGCTTGGAGACGACGATTTGTACCTCATACGGCTATCTGATGACGGTGCTGACGCGGACTTTGCCACCTACCTCGGCGGCGGGGGCAATGAAGATACCCCGTACGGCGTCGCCGTGGCTGGGCCAGGCCGCATTGTCGCGACCGCCAGCAGCTCGAGCCGTAGCTTCCCTGTCACCGGCGCGGCGATCCAGGGGTCGCAAGGCGGCCAGCGTGACGCGGTGCTCTACCAACTCGAGATACCCAGCAGCGATGGCGATGGAGACGGCGTTGCAGACGAGGCAGACAACTGTACGCAGGTGTCCAACCCGGACCAGTGCGACACCAACGGCGACGGCTTCGGCAACCTGTGCGACCCCGATCTCGACAACGACAACGCGGTTAACTTCGCTGATCTTGGGCTGCTGAAGCAGGTGTTCTTCACAGAACCGTCGAGCGCAAACTGGAATCCGGACGCCGACATGAATGGAGACGACGTCATCAACTTTGCCGACCTCGGTATCATGCGATCCTTTTTCTTTGGCCCTCCCGGTCCGTCTGGCACTGCCGACTAGCCCGCCGGCGTCGGGACTCCTGTCAACGCATGGGTCAGTATGGCCCATCGATGCTGCGTGCCGGTTGCGAAAACTCGCGCCGTCAGCCGACACTACGGTCACTTTATCGAAGTCCAGGCCAACCCAATGGCAAGTGCGAACGCAAACGTTCATGAAAGCAAACCCTGCGAAGCCTGCGGCCGCACCATCGAGTGGCGCCGCAAGTGGGCGCGCGACTGGGACAACGTGCGCTACTGCTCCACCGCCTGCCGCAGGAGCAAAGTGAACGACACCGACCGGGCGCTCGAAGCCGCCATCCTCGGGTTGCTCGCCCAGCGTGCCCATGGGGCCACCATCTGCCCGAGCGAGGCCGCCAAGCACGTTGGAGGCCTGGACGAGGCCAACTGGCGCCCGCTGATGGAACCGGCCCGGCGCGCCGCCCGCCGACTCGTCGCAAAGGGCGATATCGACATTACCCAGCGCGGCCAGGTCGTCGACCCCTCCACCGCCAAAGGCCCCATCAGGCTGCGGCGTCGCTGATCCCCGGTGGGAGCGGCTTCAGCCGCGATTCTCAAGCCTCGCCGCTGAGCCTATCGCGGCTAAAGCCGCTCCCACAGCTAAAGCCGCTCCCACCATCCGGATGTCTCTCCCACCAGCATGATGCCTCTCCCACAGGTACACTGGGCTTCGATGTTCCACAAGGCGACACAGCGCTGGTTCGACGATAACTTTGAGCGCGCAACCACCGTGCAGCAGCGCGGCTGGGCCTCGATCACGTCCGGCAGCCACTCGCTGCTGGTCGCGCCCACCGGCAGCGGCAAGACGCTAGCCGCGTTTCTTGCGAGCATCGACCGCCTCGGCAGCCTGCCAAGCGATGCGCCGCAGGGCTTCCGCGTGCTGTACATCTCGCCGCTCAAGGCGCTGGTGTACGACATCGAGCGAAACCTGCGCGCGCCGCTGGTCGGCATCACGCGTGTGGCTGACAAGCTGGGCGTCGACTTCCGCGGCGCCTCCGTGGCTATCCGCACCGGCGACACGCCACAGAAAGAGCGACAGCGGCAAGCGAAGCATCCGGGCGAAATCCTGGTCACAACGCCGGAGTCGCTCTATCTCATCCTCGGCTCGAAGGCTGCTGCGACGCTGGCGACCGTCGAGACCATCATCATCGACGAGATTCATGCCCTCGCGCCCGGCAAGCGCGGCGCCCACCTGGCCCTGTCGCTGGAACGGCTGTCTGCGCTGACCGAACGCGACCCGCAGCGCATTGGCCTGTCGGCCACGGTGCGCCCGCTCGACGCGGTCGCGCGCTTCCTCGGCGGCAACCGCCAGGTCAACATCGTCGACTGCTCCGCGAAGCCGGCGCTGAGTCTCGCCGTCACGGTGCCCGTGCCGGACATGCAGAATCCGCCGCAGCCCACGCCCGAGCCGCAGCGTGGCGGCTCCATCCTTGGCGAGCTGTACGCGCGGGAAGTGGCAACCCCAACGCCGGAGCGCGGCATCTGGCCGACGATCTACCCGGAACTGCTCGACAACATCAAAGCCTGTCGCTCCGCGATCATCTTTGTGAACAGCCGCGGCCTGTGCGAGCGCCTGTCGCAAAAGTTGAACGAAATGGCCGGCGAAGAGCTGGTGCGCGCGCACCATGGCAGCATCTCGCATGAGAAGCGCGCCGAAATCGAAGACGGCTTAAAGAGCGGCAACATCCGCGGCATCGTCGCGACCAGTTCGCTGGAGCTCGGCATCGACATGGGCGCCGTTGACCTGGTCATGCTGGTGGAATCCCCTGGGTCAGTGGCGCGCGGCCTGCAGCGTGTTGGGCGTGCTGGTCACGGAGTGGGCGAGGTAAGTGCCGGACGCATCTTTCCGAAGTTCCGAGGTGACCTGCTGGAGTGCGCGGTGGTTGCCGGCCGCATGGAAAAAGGTGAGCTGGAAGCCATCGAGGTGCCGGTTAATGCGCTGGATGTGCTCAGTCAGCAGATCGTTGCGATCTGCTGCCAGCAGCCGACCGCCGTGGACGACATCGAGACGCTGGTACGCCGCGCCGACAACTACCGCGAGCTGTCGCGCAACGCGCTGGAGGCCGTGCTCGACATGCTGTGCGGCCGCTACCCGTCCAGCGATTTCGCTGACCTGAAGCCGCTGCTGTCGTGGGACCGCAGCACCGACGTGATTTCCCCACGGCGCGGCGCCGCAATGGTAACGCGCATGAACGCCGGCACGATTCCGGATCGCGGCGCGTTTGGTGTGCACCTCGGCGAAGACGGCCCGCGCGTCGGCGAGCTGGACGAGGAGATGGTGTTCGAGACGCGCGCCGGCGACAACATCATGCTCGGCTCGAGCACGTGGACTGTCGAGAACATCACCCGAGACCGCGTGATTGTGAGCCCGGCTCCCGGGCAGCCTGGACGCTTGCCGTTCTGGCGCGGTGACGGTCCGGGCCGGCCCATTGAGCTCGGCCGCGCCATTGGCGCGTTTGTTGACAAGCTCGGCAGCCTCACTGAAAAACGCGCGCGCAAATGGCTGCAGGACAACACGGCGCTGGATGCGTTTGCTGCGCGTAACCTCGCCGCCTACGTCAGCGAACAGAAGGCGCACTGCGGCTCGCTGCCCACCGACCGCACCATCGTCATCGAACGCTTCCGCGACGAGCTGGGGGACTGGCGCGTGTGCATACTCACGCCCTTCGGCGCGCGCATTCACGCGCCGTGGGCGATGGCGCTGGAGCGCACCCTCGCGCGCGAGGCCGGCTACGAGATCCAGGTGATGTACACCGACGACGGCATCGTGCTGCGCTTCGCCGATGCCGAGGAACTGCCCGGTCTCGATGCGCTCATTCCCGACCCGGAGGAAGTGGAGGAACTGGTCACCGACCAGCTCTCCAACACGTCGCTGTTCGCGGGCCTTTTCCGCGAGAACGCCGTGCGCAGCCTGCTGCTGCGCCGCCGCCGGCCCGGGCAGCGCTCGCCGCTGTGGGCGCAGCGGCTGAAGGCGCAGAACCTGCTCGCCACGGTGCGCCAGTACCCGCGCTTTCCCATCGTTATCGAAACCTATCGGCAGGCGATGGCCGACGTATTCAACCTGCCCGGCCTGCGCACGCTGCTGGGCGACATCCGCAGCCGCACGATCCAGGTGGACGACGTCGAGACCCGCTCCGCCTCGCCCTTCGCACGCTCCCTCGTGTTTGCGTACGTCGCGGCCTACCTCTACGAGCAGGACGCACCGCTGGCCGAGCGAAAAGCGCAGGCGCTCACGCTCGACCGCGCGCTACTCGGTGAGTTGCTGGGCCAGGCCGAGCTGCGAGAGCTCATCGATCGCGACGTGCTGCAGCAGCTCGAAGACGAATTGCAACACATCGCGCCGGAGTACCACGCACGCGACGCCGACGACGTGCACGATTTGCTGCGCCGGCTGGGTGACCTGACAGACGAGGAACTCGCCCAACGCTGCACCAGCGATCCAGCGCAATGGCTGGAAAGCCTGCACCAGCAGCGCCGCGCGGTCCGCGTGCGCGTCGCCGGCGAGCAGCGCTGGATTGCCGCCGAAGACGCCGGCCTGTACCGGGACGCACTGGGTGTTGCGACGCCCGCCGGCATTCCCGAGGCGTTTCTTGATGCGGTAGACCGGCCGATGCCCACGCTGCTGCGGCGCTACGCGCGCCACCGCGGCCCGTTTTTGACGCGCGAGCCGGCGGCTCGCTTTGACCTGCAGCCGTCGCAGGTAGAGCCAGTGCTGACCGCGCTGGAAACCGATGGCGTGCTGGTGCGCGGTGAGATTCGTCCCGGCGGCCTGGAGCTCGACTGGTGCGACAGCGAAGTGCTTCGCCGCCTCAAGCGCCGCAACCTCGCGGCACTGCGCGACGAAGTCGCCGCCGTGGACACCGCGAGCCTCGCGCTGTTCCTGCCGGCGTGGCAGGGCGTTGGCGACGAGAACCGCGGCCAGGAGCGGCTGCTGGAAGCGATCGCTTCGCTGCAGGACCTGCCCGTGCCGTGGTCCCTGCTCAGCACGGTGATTCTGCCGGCGCGTGTGCCGGGCTTTCGCGTCGAGCAGCTCGACGTGCTCGCGGCGGCCGGTGCCCTGGTGTGGCTTGGCCGTGGCTCGAGCGGTGCGCGGGACGGCCGGGTCTCGCTGTACTTGAGAACCCAGGTGCGCGAGCTCATGACCGTGGATCTCGACTACAAGCCGCCGACCGACCTGCACGCCGCCGTGCTCGACCGGCTCAAGGGCAGTGGCGCGTCGTTCCTGATGGAAATCCAGGACACGGTGCGCGCCCAGGTGCAGGATTATTCCAACAAAGATCTGAACGCCGCCATCTGGGACCTGGTGTGGGCCGGCCAGATCACAAACGACACGTTCGGACCGCTCAATGACCTCGGCCGCAAGGCGCCGCGTCGCGGCCGTCGCCGGGGCGGCAACATGCTGGCGGGCGGCCGCTGGTCACTGGTGAGCGCGTTAGTGCCGCAGGACTCCGAGCCCACCGTGCAGACGGTGGCGCGCACGCGGCTGTTGCTCGACCGTTACGGCATCGTCAGCAGGCAGTGCACCCGCGCGGAAGACATTCCCGGCGGCTTTGGACCCATCTACAAGGTGCTGCGCGAAATGGAGGAGCAGGGGCGCGTGCGCCGCGGCTACTTCGTGGAAGGCCTGCCCGGCGCGCAGTTTGCGTACGCCGGTGCGGTAGACCGCCTGCGTGCGAGCCGCGGCGACGCCGAGGAGCGCGACCGCCCGGTGGCCGATGAGGAAATCGTGCTGCTGCCAGCAATGGACCCGGCCAACCCCTTCGGTGCGTTGGTCGACTGGCCGCAGACCGGCAACCCGGAGCAGGTCAAACCTCGGCGCGTCGCAGGCGCCTGGGTGATTCTCGCGCGCGGTCGCCCGGTGCTGTATGCCGGGTCACGGGCGCGAAATGTAATGAGCTTTCCGGAAACCGTGCGGCTCGAGCCCGGCGCGCTCAACGCGGCCATCAACGCACTCCGCCGCCTGCCGCGAGGCTACAGCAAGGGCATTCTCACCATCGAGAAGATTGACGGGATAGCCTCGGCAGACTCGCCGCTGCTGCAGCATTTCTCCCAGAACGCGTTCGTGCTCGACTACCGCGGGCTCATCGACGTGAAGCCCATGGGCGCATCGAATGCTACGCGGATGGTTGACTGACCCGATGCCCGAGGGAGACACGATTCACAAGATCGCGGCGTTCATGGCGCCGCTGCTTGAACAGCGGGTCGCCAACCGGGTGCATGCGAAGCGGGTGCCGGATGCCAGCCGCTGCAGCGGCCAGCAGGTAACGAGCGTGCTGGCGAAGGGCAAGCACCTGCTCGTGGAGTTCGACAGCGGCACGGTGGTGCGCTCGCATTTAGGGATGCACGGCTCATGGCACCGCTACGCCAACGCGGAGGAGTGGCGCAAGCCGCGGTGGCAGGCCTCGCTGGAGGTGACAACGGACAGCGACGTGTTCGTGTGCTTCAACGCCAAGGAGGTCGAGGTGCTTGAGACGCAGGGCCTGCGCAAGCGCATCATCGACAGCCGGCTTGGTCCGGACCTGGCAACGCCCGGCGTGGACGTGGCCACCGCGGTGAAGCGCGCCCGGGAGTTCATCGACGGCGATGCGCTCATCGGCGATGTGCTTCTCGATCAGCGTGCTGCGTGCGGCATTGGCAACGTGTACAAGTCGGAAATTCTTTTCATAAACCGGCGCCTGCCGCAGACCCCGCTGGACCGTGTTGGCGACGAGGAACTAAACACCCACTACCGGCTGGCCGCCGATCTCCTGTCGCGCAACCTGGGCGGCGGCAAACGCGTGACGCGCTTCGAGCGCGACCGGGCAGGCAGGCTGTGGGTGTACCGCCGGCGGGGCCTCCCCTGCCTGCGCTGCGATGAGAGCGTTATTGCCTCGGCGCGCATTGGGCGGCACCATCGGGGCACTTACTGGTGCCCGGCCTGTCAGAAGTGAGTATGCGCGCTCGCCCTTTCCAGGGGCCGCCGGACACCGAAAGCCGCCAGGGAGCTTCAAGAACATGAACACGACCAAACTCCGCCTGTGGCCGCTGCTGCTCTTACCGTTGCTTGCCGTGATGGCGGGCTGTGCCGATCGTGAAATCAAGCTCACGCCGGCGGAAATGCACCTGTACGGGTTGCTTGACGACATTCGGCGTGGCGCGGAGCCTGAAGAAACCAAGTCCTGCCTTTCTATCCGCGCCTACGACGTGGTCGAGATTGTCGACGATACCCGGCTGGTATTTCTTGCGCGGAAAGGCAAGGGCTGGGTCAACGAACTGCGCGCACCCTGCATGGGCCTGCGCCGTGACCATGCGTTGATTTTCGATCTGCGCAGCTCGAACGCGTGCCAAATGGACCGCGTGCAGGGTTTCCGGCCTGGAATGCAAGGCGCGAGTCCTGCCGCGCTATGCGTGCTCGGCAAGTTCACGGAAATCCCCGAATACCGCGTGCCGCGCGTCGTGCAGGCGCTCAAGGAGCTGTAAACCCGCCGGCTTTTTTCCCGGCCCGACAGCCGACTGGCAGCGCCCGCCGCCGGTATTCTGTTAAGGAAAAGCCTATTCCGCCGCTAACCCTTTGAACAGGTCTTTCCGATCAGAGGGCGAAAGCCGTGGAAAATCAGAAAATTAGCCCGCGATTCCGGCTGGGTGCACGTGACACGTTTCGCGTGCTGCTGCCCTATGTGAAGCGGAACTTTCTAACCCAGGTGCATGGCATCTGGTTCATCGTTACGTACCTTGCGGTATTTCAGGTGCTCATCCTGCGCCTGCCTATCATGTACGCCGGCATGATCGCAGCCGGGCTGCTGCTCGTGGCGTTGGGCCTCATGTTTTTCATGGAGGGCCTGCGTCTGGGTTTGATGCCGCTCGGCGAGGTCATTGGCAGCGTGCTGCCGCGCAAGTCGCGCATGCCGATCATTCTCACCTTTGCGTTTCTGCTTGGCGTGGGTGCGACCTTTGCCGAACCTGCGATCGCGGTCCTGAAAGCCGCCGGCAGCACGGTTGTGCCGGAGGAAGCGCCGCTGCTGTATTCCCTGCTGACCGAGTTCTCCGGCCAGCTTGTCATTTGCGTCGGCATCGGCGTCGGCTTTGCGGTCACGCTTGGCGTGCTGCGATTTTTCTACGGCTGGCCCCTGAAGTACCTGGCGCTGCCGACGGTTACGGTGCTACTCGGGCTGTCCGTTGCGTTCAGCCAGGTGCCAGAGCTCGCCGACGTGCTCGGCCTTGCCTGGGACTGCGGCGCCGTAACCACCGGCCCCGTGACGGTGCCGCTCGTGCTTGCACTTGGCATTGGCGTCTGCCGCGTGGTGAGCAGCGGCAGCGGTGGCGGTGGCCACAGCGGTTTTGGTGTCGTAACGCTCGCATCGCTGTTTCCGATTCTCGCCGTGCTGCTGCTTGCGCTAAGCCACTACGCCGGTGGCGACTACTACGGCGGCGAAAACTACGCCGGCGAAGCAGTGGAACAGTCCGCCGGCCGCGAAGATGCCGAGGCCGTGAAGGCGCGCACGCGCGATCATCCGCCGATCTCGCCTGAGGAATACGCGGCCTACATCAAGACACGCGTTCTGCCCAAGGGCTACGACGTGCAGTTCCAGGGCGGTGAACCTGAGCTGGTGGACGGTGACGTGGTGTTTACCGATCCGAAGGTGGTGATCCGCAAGAGCGCGCGCCGCGGCTTTGAGATGACCGGCGACAAGTCCTGGGACAACTCGCTGTCGTTTGCGAGCCAGTCGAAGCAGGCGCTGCTGGACGCGCTGCGCGCCATCATTCCACTGTGCCTGTTTCTCTACGTCGTACTCCGGCTGTTGCTAAGGCAGCGCCTGAGTCGTGATTCGGATGTCGGCGTAGAGAAACAGGCACAGTGGAATGATGGCGCGCAGCGCGTCCAGCAGCGCCTGCTTCGACTGGCTCGC
>JBCAXP010000009.1:0-27467 GCA_038533995.1 Pseudomonadota bacterium
CAGCGCGCCCGCAACGTGCACATCCTCGTGCGCGGCAACGGACTCGGGCACAGCATGTCGGACTACCTCATCCAGCACCTTGCCGCCTTCAACGGCATCCACTTCACTGTGCGTGTGCAGGAACACGTTCGGTATGCGCTCAATGCGCTGGATGAGGTAGTCCGACATGCTGTGCCCGAGTCCGTTGCCGCGCACGAGGATGTGCACGTTGCGGGCGCGCTGCGACAGGTATACCGCCGCCTGCCCGGCGGAGTTACCACCACCGACAATCGCCACGTCGCGGCCCCGGCACAGCTCGCCCTCCACGTGGCTTGCGCCGTAGTGCACGCCGCCCGACTCGGCCAGGCCTTCGATCGCTGGCTGGCGGTAAACCGCGCCACTGGCGATAACCAGGGCCTTTGCATGCACGAGGTCGCCGCCGTCCAGCCGCAGCTTGTGCAAGGGGTTGCCGATTTCCAGGGTTTTAAGCTCACGCGCCACCGCCACCGTGGCGCCGAACTTCTGCGCTTGCAGATAAGCCCGGCCCATCAGCGCCTGCCCGGAAATGCCGGTCGGAAAACCCATGTAGTTTTCGATGCGCGAACTGCTGCCCGCCTGCCCGCCCGGCGCACAGCGTTCGAGCACAAGCACGCTCAAACCCTCGGAAGCACCGTACACCGCGGCGGCCATACCGGCCGGGCCGCTGCCGATAACCACCAGGTCGTAGGTTACGCCGCAGTCGAACTGCGCCGTGAAGCCGAGGTTCTCCGCGACCTGCCGGTGGGTGGGACGCACAAGCGTCTCGTTGCTACACAGCAGTACGGGCAGTTCCTGTGGCACGTGCCCAAGGCGCTGCTCGACCACCTCGGCATCGCGTTTCGGATGCAGCACCTCGAAGGGCAGCCCGTTGCGTGACAGGAAGCGCTGCAGGTCGCCGCCCTCCGGGGTTTCCGTGGCGGCGATCAGCGTTACGTTGCCAAGGTTTGCGGCGATCATTCGCATGCGGCGCAGAATGAAGCTCAGCAAGATCTTCTCGCCGAGGTCGGCCTCGGTAGCGATCAACTGGCGCAGATCGTCGGGCTTCACGTACAGCGCGTGCACATCGGTGACCGCGCGCCCGGCGACCAGGGCATTGGCGCCCGTCATGGAGGGAATCTCGCCGACGTAGCGACCCGCCCCGTGAGCGATGATCACGTGTTCGCCGTCGGCTTCAACACGGAGCACCTCCACGTCGCCGTCCAGCATCAGGTAGAACGGGCTAACGTCGCCTCGTTGCCACAGGTAGTCGCCGGCCGCGAAGCGGCGCTCCTCGGCGTAGGAGCGCACGATTCCGATTTCCTCGTCGTTGAGCTTCGGGTAGAGCTCCTGCTCCCGGCCCTGGGTACCTGCGGCCCACGGTGGTACGTCCTGACGGGCCAGTCGCTCGATCATGTCGCTGCTCACGGTTCACTCCCTTGCAGATGAGACTCACTGCAAGGAAGTTTACGCGAACAGCGTGTTATCTGCGCCCGCCGAAGTTGTAGATAAAGCCGCCGCTCACCGAGCGAATGTCATCGAACGCGTCGGTGTCGTACTGCTCGTAGTCAATGCGAATCGTGAACTGGTTGCGACTGCCAACGTTGAAGTTCATGCCGGCGCCCCAGAACGGACCGTTTTCGCTACGCTCGTTTCTGCTGGTGAAGAAATTGAGGCGGTCATCCACTTCGCTTTCGCCGGCAAACAGGCCAACCTTGGCGAAAATTTCGAAGGTATCGTCAACGGGAATGAACCCAACGAGTGCACCGGTAATCGCGCCAAAGCGCACGTCGGCGTCGCCATCGAAGCCGTCGTCGAACTCGTCGTTGGTGTAGCCGGCCAGCGTGCCCTCGACCGCAAAGAAATCGTTGATGCGGTAACCGCCGATGCCGCGTGCAACAAACAGCCGGTCATCAGGGTCGTCAAACTCGGGCAGGTCGGGATCAACGCCGGGGGAACGCAGCGTGGCATCGCCGATACCGCCCGAGCCGCCCACGTAAAAACCGTCGGCGTAAGTTGCAGCGCTAGCCAGCATCAATGCAGCGCCAGAAAGAAGTGTCAGCCTGTTCATGGTGTCCCTCACAATAAACGATGGCGGCTTAATCCGCACGAGCGAAGCCGCGGAGCGGCGAGTGAGAAACAGGCTACGCCGAAAAAACTTAACGGCGCCTGAACGGCGCGAGGAATACTCGCTTGACGGTTGAGTTGGAGACGGAGCGCCCCGGCAGTGGACCGATGCTAAACGCGTGCGCCCGCAGGCTGCCGGCGCACAACCAGCAGCCCTGCGAAGCCCAACGCCATAAGTGCGATCGGCGCGGGCTCTGGCACGGCGGCGGCAACGCGTATATCACGATACAGCCACGCACCGATGATAGGAGAGGCAATATTGCCCGACATCAGCCGGCGCACCCGCGTTGTGTCGAGTGCACCCGCATAGCGATGATCGATCATGTAAACCGAGTAGCGGCCACCGAAGTGGTCAGTGGAACGAGTCCAGCCAAACACGATCGACGCGCCGGGGCGCTCCAGCGTCGGTGAGAACAGTGACATGAAGGACGGCGCCCAGGCGGAGTCGGTTTCGCTGTGACTTCCGCGGTTCCCCGGATGACCATCGAAGGTGGAAAAGAGAGCCGCCACGTCGGCCACGGTTGCCCAGCGCCAGCCGGTGAGGTCAGTGGCGGCGAGCGATCCGCTGCACAGGCCGCCGTCCGTCGGGCAAACCGACGCCAACTCGTTCCAGCTGAAGCCGGCCAACAGATCCGGCTGCTGCCACTCGCGCTCGCCGATCGTCACCGGCGTGGCCTGTGCCATCAGCGGCAGCAGGGTTGCGGCAACGAGCACAAATTTCATCAACGTCTTCTTCACAGTGTCCCTTTCCTTCAAATGCCGGCGCAGACCGGCGGTGTCGCGTTCATACCGTGTTTAAAGCAAGAAGCAGGCCGAAACTGTTAAATCCCGCCGAGCGGGGCACTAAAGCGCAGACTGCGTTTCGGAACTGAGAAGCGGGTCACATTTTCCCGACGCTTCGACGAAACGTTCGTTGACAGTCTGGCGAGAGCAAAACCCCAAGTGGAAAAAATCTCGACACTCCCGTGCTACATTTCGAAACAATCCGCAACACACGAGCAACACAAACGCCCGCCGGCAATGGGAAAATTCCGGCACTTTCACCCTGCAGGACGCCCGATCGTGAACGACCCGAATCCCACCCCCAGGCCAACGCCCGGCCGCCCGTCTTTCGGCCTGCTGCTGGCGCTGCTGTTTTTCCTCCCGTGGCGCATCGCGTTCGCGGCGGCGGGTGAAATCGCCGTTGAGATCGTCAGCGCGGAGACGCGGCGACCGCTCGCCGGCATCGAGGTGACCGTGACGCCGCGCGAGGGCGAGCCGGTCTCTGTCGTTACCAGTGCCGACGGCAGCGTGCTCATTCCCGCGCTTGAGATTGGCCTGTACGAGTTGAGCGCCGAAGGCCCAGGGCTGGTCAAGGGCCGTGAGCCCAGCGTTCGCGTCAGCTCACGGAAAACCACGCCGGTGCAGATGGCGCTTCGGGAACGGCAGACCGCAATCGAGGAGATCGTGGTTGTCGAGCGCGCGCAGGTTGCCGACGCGTTCGGCGCGGCGAGCAGCACGCGCCTCAATCGCGAAGAGCTGCGCAGCGCCATTGGTGCCGGAAGTGACGTGATGCGCGCCCTGGATGGCCTCCCCGGCCTGGTCTCCACTGGCGACTTCGCCAACTTCACCGTGCGCGGTCGCGGGCCGCGCGACAACCTGATCTTCGTTGACGGCATGCCGTTCGACAAAGTTGTGCACTTCGACCAGACGCTCGGCGAAGAGGAAGACATCGGCGGCGGCGGCCGCTTTTCGATCTTCGCCCCCAACTCCATCAAGAGCGCCGAGTTTTCACCGGGCGGCTGGAGCGCCGCGTATGGCGGGCGCACCGGATCGCTGCTGCAGCTCGACGTGGTAGGCGGTTCTCCTTCCCCAACCGCCGTCTTGCGCATCGACATCGCCGGCATCGAGGCCGGCTACGACGGACCCAGCGGTTTCCATGACGACACGACGCTCTTTCTCACTGCCCGCAGCTTCGATTTCGGCAGAGTGTTCGAGTTTATTGACGAAGAGGACATCGGCTCGCCGACGCTGGAGGATTTCATCATCAAGACGGTGACCGAAGTCAACGCCAATAACAGCGTCGAGGTGCTTGGCATCTGGGCGCCGGAAGAGTACACCCGCGACATCGACAACGTGCTGGCGTCGGAAAACTTCGAGGACGTGGCGCTGCTGCGCTCCGAGCAGGACCTCGGGCTGCTCGGCATCACGTGGCGCCGTCTGGTCGGCGAAAGCGGTGAGTGGACAAACCGCTTCTACTACCGCGAGAGCGACAAGCTAAGCAGCGAGGGTGAAGCGTTTCCCGACCTTGTGCCGGAGGACACGCCGCCGGAAGACATCCCGGTCAACGAGGAGATCATCACGATCGGCGAGCAGGAGCGTGAACTGGGCTGGCGCAGCGACTTCAACACGCGCAACCGCTTTGGCGGCTTCAGTGCCGGCCTTCGCGCGGTGCAGCTGGACGTGGAGTACTTCACGAACCTCCGCGAAGACTGGACGCGCTTTGTGTACGAGACCGACGACCCTCGCCCGCCGGGGCAGGACTTCATCGTGCTTACGCCGGAGAACGTCAACTCTGCCTTTGATGCCTCAGAGACAAATTTCACGGCATACGCCGAGCAGACCTTTGAGTACGACAACTGGGACTGGCGCGCGGGACTGCGCTACGACCGCGACGGCTTCTCGGACGAATCCCTGGTGTCACCGCGGCTGGCGGTGAATTACCGGGCCACGCAGGACCTGCGCTTTAGCGCAACGGCCGGCGTGTTCTACCAGCAGCCGCGCTTCCTGGAGCGCGCCGCGAACAGCAGCAACTTCTCGCTCGAAAACGAGCAGGTGACACACGTCAGCGTCGGGCTGCAGCAGGACTTCGGCGACAACTACAGCCTGCTCGTCGAACCCTACTACCAGCAGCTCGACAACCTGGTCGTTGCCGAGGGTCGCACGAGCGGCCGTGCCGGCAACGCCGGTGAAGGCACAAATTACGGTGTCGACGTGGTGGTGACCCGCGCGTTCGACAACGGCTGGTTTGCGAACGCAACCTACTCCTACAACGACGCCCAGCTCAACGACAACGATGGCGCCGGCGACTACCAGGCAGACTTCAGCCGCACGCACTTTTTCTCGGTCGGCGGCGTCTGGGAGATCAACGACCGCTGGCAGATTGGCGCCCGCTGGAAATGGGCAAGTGGCAGGCCGACAGACGACTTCATCGTCAACGAAGACGTGCTCGGCCCGGGCCAGCCGCTGCGCTTCTCCAAGGAACTCACCCGTAACAATGCGTTGAACCTCGAGAACTACCACTCGTTGAACATGCGCGTTGACTACCGCCGACCGATCGGTCCGCTGGACCTGATCATGTTCGTCGACGTCATCAACGTGTACGGCGGACCCGGCGCCAACTCACAGGAGTTCAACCCGCGCGCGGGCGTCAACGTGGTAGAGGAAAACTCGGCGTTCCCGATTATCGGGCTGATCTTCGAACGATCGTGGTAAGCGGCTAGTTTCCGAGAGCGCGCGGGGCCACGACGATGCCGTCATGGTCGGCGTAGAGCCAGTGGCCCGGCGTGAACTGCACGCCGGCAAAGCGCAACGGCACTCCCACCTGGCCCTCACCGCGCTTTTCGCTCTTGGCCGGACAGGTCGCCAGCGCCTTGACGCCGACGGCCATTTCTCCGACCTCCGCACTGTCACGAATGGCGCCGTAGACAACCAGCCCCGACCAGCCGCTGTCGATGGCTTTTCCCGCCAGCAGGTCGCCCATGAGCGCGCAGCGCGTTGAGCCGCCGCCGTCTACTACGAGCACACGGCCGTTGCCAGGCTCGCCGAGGGTCTTCTTTACGAGTACATTGTCTTCGAACACCTTGACCGTGGCGATTTCTCCGTGGAACCCAACTCGCCCGCCGTAGTCTCTAAATAGCGGCTCGGCGATGGCAAGCTCGTCGGCAAAGTCGTCGTAGAGGTCAGCGGTCTTCACAGTCATGGCAGAGCTTTCCGGCAGGTTTCATTCACTCTCATGGTAGGGCAAATTGCCGACATGAAAAAGCGGCAACCGGCCCGCGAACCCGGCCCAGGTAACAAGGTGGTCATGATGCATACGTTCAGCACTCAGCAAAGCGGGGCACCAACAAGGTGAAGTTCTTTCGCTGCCCAGGGATGGGGGCCCGCGCCTTTGCGCTTGCCACGCTGTTTACAAGCACCGCTGCTACCGCCGCGTTCGATGAGACGGTGATCGACACCGGATTCCTCGTGGAGCACCCGCTGCTGCACGGCCGCTTCGACAGCGCGGACAACGCGTTTGTTGTGATTGCCGGGCGCGACGAGGACTTCGTGCAGCGCATCGCGATGTACCGCCTGGGGAATGGTTCGGAGCCCGAAGAAACCACGGTACTCACGCCTGGAACCGAGGTTGTAACCTACGACATCGGTCGCCTGGGGGACCGCGACACGCTCGTGTTCCTGACGCCCGGCGCCGTCAAGCGCTTTGACCCTGCGAGCGGTGAAATCGTTGAGCTGCTGCCGATGAGCAGCCTCTACGGGCAGCCGCGCGCCGGCGAGCTGAACCCCCTCGACTTTTTCCGCGACCTCAATGACGACGGCCTGGATGACCTGCTGGTGCCAGATCTTGCCGGGCACCGCGTGCGCCTGCAGCTCGAGGACGGCAGCTTCGGTGAGGAGGTGGTCCTGCAGCAAAGCGTCGCAATGACGCTGGGCGAGTCTGGCGCCCGCTTCGCGCCGCGATCGTTCTATGTCGGCGACGTCAACTTCGACGAGTTGAGCGACATCGTCACCTGGCGCGGCGACGCGTTTCACGTTTACGAGCAGTTGCCCAATCAGCGCTTTGCCGGCACCCCGACGATACTGCCGTTAAACCTTGACCTGCCCACCGAGGCGCAGCTTCGCGCGGTCGACACCGACCGTGGCGCAATGGACCAGAGTCAACTCACCACGCGCCGCATCCAGACCGTGTCGGACTTCAACAGCGACGGCGTACCCGACGTGCTCACCGAGGCTTTCTTAAGCGAAGGCGTGTTCGACAAGCGCAACGAATTTCGCATGCACCTCGGCCGGCGCGACGGCACCGCTCTGACCTACTCCGCAACAGAGGACGGCCTGCTCGATTCCAAGGGCCTGCAGTTCGGCCTGGTGGAAACCGACATCGACGGCGACGGCAAGAAGGACCTCATCGTTCGCAAGGTGCGGCTCAACCTCGGCAAAATCATTGGCGCGCTACTCTCGGGTGGCGTGTCGCTGCAGATTCAGTTTTTCCGCATGACCGACGACGAGCGCTTTGACGAGCGCGCCAACTTCGAGACCAAAACCAAGGTGAGCTTCAGCATGTCGAGCGGCCAGATTGATATTCCGGCTGTGCGCGTTGCCGATTTTGACGGTGACGGCATGCAGGACCTGGCGCTGGAAACCCGCAAGGGCAAGCTCGCGCTGTACCAGGGCGAAGCGACACCGCGGCTGTTCTCGAAGACCGCCGAGATTCTCGACGTACCGATGCCGCGCAACGGCGAACTGGTGCGGGCCGACGACATCAACGGCGACGGCAGGGCGGACATCGTGGTGCGCTACACGGTCGCGGACGGCGACGAGGAAGCCCGCACGGTGCGGCTGTTGCTGTCCACCGACCGGTAGGAGCGGCGTCTCGCCGCGATGGAGGCTGATTCGGTAGGAGCGGCATCTTGCCGCGATGGGAGGCTTCGCCTTGGCGCAGTTTTATCGCGGCGAGACCCCGCTCCTACGGTCAATCCGCAGCGCGCAGGATGCCGTCGATCTCGACCAGCAGTTCCCGGCGGCACAGCTCCGCGGCCAGCACCACCATCTGCGGTGGATTGGTGAACGTCTCATCAACGTACCGCACAGCCTCTGCCCGCAATTCCGGATCGCGAATGTACACGCGCAGCACCGCCTGTGTCGTGCCAAGCCCAGCCGTCACCGCGAGGTGACGAATGTTTTCCAGGGTTTCGGCAATCTGCATGCCGGCGTCGCCGATGTGGCGCGTTTCGTGGCCAGTGATGGCCGCCGTGCCTGACAGGAACACCTGCAGGTTGTCGTCGCCATTCAGGACAGCCGCGCGGCTGAACGCAGGGCTGCGCGGCCCGTACTGACGCGGGTACTGGTACGCGCTGACTTGCCTTGGGTTTTCCAGCAGCCGGGGCGCTTTGTGACTCGCCAGCAGCGATACCCGCAATGGTCCCGGTGCCACTGAACCGACCGCAGTGGCCGCGGGTGGCGGACCGTCAGCGTGACCGAAGGCGTCGAAGGCATCGGAACGGCCAACGCAAAACTGCTTGTAGTGCTCGTCGTCGCCTTCGCCCGTGTTGATGTCCGGCACGGCGTTCCAGGCCCGCACGATGTTGGGATAGCCCTTTGACGCGACGAGCCCCAGGATGCGGTCGTAGACGTCCTGGCTTGCCGCGCGCATGTCTGCGTCATCGGCGAACGCGCTCAGCAGCAGGTACTGCTCGTTGGAAACCATGGAGACGCCGTTCTCAAGCGCCGTCTCAGACGGCCCGTCGCAGCGCCATACCTCGCAAACGTTCGTTTCGCCCACCTGGCGAAGGCCCGTCTCAAAATCTCGCGCTGACTTGTCGGCGGCGCCGTTCCCGTTGAAATGGAAGCGAGCGAATACGTGCCTGTCGTCGCCGCTCTGGTGCGACGAGTCTTCAAAGGAAACGCGCATCATTTGCTTTTCAGCCTCGGCGTTTCCGTGGCCGCCGCCTCAACCGTTTCCACCGCAGCGTTGCGCAGGCGATCGCGCCACGCGGCAAAGGACTCGCGTAGTGTGAACAGCCAGCTAACGCTGTAGATCAGTCGGAAGAACATCAGGCGCGCGTCAATGCGGCCGTTGCCAAAAACATCGCCGGCGAGCATCGACACGACCGCCTGCTCAACCTGCCAGATATTTCGCGGGGCGCGAAACAGGTTGCGCATGGCCGGCGAGGTAAACCGGTAAATGAACCACGAGTAGGCGTTCAGGCCGCGAGCGATGCGTTTCTCGCAGGCCGCGGCCTGGCGACGGAAGGCGCGGCGCTCACCACGCAGCCATGCGTCCACTGGCGCAACGGCCGACTCGGCGCTGCTCATGGCAAGGTAGACACCGCTGGAGAACACCGGGTCTATGAACGCGTAGGCGTCGCCCACCATCATGAAGCCGTCGCCCCAGAGGCGCTCGGCGCGGTAAGAGTAGTTGCCTGTGAGGCGGGCCGGCGCCACGCTCGTTGCGCCCTGCATGCGATGGCTCGCCGGCTTGCATTTTTTCAACGTGTCGAGCAGAAAACGTTCCGGGCTCGTGCGGCGGGTTTTGAGGTATTCCGGCCAGCACACGGCGCCCACGCTCATGACGCCGTCGGGCAGTGGAATCATCCAGATCCAGCCGTGGGAAAACCAGTACAGGCTGATGTTGCCTGAATCCTCTCCCGGGCGCCGGCTGACACCTTCGAAGTGGCCGAACACGGCGCCGCTCGCGTGGCGCGGGTTCTTCCGTCGCCAGCGCTGGCGCGAAGCCAGCACGCCGTCGCGGCCGGACGCATCCAGAACAAACGCCGGACGCCACTCGTGGGTGCGTCCGTCGCCGTCGGTACTCTCAACGCGGTGCGCGCCGTTCTTGTCCAGTTCAACCCGGGTAACCTTGTGGTTCTCATGCACCTGCACGCCCGCGCGGCGGCAGTTGTCGAACAGGAGCGCGTCGAAATCCTCGCGTTTTACCTCAAAGGCGTGGCCCGGGCTTTCGCCGAGCGCGCGGGAGAAATGGTAGGTGCTGTAGTCCTCCGGATCGTCACCACAGGTGAAGTCCGCCCCCTGCTTGACCACCCCGATCTCCCGCACCGCGTCCAGCACCCCGAGCCGGTCCAGAATGGGCAGGTTCATGGGCAGCAGCGACTCGCCAATGTGGAAGCGCGGATGAGAACTTTTCTCAAGCAGAACAACACGATACCCCTTGCGAGCAAGCATCGTACCCGCAGTCGTGCCAGCGGGCCCGCCGCCGATAATCAGCACGTCCGGAGAGTCAGGCATGGGTTTGTGTGTCCGTGGTGAAAAAGGCATGATTCGGGGCAGGGATCATAGTATAAAGCAGCAGGCTTGATCTCAGAAACAGGTATTTAACGGAGCGAGGAATGACGGCTCAGTCCGCAACAGAAAAAGAACTGGCCGAACTGCTGGTCCAAACCCTTAACCTGGAAGACGTCGAGCCCGGCTCCATCGCGCCCGAAGAGGCGCTTTTTGGCGAAGGACTGGGGCTGGACTCGATCGACGCGCTGGAGCTCGCGCTGGCCATATCACAGACGTACGGCGTGCAGCTGCGCTCCGAAGACGAGCGCACGCGCGAGGCCTTCGCCAACCTCCGCGCCCTGTCGAAGGTTATCGAAGCCGAGCGCACCGCCTGAGGGTTTCTTCTCGACCCCGGCCGGCGCCCTTTTCGCCACCCGATGACCGATACGCCCAGCCGTACCAAAAGCGCCCCGCTGACCACCCGCCCGGCGGACCAGCACATTGCCTTTCACGACGGGCGCCGCATCACCGTTGCCCAGTTTTGCGGCCAGGTTCAGGCACTGGCCGCGGCGCTGCCTGACCAGCCGTACGCGGTTAACCTCTGCCGCGACCGTTACCCGCTGCTCGTGTCGATGTGCGCCGTGATGCTTCGCGGCCAGTGCAACCTGCTGCCGTCCAGCCGGCAACCGTCCACGGTGCGCGAGGTGGCCGACCGCTACTCACCGGCCTACGTTGTGCATGACGCCGAAATCGACACCGCGGGCCTCGGCGCTTTTCGAATACCGGCCAGTGCCCTGGAGCCAGGCGAACCTGCCCCTGCACCCGAGATTCCGCTGGACCAGCTCGGGGCCATTTCATTTACCTCCGGCTCAACCGGCCAGTCCGGGGCAAACTTAAAGCCCTGGCGCACGTTGTTTGACAGCACGGCGGTCAACATCCGGTACATGCTGGGCGGCGCCGCCGGACCCCACGAACTGCTCGCCACGGTGCCGGGGCAGCACATGTATGGTCTCGAGACGTCAATACTGGCGCCGCTGCAGGGAGACATCTGCCTGCACACCGGACAGCCGCTGTTTCCCGACGACGTGCGTGCAGCGCTCGAACGCATGACCGCGCCGCGCGTGCTCGTCAGCACACCGCTGCACCTGCGTGCGCTGCTCGGCAGCGAGCTCGCATTTCCGCCGGTTCAATTCGTCCTCAGCGCCACCGCCCCGCTTGGCCAGGAGCTTGCCGCCGCGGTTGAGACGCGGTTCGGCGCATCGGTGCGGGAAATCTACGGGTGCAGCGAAGCCGGCTCGCTGGCGTGGCGCCATACCGCGCACACGCAAGACTGGGAGGCCTTCGATGCCTTCGACTTCCGCAGCAAGGGCGAGGAGTGCACCGTGTATGCCGACCACCTGCCGGAGCCTGTGCCGCTGCAGGACGTGCTGGCGTTTTCCGGACCGCGTCACTTCACGCTAAAGGGCCGTTTGTCCGATCTTGTGAACGTCGCCGGCAAGCGCGGCTCGCTTGCCGCGCTCACCGAATTGCTGCAGGACGTGCCGGGTGTGATCGACGGTGTGGTATTTCAGCCGCCGCACGAGAATGGCATCGGCCGGTTGGCGGCAATGGTTGTCGCGCCGACCGTGTCAGCAAAGACGATTGCGCAGACGTTTCGCGAGCGGGTGGACGCCGCGCTTGTGCCGCGCCCGATCGTTTTCACCGACGCCCTGCCACGGTCGGAAACCGGCAAGCTGCCGCGCGACAAACTGCTGGCCGCCTGGCGCGCCCACCGGAGCCGATCGTGACGCAGGGCTGGGCAGAGCGCGAGGAAGGCGGCACTCGCTGGATCATTCGCTTTTACCTGTGGTGCGTGCTGCGCGTGCCGCGAGGCCTTGCGCAGCTTAGCCTCTGGCCTATCAGCCTGTACTTTCTCCTGGTGCGCAAGCGGGAACGGGAGGCGTCGCGCACATACCTGGCCCGCGCGCTTGGGCGACCCGCTCGGCTTGGCGACATGCTGCGGCACTTCCAGACGTTTGCCCAGGTGGTGCTGGACCGCGTGTACCTGCTGGGCGACCGCGAGTGCCGGCTCGACGTGCGTAGCGAAAACGTCGAGGTGCTCGGCAACGCGCTGGCCGAGGGCCGGGGCTGCCTGCTCGTTGGCTCGCACCTGGGGAGCTTCGAGGCGAGCCGCATCATCAGCCTGCAGCGGCCTGACGTGACCCTGCGCATCGTGCTGGACCGGTCGGTGAGCCGCAACGCGAACGGCATGCTGGAAAGCCTCAACCCGGAGCTCGCACGGCAGGTCATCGATACTTCAGAGCAGGAAGGCACGCTTGCGCTCAGCATTGGCGAGGCACTGCTGAACGGTGACCTCGTCGCAATTACCGCCGACCGGATGGCCGACGGCGAACGCGCCATTGATGCAAAGTTTCTCGAACACGAGGCGGCGTTTCCGCTGGGGCCTTTCCTGGTTGCGTCAGCCACCAAGGCACCGGTGGTGCTGTTTTTCGGTCTGTACGAGGGCGGCGACCGCTACCGCGTCGTGTTCGAGCCCTTCGACATTGAGCGGCCGAGGCGCGGCGCGCGCGACCGCGGGCTGTCGCAGGTGGTGCAGGCCTACGCCGACCGGCTTACTCACCACGCGAAGCTCGCGCCTTACAACTGGTTTAACTTTTTTCCATTCTGGAAGGAGGAACGTTCGTGAGCCGGTCCATCAATGCAGTTACTGCGGCACTCGTCGCGTGGCTGGCTTGCGCGCACGCGGTCGCCGCGCCGCCGGGCCTCGAAGAGAAACTGCAGTCGTTGCGCGCAGGCGTGCTCGAGGAAGTCGCCTTTCGCGAGGAACGACACAGCGACGTGCTTACCAAACCGGCGGTGTTCGAGGGCAGGCTCACCTACGACGCCGAAGCAAACGTGATGAGCAAGCTGGTCGAAGCGCCGGTGCCTGTCAGCATGACCGTCGACGAGCGCTACGTCACCGTGACGCGAGACGACAAGACCCGCCGGCTGAAGCTCAGCAAACGGCCCGAGCTGCGCGCCCTGCTCGCCGGCTTCCGCGGCCTGCTTACCGGCGACACCGACGCGCTCGAGGAGAATTTTCATCTCGAATTTGGTGACCTCGACTTTGGTGAACTCGACCCTTCCGGCAGCGATGCGACGTGGCGGCTAACGATGACGCCGCGCAGCCGTCGCCTCAAGAAACACGTGGACGCGCTGCTGGTCGATGGTAATGAACAACGGGTCACTGCCATCTGCACACAGATGACCAACGGCGACTGGCAGCACATGACGTTTGTGGCACCACCCGACACCGGCCAGTCACCCAGTGACTAACGTTGCCAGGCTGGTCTGGCTCGCTGGCATGCTCGCGTGCGTTGCGCTGCTGAGCACTACCCTGCGCTTCAGCTACGACCTTGGCCTGTTTTTGCCCGAACCCACGACCGCCGCGCAACGAGTACTCGTGGAGCGCCTGGGCGCAGCGCCGGGCGCGCGCCTGATTCTCGTCGCCCTCTCGGGCGCAGACGACGACGCTGTGGACGAGGCAATCAACGCCCTGGCGGACACCGGGCTTTTCACACGGGTGTTAGCCGGGCCGCCAAGTCCCGGCGTTGACGACATTCCGGACGTCGTATGGAGCAACCGCTACTTGCTTCGCGACGCGCCGCTGGATGCGCAAATGCTGGCAGCGGCGCTCGCCGACCGCACCGCCGACCTTGCGCTTTTCGCCGGCGGCGACTTCAACCGGCTGCTGCGCGGCGACCCGACGATGGCGTCGCTGGCTGCGCTCGAACGGCTGGCAACGAACACCGGCGACGCCGACCGTTGGCGCACAGACGACGGCACGCCCGTTTTGCTCATCGAAACGGCCGCGCCGGCGTTTGACCTTGCGGCACAGGCCACGGCGGTCGATGAGCTGCGCCGAACGCTTGATGAAGCCGGCCTCGACGCGGTGCCCAGCGGGCCAGGCGTCTTCGGCGTCGAACTGCGCGACACCATCCACGCCGAGGCGCGCAACCGTTCGATGCTGGCATCGCTGGGCCTCGCGATCGTGCTGTTTGTCGCTTACCGCCGCTGGCCGGTGCTGGTGCTCGCCGCCCTGCCGCTTGCCTCGGGCGCACTCGCTGGTCTCACCGCCGTTGCGCTTGCCTTTCCGGCAGTGCACGGCATCACGCTTGCGTTCGGCTTCACCCTGCTCGGCATCGCCATCGACTATCCGCTGCACCTGTTCAGCCACGCGCGCTCCACCGACGCGACGGCCGCGATGCAACGCATCTGGCCAACGCTACGTCTCGGTGCGGCCAGCACACTCGTTGCGTACATCGCCATTGCCCTCTCTGGCTCACAGGGCGCCGCGCAGCTTGGCGTCTTCACCGCGGTAGGCTTGCTGGTGGCCGCGCTGGTGACGCGCTGGATTCTGCCTGCGTTTGTCACGGCGTCGCGGCCTGCCGTTTCATCCTCGGCGAGACCCGCGCGGCTGCGATGGACCGCGGTGATCGTGCTGCTGGTCGCTGGCAGCGGGCTTCTCGTGCTCGCACCTCATGAACTGTGGAACAACCGCCTGTCCGACCTGAGCCCGGTGCCGCCGGAGCGCCTGGCGCAGGACAACCGCTTTCGACAGGCCGTTGGCACGCCCAGCCTGCGGCACATCATCACCCTGCGCGACCGCGACCTGCAGGCGGTGCTGCAGGCTACCGAGGCGCTTGATGCTGAACTTGCGTCAGCCCGTGACGCGGGCAGCTTGCGCAACTGGCAAACCGTGACGCGGTTACTGCCCAGCGCGGCGCGCTTCGAGGCGCGGCGGGCTCGGCTGCCAGACGACACTGCGCTGCGCGTGGCGCTTCGGACGGCGCTCGACGGTACGCCATTCGCCGAGCGGGCGTTCGACGAGTTCGTTGGGGACGTGGCAAGCAGCCGGTCGTTGCCGCCACTAACGGTAGAGAGCTTCGGTGGCAGTGCCTTGGAACCCTACGTTGCTGCGCACCTGTACCAGGGCAGCGGCGAATGGGTCAGCGTCGTCAGCCTGTTCGACGTGGCCGACCCTGCGGCGCTGTCCGCGTGGCTAGCGACCCAGCCCGGACGACCAGCGCTGGTGGATTTCCAGGCCGCATCCCAGGCCCTGGTTGCGGACTACCGCGGCGACACGCTGCGCAGTCTCGCGATCGCGCTGGCGATCATCCTTGCGCTGCTGCTGTGGCGGCTGCCGGTCGCCCGTGCGCTGTGGTCGCTGTCCACCGTAGTTGCCGTGGTGCTAACGACGGCGGGACTGCTGCTTGTGCTGATCGGCGCGCTCAACCTGTACCACCTGATGGCGCTGCTGCTGGTTGCCGGCCTTGGGTTGGACTATGCGCTGTTCCTCAGCCGGTCCGACGATGAGGGCGCGCACCGGGCGGATAGCCGTCACGCCGTGCTTGCGTGCGGCGCCTCCACCGCTGTTGCCTTTGGCGTTCTGGCAGGCTCGAGCATTCCCGCGCTCAATGCACTGGGCACCACGGTCGCCATCGGCACGCTCATCAGCCTGGCGGCCGCGTGGTGGGGTGCGCCAGGCAATCTGCCCGACTGAAGGAGTTTGGCCGGCCTGGGCGCTAGAAAACGCTCAGCGCCGTTGCCCCGTACACCGGTAGCACCAGTATCGGCAGCCAGCGCACAACCTCTCCACGGGCCCGCGCTGGCAGCCGTGCCCCGAAGGCTCTGCGAGCGAGCCACGCAGAGCCATGCAACCAGGCAGTCGCGACCACGGTCAGCAGCACACCCCACGTGAACGCGCGGTATGCCCAGAGCGTGTCGCTGTTGGCGGCGTAGGCTCCGCCGACAAACGCGATTTTTCCGAGGTAGTCACTCCAGCCGGCGAGCTGGCCAAGGGCGAGGCACAGCGGCACGGCGAGCATTGCAGCGAGCCACAGCCCGCCGTGCATCAGCGAGTGCAGGTGCGCAAGGTCCCAGCGCTCGCGGGTTCGCGCGCGCAGGCTACCGTCCCGAAGCAGCCACACACTGATGCCCTGGCGCGAGTAGCACCACGCGGGATCCCAGTCTCTGAACCACAGCGTCCTCACCAGCATTGCGATCCAAAGCGTTGGGCTGAGAACAACAAGGGCCGAAGTGACCACTGCAAGGAGATGCTCGCGGTGGCCAGGGCCTCCGAGGTACCAGTGGCTGGCGAGAACCAGCGTCGCTACCAGGTAAGCCCGCCAGACGAGGGCATTGAAGGAGCGATAGGCCAGAGTCGCGCGGTAGCTTCGCGAGCGTGCGAAACGAAACAGCAACGGTCCGCCAAGCACCCACAAGCCCGCGGCTATCGGGAACCAGAACTTAAACCACAGCGTGTCCGCGGGGTCTCCCATCATGATCTAACCCTCTTTGCGTCACTGAGATGTCAACGAGCTCATTGTGTACCAGACTTCAGGCGTCGGCGTCGCGCTAGTCCTCCTGCGGCGCATCGAACGCCGTTGAGAAGAACAGCGCATTAAGAAACAGCTTGTTCGTGCCGTACCAGTAGCCGCGGAAGTTCGGGTTGTCAGCAAACAGGATCACGCTGCCGTCGCCGGAGCGCTCCGCGATCAGTGCAGGTGTACCTGCCAGCTCGTCGCTGTTCTCTTCCGAGACGTAGCCTGAATAAACCGGGTCGTCGGTGTAGGCAATGACGGTGCCAAATGGGTTCTCGGTAGTTTCCATCGGATCTTCGACGTTTTTGTGCAGAAAGATCGCTCTGTCTGCGTAGCCAAAGCCCAACGGGTGCGAGTTGTCGAGATCAGCTGCAAAGATGGCGCCGCCGATCACTCTCTCTGCTTCAAAATCTGCTTTGTCTTCGTAGGCGAGGCGTTCGGACTCCTCGGCTTCCTCTTCTTCCGCGGCTTTTTCTTCCGCCTCGGCCTTGGCCGCCTCGACCGCCTCGAGGTCCGTCGGATCAATCCAGTCGATAGTGTTGCTCCGCACCCAGGAAACTGACTCCCGCATGCCGATCACCGTACCGCCTTCGTCAACCCAGGTCCGCATGCGGTCTGCCCACTCCGGCTCAAAGCCGTCGTAGTCACCGGATGGAAAAACGATATGCGTGTAGCGCTCCCACTCGATGCCGCCAAGGTCGTCGCGCGCACGCAGGGTAATCGGCATGTTCATCCGAAAGTCGGCGAGGTGCCAGATTTCACCCGCGTCATAGAGATTGACGTCGTTGCCCACGGCCAGGAGCGCATGAACGGGCTTTAGGGATTTTGCCGCAGGGCCACCAACATTCACATCGGCCGAACCGGTGGTGCTGCGGCCTGACGTCATTGCGTGCACCGCGACGCCGTCCTCGGCCGCAATCGTCTTCATGAGTTCGTAGATGTCAGCCGCGGGCCGTTCCTGCCGGTCGAGCGGCACAATGATGCTCCCGACCGGAAAGCTGCGGTCGCCAGACGTGGTTGCCACGTTGATCGGTTTGGTTGCGACCCGGGCAAGCATCTCGCTTTCGAGGACACGCTGCAGCGCACGCGGCGCGTGGTAGGGGCCCCATTCAAAGACGTATCCGTACGTGGACTCGACCGGCGCATTTGCAACCGGCATAGCTGGCGCATACTCACCGCCAACCAGGCTGTCGCTGAACGCACCGCCGGCCAGCGCCGCGTAGTCGAGCCCGAACGCTGGCGGCAAGGCCCAGGTCGACACGTCGTAAAACGTCGCGTCCTCGAATTCCGTCAGGGTCTCAAAGATGCTTCGGATCAGTCGATACTGCGGTTGCGATACCGGCACGACGAGCGACTCGGCAGCGCTGAAACTCTTGCCACCCGCGTCAACGTCGCGAGCCAGGCGATACGTGCTGATACGGTGGTAGTTCAGCAGGTCTGCAAAGAAGTGCATACGCGCCGGGTCGCCCGGCGCCGAGAACACCCACGCGCGAGTCGAACTGTCTGCCGCCTCATCGAGGGCGCTACGGTAGAAGTCGCGCTGGTACTCGAGGTACGGCTGCCGCAAGGCGACGGCACCCTCGATGCTTGCCACGCTGGTCCTGTACTGCTTGCGAATATTCTCGCGAAACGTGCGCAGACCGTTTTGCGTTTCGATCTCTCGCCCCCGCGTCGAAGAAGCTTCATACAAGATGCCGACGCCGCCGTTCACGAGCGGAAAGGTCGAACCCTTGCCGACGTAAAAGTTGTCGAAGCCTTCGCCGTGGTAGTAAAGGCGGCCTTCGCTGTCCAGGAAGTCTTCCGACGTCCGCACAACTTGCGCCATCAGTTCTTCGGCGCGGTCTGGAGCGAGCGGATTGGTGCGCGTCGCCACGCCCGGGTGAAAGTAGTACGTGTTGTCCGAGCCCATCTCGTGGTAGTCAACGGTCAGGTTCGGACGCCACTCGTGCCACTTGCGCATCCAGGCGCGCGGTTCGGGCTGGGTCAGGAGAAGCCACTGCCGGTTGAGGTCGAAAAAGTAGTGGTTCGTGCGCGCAAAGCGCCAGTCGGAGGCGTGCTCGATGTGCGCTGGGTCGGCAATGCGGCGCTTGCCGCCGTACGCGTCCTCCCACGAGATGCGCTGGGAGTGGCCGTCAGGATTGAACACCGCGGTAACGAGAATCACCGACTCGTCGAGAACCCGCTCGATGGCTTCGCCCTGCGCGGCCGCGAGGTGGTAGACAAACGGCAGTGACGCGTCCATGCCGCTTGCCTCTGCGCCGTGCACGCCGTAGTTGAGCCAGGTGACAACCGGCATGTCATCGGCAATGCCCTTCGTGGTGTCCTGGCCACCGCCGGGCTCGGTCAGCGCAATATGCTGCGCCCGGATTTCGTCAATGCGCTCACGATTCTCCGGCGATGTTGCAACAAGGAAGAGTATCGGGCGCCGCTCATGCGAATACCCGATTGTCTCCACGGTGAGCCTGTCGCTGAGTTCCGCAACGTGCCGCAGGTAGTCGACGAGTTGGTGGTGGCGAACGGGTTCGTGGCCGAGCTTGAAGCCAAGGAAATCTGCCGGCGTCGGGATGGAGACGTCGAACAGGGTGTCCGGCGGGAACATATTGGCATCTACTTCTCGAACGTCAGTTTTTTCCGAAGTAGCCGTTTGGGCTATCGCTACGGTGGCGGTTAGGGCAAACGCAGTCGCCATGACCGCAAGCAGACGTATTTGCATCCTGTGACTCTCCTGGCACCGGCTGGTGGGTTCGTTGTTGTTTGTGGCAGGTGAGTCTATCGCAGTTTGCCCCTGCCCGGCTTAAGTCCCGGGCCGGGCACAGCAGCACCGACGGCCGCCTGCCCACGCGCCCGCGCAAGGCTCTGCGACATAAGTCCGCTGGCTCGGCGCAGCGGCGCGATTCTGCTATCTTGATGGGCCGACCGCTGCGCCAATAACGATGAAAAAAGCACGACGCAATCCCGATACACGCCGCAGCCCCACCGGCTGGCAGACGCTCCAGCCGGCGGGCTTGCTGCTGGGCGTCCTGCTGGCTCTCGGCTTTGCGCTGGCAGATACGCCGTCGCGTCATTCCCGCGACCTGCGGCTGGCAGGCAGCACGGCCGGAACACATGGCGCACCACTGAAGAAAACGCAGCCGCAACAAGCGTACTCGGTGCAGATGCACGTGCACGCGTCAATGAGCGAAGCGCGCGGCAGCATGTCGTCAACAACGCTGGCCGCGCGCATGGAAAACCTGGACGTGCTCTGGTGGTCCGATCACGACTACGGCTTCACGCACTACCACACCGCCTCGAACTTCGGTTTCGAGGACTGGTCGGTGCCCCAGTCGGACGGCGAGGCGTGGACGGACACGTCAAACGAAGACCTCGGCAAGGAGAAAGGCGTGCAGTTGTCCACCGACAACGGGGTCGACGCCTACACCGCGGAAATCAGCCAGCAGCGGTTTCGCAGCGGCGCCGCCAGCCTGCGCCTGCAGGCGACCAATGCGTCCGGAACGTTTGCCAACCTGCTTTACAAGTTCACCTCCACCACGGTGATGCACAAGACCCACACGGCCGCGGGCGGCACAACGGTCGACATCTCGGTTTTTCCGGAGCAGCTTGAGGCGGATGCGCGGGCCGTCATCGAGATCACGCTGTCGTTCCAGCGCGAGACGCCGGAGCGAATCGTGGTGCGCTACTACCTCGACAACGACCCGGCGGCAGAGCCAAGTGTGAACGGTGCCGTGTATCGCGTACCGCTCACGTTCAAGCCGGGCGCATGGAACGACTACACGCTGCAGGTGGTAGACGACATTGTGGCCGGCTTCCCGGACGTCATCGCAGAGGACAACAATCTCAACGAAATCAAGATGGGCGTCGAGACTCGCAACGGCGCCGAGGCGGTGGCGTACTTTGACGATTTCGCCATCAACCACAACCTCGACACCGCCGGCAGAATGGCACGGCACCGGGAACTGCTGGACGAGATTGCCACGCGCTGGCCGGAAGTAACGCAGCTGCAGGGCGTCGAGATCGGCTCATCGGATCACATGAATGATCTCAGCCTCGAGGCAGTCGTGCTCGATATCGATGCCGAAGCGCTGCAAGGCGGCTTTGCCGACGATGACGGCTGGATTTCCAACCTCGGCGCCTTCCGCCAGTACCTGCTGGACCTATACGTTGACGGCATTCACGAACGCGGCGGACTGGTGTCGCTGAATCACGCGTTCGGCGCCTCGTGGCTTGGCACCGGGGGCACCAGCCGCGAGGCCAAGCTGTCCCAACTTATCGCCAACAACGTGCAGGACGCCGACCTGATGGAAGTCGGCTACCGCAATCGCGGCGGACATGAGCTTGCCGATCACCTGTGGCTGTGGGACCAGCTCGCCCTTAACCAGCGCTACATGGTCGGTACCGGAGTCAGCGATTTTCACAGCTGGCGCCCCGGCACCAACGCCAACAACCAGAACAGCTTTGTCTCCTGGGTGTATGCCGACAACACGACCAAGCCGGCACTCATCGATGGGCTTCGGCGTGGCCGGGTGTTCTTTGGCGACCTCGGCCTGTTCGATGGCACCGTGGACCTCGCCAGCGGCCCGTTTGTCATGGGCCAGGTGGTGCTCACCGATCGCGAGACCGCCCAGGTCGACGTGACCATCGACGGGCTGCAGCCGTCCGACGAGGTGCGCACTGTCTGGAACGGCGCAGTGCTGGGCACTTACACCGTCGCGGACACGCTGTTCGCAATTACCGAGTCTGTTGCAGTTGGCGATGGCGGCCATCTGCGCGCCGAGGTCTACCGCGCTGACGGCTTCGAGAAGGTATTCAGCAACCCGCTGTACCTGGCCCGCAACCTGCCATCGGGCGGCATCGGCGCGCACCGTCTCGGCGTCGACCTCGGCGGCATTGTCAGCACGCAGGCGCAGGGCGTAACGCTCACCGAGGGGCGGGTTCGCGATGACGGGCGTTTTCTCGTGTTGCGCCTTTCGCTCGAGGCATCCGCGGGCTCCCTGACGCTGGACACCGGCGCCACCGGCAAAGTGCGCTCTGTGACGTTCGCAGGCCTCGCGGGCAACCACAAAGTAGCAGCCAGCAGCGTGGTGCTCTCCGGCCTCGAAGGCCAGGGCGAGGCGATCGTTGTCGTAGAGAGAACGACACGGCTTCCATAGGCACGGGCCTGGGTAGCGGCACCGACCGGCCTTGCCGCGTCCGGCAGGGCTGCGCGTCGATTGATGACCTCCGGGTATCCTGCGTGTTGTGAGCGGTTTGGGTCAGAACACCCATCGCTGAGGCAATTACGGAAGGAGTTGGTTTTGAAGCTATCTGCAGTCGTGTGTTTTGTTTTGGGGCTGGCCACGAATCACGTCGCCGCTTCCACTGATGAGCACACCTTTCAATTCACGTACCAGGGTTTGACCTATTCCGGCGCGGTCATGCGCCCCCAACAAGCGGCAAGGGGCGTCATCGTCATTATTCCAGGGCATGGGTCAACGGAGTTGGTTGGCGGAGACCAGTTTCTTGAGCTAAGGCGGTTTCTCGTTGAACAGCGATACAACGTGGCCTACTGGGACAAAGCGGGCAACGGTCTGAGTGAAGGGGAGTACGACCATAACCAGAGCATCGCGAGCAGCGCCGAAGAAGGTGTCGCGGCGATCGAGGCCATCGGGAAACTCGGGCTCGCAAACGGCGATAACCTTGGCTTCTGGAGCATCAGCCGCGGCGGCTGGATCGTGCCAAAGATTACGGAGCTCTTCGATGGAATGCGCTTCTGGATTTCCGTAAGCGGTACGACTGAACTCGACAACAGCCGCTACATGCTGGAAGCCAACCTGCGGGCCGAGAAGCGGAGCCCGGAACAAGTTGCATTGCTGATGTCGGAATGGGATGACTACCAGAGAATTCTCGTGAGAGGCGGGACCCTCGACGAGTTCAATGCGAGCACTGAAAACCTGCTCGCCGATCCTTACTTCAACAGCAACAACTTTCAAATGACCGAAGAGGTGTTGCGCAACATTCAGTCCTACTTTCAGTCTGGTGCGCTCGAGTTTGACGAAGCCACCAATCTTGCCGTGATGTATCCAGGCCTGGAGAGCACGCTGAGCAAGCTGACGGTGCCAGTGCTCGCCGTACTGGGACGCCTCGACACGCAGATTGACTGGCAGGCGGTGGGCGAGCTTTATTCAAGAGCGTCCAAAAGCGGCGGCATGAAGCTCACCCGGGTTTTTCTGGACGACTGCAATCACGTCATGCAAAAGAGCGTGACGGGCGGGGTCAACGAGGAACTTGCTGCTGGTACTCCAGCCTGTGACGGGTACTACGATGCTTTAGGCGCGTGGCTTGATTCACTCGACAGCGGGAAAGGCAGCAGTCCTTGAGAGCAATCGGACCCAAGGTATTCACCAACGCCGATCCGGCGCAGCGCGCATTTCTCGCGCTAGTGGTGCTGCTCGTCGCTTGTTACACGGCGGTGTTCCTGTTGGGCTCGGATGGCAGCATGGCATTTGGCGACGCCCTGATGGCCGCCGTGATCAACGTCGGCGCGCTGGCTTTCTGGGGCTTGGCTGCGTGGTGGCTGAACACGCGTTGGCTGCTAGGACTGCGGCCGGCGTGGCAAGCCGTGCTGCAGCCGATTTGCGCGTTTGCGTACGCGTTTCTCTGGTACTTCACGGTAACAGTGCTGCTCGGGTGGCGAGACGGCGACTTTACCGGCGCGTTCTCCGTTCAGCCTTTTTCGAGCGTCGCCTTCCTCTGGCAGACGTTTCAGGGCCTCACGATTTATGCGCTGCTGGTGGCGCTTGCCGTCATCCAGCTGCTCTGGACGCAGCGGCAGGCGCGGCAGTCCGAACCGTCCAATGCGGGCAAGCGGTTGCTGGTGCGGTCCGAGGACGAATTCGTCTCGGTGCTGGTCAGCGACATCCTCTGCATTGAGCGTGCCGGGGACTACGCTCAAATCGTCACAGCCAGCCAGCAGCACCTGACACGCAAGAGCCTGGCGGAGTTGGAACGCCAGCTGCCTCAGGGCCGTTTCCTTCGGGTGCACCGCGCACACCTGATCAATCTCGACGCGCTCGAGTCGGTCGAATCGATCGGTGGCGGGCGCCTGCGGGTCTTTCTGACCGGCGGACGCAGCGTCGACACCAGCCGCGGTGGCGCGCAGACGCTTCGCAAGCACGCCGCTTAGCCCAAATCTGCCTGCCATTCGCGGCGCGCTTGTGCCCATTCGCGGAAAATCGCCTCCATTCAAGGCGTTTGATGCCAGCCTGACGTCTCTTTCCCTTGGAGACCCGCCATGCCGAGCCGTGAGCTGCCGCTCTTTTTCACCCCCTTCCTGGCCCTGATCCAGCTCGGCTGCGCGTCAGCGCCGATCGCCGAGCCGGCCGCTGTCGTCGCAGAGCCAAAAATCGTCTTCTCGGCGAACCCGGCGCTGCAGGGGGACACGGTGCACGTGCGCGTCGAGGCGCTCCCTGCCGGTGAGGAGGTCGTCATCGAGGCCTCGCGGGCGGGACTCTGGGTGGCTGAGCAGCTCTACCGCAGCGAGGTGCGCTTCGTCGCGGACGACCAGGGCGTCATCGACCTGTCGGCCGACCTGCCGACCGATGGCCAATGGGACACCCCGGACCCCAACGGGCTTTTCTGGACGATGAGCAACTCCGGCGAGCCGACGCCGGAAGGGCTGGGGCCGGAAGATGTCGCCATTCGCGTGCTGGACAGCGCTCAGGCAGAGCTTGCCACGGCGCGTCTGACGCTTCGCTGGTCTGAAAAGGAGCTGGTTGAGACCGCGCTGGGTGATCGCTTCCCGGGAGCGTTCGTGCTTCGCCCCCGCGGCGACGAGCCGCTGCCCGCCATCATCGTGCTCGGCGGCTCGGAGGGTGGCGACCGCGGCGCCCGCACCTCTGCTCCGCTGTGGGCCGCGCGAGGCTACGCCGTTGTTGGCTACCCGTACTACTCGCCGGCCTGGGGCGACCAGCCGCAGGCGGTGCCTGGCTTGCCGCGCGCGTTTGCAAACATCGCCGTCGACCGCCTGGCAGAGGTGCGCGATGCCCTGCGTGCGCGCGGCGATGTGCAGATGGACCGCATCGCCCTGTACGGCGTATCGAAGGGCGCCGAGTTCGTGCTGGCCGCAGCCAGCCGCATCCACGGCTTTGCCGCAGTCGCCGCGATCGTGCCCAGCGACGTCATCTGGGAGGGCTGGGGTGTGGGCACCACCGCAGGGCAGAGTTCGAGCTTTGCCTGGGACGGTGAGCCGCTGGCCTTCGTGCCCTACCTCGAGATGGGTCGGGTGTTTGCGCCACCCTCTGACGGCAAGCGCGTGGCGATGCGCGTACCGCATGCGGAGGGCCGCCTTGCCCACCCGGATGCCGTCGCCCCGGCGCGCATTCGCGTGGAAGACATCGATGAGCCGGTTTTCCTCCTCGGCGGCGGCCAGGACCAGGTCTGGGATTCGGGCGTCATGGCCGCCAACATCGCCAAAACCCGGGCCGACGCCGGCAGGGTGACCGAAACGCTGGTTTTTGCCAACGCGGGCCATGGGCTCAGCGGCCCACCGCAGAATCCAACCCGCCCCGAGAACGCACGCGCCAAGGCAGCCGCGTGGCCTGCACTCAACGAGTTCTTTGCACGCTACCTGCGGCAAGCTACGCGCTGAGTTCGTAACTCTCGTCCAGCCACTTTTGCCAGAGCTTCCGGGGCATCGGTGCGTCGTGGGAAAACCGTGCTGTCACCCAGACTCCCGAGCCAACCTGGAAGTTGTCGGGTTCCGCCTTCGCAAGGCGAATTGCCTCGGGGCGTGAGTCGCCGAGCTTGAACATAGCCTTGTATCTGCCGCCCTGCTCGCCGATGAACAGAAAGGCCTTGCCACCGGTTTTGAAAGACGTCTGGGTGCACGAAGTGCCCTTGTCTACCTTCTTGTATTCGCTGGCGCGCTTGCGCATCGCTTCTGTTGGATCTTTCATTTCCTACCCCTGACCTGAGACGACACGGTCGAGTTTTTCCAGGGACGCGAGCCACCCTGCCTGCACAATCTCCCGCAGTGGTACGTCGCCCTGCACCTTGATGTCGGGGATGTTCGACTGAACCATCACAACCCGGGTGCCGCCTTCGACGGTTTCGAAAGTGACGGTAACCACCATTGGGTCTGCATCGTCTGTGGAGGTGTAGGCAAGGCGATGCGGTGGATCGTATTCGGTGATAACCGAGGAGCCCGGCACCTCGAACGTGCCGTGTTCGTTTTCAATGGTCATGTCGTGGTTGTACTTGCCGCCGACCCTGGCCTCGACGTCGGACTTGACCTTCGTGCACTCCGCGCAGCCCCACCACTGCTGGACCTTGCTCGTCTCGATCCAGGCCTCGAACACATCTTCAATGCGCGCTGCGTAGACCCGCGTAACGATCAGGCTGCCGCCTTCAAACCTGACGTCGGTTGTCACTTCCCGTCCTCCCTGGAGAGCAGTTTCCCCTCGGCAGCCAGGTACTCCTCGACCGCATCAAAGTGCTGACGCCAAAAGCTCGCGTAGACCTGTATCCAGTGCGCGGCGTCCTCCATCGGCCGCGGATCGGCTTTGACAATGCTCTCGCGGCCACTTCTCGTTTTCTTAATGAGCCCGGCTTTCTCCAGCACCCGCAGGTGCTTGGAGATGGCAGGCTGGGAAATCTCGTAGCGTTCGGCGAGCGTACGTACGTTCGCCTGGCCATCTGCCAGTTGAGCCAGCATGCCTCGGCGAGTGGGATCCGACAGTGCTGAGAACACCGCGCTGAGTTTCTCGCTATTCATAACCAAAAGGTTATTATTTAATTCGACCATCGTCAAGCAGCCTTGCTTCGCCTCAGAAGCTGTGGGACGTTCACTACTGAACAGGTCTTCTTTGGACAAGCCCTTTTTGAATAAGGAAGCAACGTGGAATGCTGACTCAAGACAGGCTCAGGCGATTGTGCCGCGCGCGCGACAACCTTCGCGAGGTTGGTCCTGAGGAATTAGCTATTGCCGAGGTCGCGAAGGCGGCAGCGATGTCCAGGTTTCATTTCATTCGGCAGTTCAGGGCCGTCTTTGGTGAAAGCCCAAGTCAGTTTCGAACCAGGGAACGGCTAAACCGCGCCAAGCAACTGCTGGCCCTTGAAGGAGCTTCAGTGACGGATGTGTGCATGGCGGTTGGCTTCTCGAGCCTCGGTAGCTTCAGCGCCCTGTTTACCCGGCGCTTTGGCCTGTCGCCATCAATGTACCGCAAACGCCTGGCCGGGTCCGCACAGCAGCCCAAGCCGGTCTGCATGGATCTGCTGCGCAGTTCGTGGGAAAGCGAACCGCAAATTTCGAGAAGCCCGGACTAGCCGGTTTGCGGTATTGAAGTCATTGGCACACTCCACTGGAGGGAACAATGAAGATCAAGCTAACCGGGATTTTTGTCGATGATCAGCAAAAGGCACTGGACTTCTACACTGATGTCCTGGGCTTTGTGAAGAAACAGGACATTCCCGTCGGGGAATTTCGCTGGCTTTCCGTCGTATCGCCAGAGGGCGGTGACACCGAGCTCTCGCTGGAGCCAAATGCCAATCCCGCCGCGAAAACCTTTCAGGAGGCGCTGTTCGAACAGGGCATTCCCATTACGGCATTCGAGGTGGATGACCTGGACGCTGAATTTCGGCGACTGACCGATCTCGGCGTCTCATTCACCACGGAGCCGACGAAAGCCGGCAACGTGACGTTGGCGGTCTTCGTGGATACGTGCGGCAACCTGATTCAGATATACCAGCCCGAAGCGGGTTAACCGAGCTTTGCAGCGCGGCTGCTTAGAACACGTCGGTTAGCAGTGACTCCAGCTTCGCCCAGGACTGCTCGTCCGCTTCCTTCTGGTAGGCGAGAGGCAAGCCGAACTTCTCCCCGTTGGCGGTGGCCTCGGGGTTTGTGAAGGCGTGGACGGCGCCCGGATAGGCGACGAACTCGTAGTCAACGCCGGCCGCGTCCATGTTCTGCTTGAACGACTCTACCGCTTCCGGCTTTATGAAGGGATCGTCCGCACCGTGGGCCACGAAAACCTT